>CAZKTF010000029.1:0-21625 GCA_964555565.1 uncultured Planctomycetota bacterium | reverse complement strand
CAACGGCGCCGGATCGCGCGGGCGGTCTTCGTGAACCTCGGGAGGGCGGTGGCGGAGCGGCTCTGGGTGCGCCGGGCGGGGGTCGAGGCCTTCGAGAAGAGGGTCGTCGCCTGGGAGGGGGAGGAGCACATCCGGGCGATCCGGGAGGGAGGGCGGGGGGCGATCATCGTCACCGCCCACTTCGGGAACTTCGAGATGCTCGCGGCGCTCGTGGGGCGCCGGTGCGACCTCCGGGTCGTCGGCCGCAAGCCCCGGGAGGGGGACGCGGACGACATGGTCATGGAGATGCGGCGGGAGGTGGGGGTGGAGACGATCTCGCAGACCAACCCCCGCGGGATCCTCCGCGCGCTGCGCGAGGGGGCGGTGGTGGGGATCCTCCCGGACCAGGACATCGACCGGCTGGAGGGGATCTTCGTGCCGTTCCTCGGGCGGCCCGCCTACACGCCGAGCGGGCCCGCGTCCATGGCGCTCGCGGCCGGCGTCCCCATCGTCCTCAGCTTCCTCAGGCGGGAGGGGCGGTCGCGCCACCGTGCCGTGTTCCACGCGCCCATCGTCCCCGACCCGGCGGCCGCGGACCGGGACGCGGAGCTGCGCCGGCTCACGGAGGGGTGGTCGGCGGTCGTGGAGGCCGAGATCCTCGCGAGGCCGGAGCAGTGGGTCTGGTTCCACCGCCGCTGGGAGACGACGCCGGAGAGCCTCGCCGCGGTCCGCGCCCGGAGGGCGGCGGCGGGGCGTTGACGACGCCTAGCGGGGCGGCAGGAAGGGGCGGGGCGCGTCCGCGGGCTCGCCGTAGATCCTGCGGTAGTGGGGCTCCTCCACCCAGCGGGCCACCGCGAACATCGCGACCTGCGCCATCGCCGACGCGGCCAGGCCCGGCCAGGACCTCAACCCCAGGGCCAGGCCCCAGGCGTGGATGTAGCCGAGGGAGTACATCGGGTGGGTGAACCAGCGGTAGGGGCCCGAGAGGCTGACCGCGGTGGGAGGGGGGGGCACGAAGAAGTCCCGCCAGTAGTAGGTCCCGGGCGGGACCGAGGCGGCGGCCCAGGCCTTCATCGCGAACCCGGCGACGATGAGGACGGCCGCCGCCGCGATGCAGCCGATCTCGGCGGCCGGCGGAAGGGGAATCGTCCCCCGGGTCACCAGGCACACCCCCACGAACGCCGCGGCGTCGTGGTCCATGAGCAGCGAAACCGTCCTGCGGAACCGACGGAAGCCCTCCTCCGGACCGCCCCGACGCGTGAAGACCTGCCGGGTCTCCTCCCGGCGCAGGGCCGTGGCCACGTAGGAGGCGTAGGCGATCCGGGCGGCGACGAACCAGGTCCCGGTGAGCCAGGGGTCCCCGACCCAGGCGACGGCCGCCGCCGGGAGGGCGGCCAGGGCGAAACGGGGGACGGAGAGGAGGACTCCTGCGGCCAGGGGCGTGCGCGGGGGGCGCCCCCCCGGGGTCCCCCCCGCGCACGCGGGCGGGGGGAGCGCCGGCGTGGCGACAGACCCCTCCCGGCGCGCTTTCCCGTCCATCTTCCCTCCCGCCGACCCTTCCGCCAGGCCGGGGAAGTCTAGGCGCGCCGGGAGGGGATCCGCAAGGAGGCAGGCAGGGGCGGGACCGCGTGGTTCTTCGCCGTTCGGAGTGGGTCGGCTGCCTTGGACGAACGGCGGGTAGGGGTATGGGTAAGGGCAGGGGGGAATCCCGTCGAGTCTGCCCGTACCCTTGCCCCTACCCCTACCCGCCTCCGCTGCGAGAAGCGCACCCGCTCGATTCAGCGAGGAGCCGACCGCGCTCACCCCCCGCCCAGGAACTCCTCCATCCTCTCCCCGTGGCCCCCGGGGGCCGCCCGGCGCCGGGCGGCGCGGCGCTGGAGGGCGCCGGCGGCCAGCAGCGCCGCGGCCACGACGGCCAGGGCCGCGAGGTCGTCCACGAGGTAGTGGTAGCGGAGGAGGAGCGTGGAGGCCACGGTCCCGGCCGCGACGACGGCCATCCCCCACCGGAGGACTCCTCCCAGGGGCCATGCGAGGACGGCGCAGAGGACCCCCATGACAACGTGGGCGCTGGGGAAGGCGTCGTAGGGCTGCGGCTCCAGGCCGAGGAGGATGTCGTGGAGGGCCCCGGTGAGGTTGCCCCGGGGGAGGGGGGGGGACAGGTGCACGTAGGCGGCCCGCGGCCCGAAGGCCGGCACGAGGAGGTACCCCACGTAGGAGGCGTACAGGCCGAGGCTCACGACGAAGGAGGTGCGGTAGACCGCGGACGTCTGGCCGCGGAGCAGCAGTGCCGCGAGGAGCACGACCGGCATGAGGAAGTAGAGGACGTAGAAGACCATCAGGGCGTCCGCGAGGAGGGGGCGGGCGTCGATGGCGCCCACGCTCATCCCGACGACGTCCACTCCGAACCAGTCCCTGTCGATCCGGGCCAGGGCCTGGTCGTAGAGGAGGTCGTCCCGGACCGGGAGCGCGGGGACGACGAAGCGGAGGCCGGCGAAGACGGCGGACACCAGGAAGAGCGGGTAGACGAGGTGCAGCCGCCTGAGCGCCCGCGACGGCCCGGGGGAGGTGCGGCCCGCGGCGCGCACGAGGAGCGCGGTCGCGGCGAGGGTCCCCCCGAAGAAGGCGACGGCCGCTCCTCCCCGGGGCCTCCCCGCCGCGAGCGACGCGAGGGCCATGGCGAAGAGGAAGAGCCCGAAGACGAGGTGGAGGCCGTCCCCCGCCCTCGCGAAGGGACCGGGCGGGCCGCCGTCCACCGCGCCGGGGCCGGGAGAGCCCATCGGGGTGGGCCCGGGCGCCTACTCCCCGAGGGCCGTGGCCATCGCCAGCTCGGCCGTGTGGGTGATGGAGAGGAGGATCCGGCCGATGCCCAGCTCGCGGGCCCTGCCCTCGGCCCGGCCGTGGAGGTGGACGACCGGGACGCCGTTCCGGTCCGCCAGGACCTCCACGTCCTGCCAGGAGATCCCCTGCCCCCACCCGGTCCCGAGGACCTTGAGGACCGCCTCCTTGGCGGCGAAGCGGCCGGCGATGTGGATGTGGGCGTCCGGGGCGCCCTCGAACAGGCCCTGCTCCTCCCGGGTGAAGACCTTCTTCTTGAACGCCCTCCCGCGCTCCGTGAGGAGGGCGCGGATGCGCTGTACCTCGACGGCGTCCACCCCGATCCCCTTCGTGCCCATCCGCCCGCCTCCGCTCGCTCGGCTCCCGTCGCGCCGGTCCCGCGAGGATAGGGAATCGTACGGTGCCAGGCACTTTTTTACTTCCGCGGTCGTGTCTCTCGCGCCGCTCGAGGGCCGGAGAGGCGGGGCGGATAAAAAAGGTGCCTGGCACCGTACCCGCGGCCGATCATCGGTCCCACCCGTGCCCTCCAACCCCGAGTCCGAGCGCGTCCGCCAGGCGGTGCGGAAGCTCATGGACGCCGACCGCGCCCGGAGGGCGCTCAAGCGCGTCACCGACTACAAGAAGCTCTTCCCCGGGTTCTGGGAACTCGTCGCCGAGGAGTACCTGGCGTTCGCCCCCGGGCCGGAGGCGAGCGACGGGGCGACGGTCCAGCGTGGCCCTCCCACCCCCGATCTCCCCGGGGTCCCCGGGGGCCCCCCCGCGCCCGGGGCGGGCCGCGCCGCCGGGAGGGAGGAGCGGATCGGCCCCTACCGCATCCTCAAGGAGCTCGGCCGCGGCGGCATGGGGGTCGTGTTCCTCGCCGAGGACACGCGCCTCGTCCGTCGCGTCGCCCTGAAGGTCCTCGCCCCGGGCTACGCCAAGAGCGAACAGCTCCTCAAGCGGTTCCGCCGCGAGGCCGAGGTGGCCTCCCGCCTCGACCACCCGGGGATCTGCGCCGTCTACGAGGCGGACCTCGAGGGGGAGATCCCCTACATCGCGATGCGCCCCCTGGAGGGGGAGAGCCTGGCGACCTGGATCCAGCAGTCCCGCGACGGGCAGTCGAAGGCGGCCGGGCTCACCGTCACCCGCCTCCCGGAGGCGGAGGGGGCGCCCCGGCCGCCGGCGGGCGGGCCCTCCACCTCGTCGCTCGAGGGGCGCGAGGAGATCCACCGGGTGGTGCTGCTCGTCGAGAAGGCCGCCCGCGCCCTCCACGCGGCCCACGGGGCGGGGCTCGTCCACCGGGACATCAAGCCCGGCAACATCATGGTCCTCAGCAACGGGGACCCCGTGATCCTCGACTTCGGGCTCGCCCGCGACGAGACCGACGCGCAGCTCACGATGACCGGGTCGCTCATGGGGACCCCGGCCTACATGAGCCCCGAGCAGCTCACCGCCCAGCGGATCAAGCTCGACCGGCGGACCGACGTCTACAGCCTGGGGGCGACCCTCTACGAGTGCCTCACCCTGAAGCTCCCCTTCGAGGCCCCGACCCTGGACGTGCTCTACCAGAAGATCCTCGCCACGGAGCCGGAGAGCCCCCGCCGCTTCAACCCGCACATCCGGCGCGACCTCCAGGTCGTGATCGAGACGGCCATGGAGAAGGACCGCAACCGCCGGTACGCCACGGCGCTCGACTTCGCCGAGGACCTGCGGCGGGTCCGCGAGTACGAGCCCATCCACGCGAAGCCGGCGGGCCCGGGCGTCAAGCTCGGGCGCTGGGTGCAGCGCAACCCCGCGCTGGCGGCGAGCGTCTTCGGGATCTTCGTGGCCCTGGCCGCCGGGCTGGGGGTGTCGGTGCGGCTGCTCGCGGATGCCCGGGCGCAGGAGAGGGAGAAGACGAAGGCGCTCGCGACCGCGGAGGAGCAGCGGGGCATCGCCGAGGAGAAGACGAGGAAGACCCAGGAGGCCGAGAGGAAGGAGAGGGAGGCGCGCCAGGCCGCGCAGCAGAACTTCGAGAAGCTCCAGGCGGAACAGGCGGAGAAGGAGAGGGAGCAGAAGCGGACGCGGAGCCTCGCCCTGGTCGCGCACTCCCACGACGCCCTCTCGGCCTCCCGTCCGACGCTGGCCGTGCTGCTGGCCCGCGAGGCGCTGGCGCTCGACGCGGAGAGCCCCCAGGCCCTCCAGGCGCTGTACACCGCCCTCGACCACGACCTCGAGACGCGGATCCTCCTCGGGCACGACGACGCCGTCGGCCGGGTGTTCTTCTCGCCGAAGGGAGACCGCGTCCTCTCCGACGGGCGCGACGGGACCGCCCGCCTCTGGGACCTCGAGGGGAGACAGCGGCTCGTGCTCGGCGGGAGGCGGGAGGGGCTGACCGTCCTGGCGGTCTCCCCGCGCGGGGACCGGGTCCTCGCGGGGACGGACAACGGGAACTGCTACCTCGTCGCCCCCGGGGGGGAGGAGCGGCGCGTGCTGCGCGGGCACGAGGAAGCCGTGCGCGCCGTGGCGTTCCTGCCCTCCGGCGACCGGGTCGCCACGGCCTCCGAGGACGGGACCGCCCGCCTCTGGGACGCGTCCGGGAAGGAGATCGCGGTCCTCCGGGGGCACTTCGCCGGCCTGACCGCCCTGGCCGTCTCGCCGGCCGGGGACCTCCTGGCCACGGCCTCCGAGGACGGGACCGTGCGGCTCTGGTCCCCGGACGGGAAGCCCGGGGCGGTCCTCCGCGGCCACGAAGCGGCCGTGCAGGCGGTCTCCTTCTCCCCGACCGGCGACGCCGTGCTCACCGCCTCGGAGGACGGGACGGTCCGCCTCTGGACCCCGCGGGGGGAAGGCCGCGTCCTCTGGCGCCAGGAGGGGCCGGTCGCCGGGGCCGCCTTCGACCCGGGCGGGGGGAGGGTGCTCCTGTGGTCGAACGACCCCGTGGCGAGGGTCCTCGACCGCGCGGGGAAGCCGCTGGCCCTCCTCGAGGGGCACGGGGCGCAGGTGGTCGGGGCGTGCTTCTCCCCGTCCGGCGACCGGGTCCTCACGGCCTCCATCGACGGGACCGCGCGCCTCTGGGACGCCACGGGGGCCTCGCGGGGCGTTCTGCGCCCGGACTCCGGGCCGCTCGTCGCCGCGCGGTTCTCGCCGAAGGGGGACGCCATCTTCACGGCGGCCGCCCGGGGCGACGTCCACTCCTGGGACGCCACCGGGGTGGAGAAGGGGAAGGCGAAGCTGGATTCCGGGACGAGGGACCTCGTCCTCGCGGCCGGGGGGGACCGCCTGCTCGTCGTGGAAGGGCCCGCGAGGTCCCTGGCGCTCCTCGACCGGGACCTCAAGCGGACGGGGACCCTCCGCGTCGGCGAGGTGGGCCTCGAGAGCACCTGCTTCCTCCCTCCCGGGGACCGGGTCCTGGCCGGCTTCTCCGACGGCCGGGTCGCCGTCCTCGACTTCGAGGGCCGGAGCCTCCTGGCGGTCGAGGGTCCCGGGGAGGGCCTCTCCTTCGTGCAGGGTTCGCCGGCCGGGGACCGGTTCCTCGGGGCGTGGAACCGGACGACCGTGGTCCGGGTCGATGAGGCGGCCCGGAGGGTCCTCGAGACGAAGCAGGAGCACTCGGTCCTCGTCTGGGACGACGCGGGGAAGAAGCTCGCCACGCTCGAGGGCCACACCGACGACATCCGCTGCGCGGAGTTCTCGCCCAGGGGGGACCGGGTGGTCACCGGGTCCGACGACGGGACGGCGCGCCTCTACGACCTCGTCGGGGGGGCGCCGGTCGTCCTCAAGGACGAGAAGATGCCGCAGGGGACGCCGCAAGGGAGGAGCTACGGGTGGGAAGTCCTCGGGGCCTCCTTCTCCCGCGACGGCTCGCGCGTCCTCACGCTGTCGCGGAGCCACGGGGCGACGCTCTGGGACGCCGCGGGGAAGCGGCTCGCGGGGTTCGGGGGGGTGGGCCAGAACCTCGCGGCCGCGGGGTTCCTCGGCGGGGACCCCGGCCGCGTCTACACGCTCGGGAACGGGTTCCTCAAGTTCTGGGACGCGAAGACGGGCAAGGAGGTCGGGAGCCTCTCGACCTACCGCCCCGGCCGTTCGAGCTACTCGTCCGGGGACACCCACCTGGTCGTGTTCCGGCCGTCGGAGGGAGGGAACCCGGCGTTCCTTACCGTCGCGGCGGACCGCGTCGCGTCCCTCTGGACCGGGGGGGACCGGCCCGACCTCACCCTGGCCGGGCACGAGCGGCCGATCCTGTGCGCCGCGTTCTCGCCCGACGGGAAGCGCGTCGCCACGGGCTCCCAGGACGGGACGGTGCGGCTCTGGGAGCCGGGCGTCCGCCCGCACTTCCGCGCGCTCGGCTTCGGCCGGGGGACGGGGATGTTCTCCGCGGCCGGGGACCGGGTGGTGACCTCGGGAGGGGGCGGCTCCGCGACGGTCTTCGACCTGGCGGGGAAGGCCACGGTCTTCTCCCCCGACCAGGCGGACCTGGAGTCCGACTTCCTGCCCTCCTTCTCCCCGGACGGGAAGCTCCTCCTCGTCCCGGGGTCGGAGGCGACGGCGCGCCTCCTCGACCCCGACGGGAAGCAGGCCGTCGTCCTCAAGGGACACTCCAGCGCGGTTCACTACGCGGCCTTCGTCGGCAAGGGGAGCCGTGTCCTGACCGTCGCTCCGGCGCAGGGGACCGCGCAGGTCTGGGACCTCTCCGGCCGGTCGCTCCTCTCCATCGGGGGGAAGGAGCCGAGGCTGCGGTGGGCCACGGCCGTCGCCGGCGGGGAGCGGGTGCTGGTGCGTTCCGTGGACGGGACCGCGCGCCTCCTCGACCTCTCGGGGAGGATCCTCGCCGCCTTCTCCCGCGAGGAGGAGACCTTCGACACCGTGATCGTCTCCCCGAAGGGGGACCGGGTCGTCACCGGGTCCTCGGGGAAGGAGGGGGCCCCCGGGGCGCTGCGCCTCTGGGACTCCCTGGGGAACGAGGTCGCGGTCCTCGGGACCCGGAAGGAGGGGATCGGGGAAGTCGTGTTCTCCCCGGACGGGGGGAGGATCGTCCTCGCCCAGGCGCCCGCGACGCTGCGCCTCCTCGACCTGGCCGGGAACCGGGTCGGCGAGATCCGGCTCCCGCGCAAGGACGGCGAGGAGGCGGACACGTCCCCGAGGACCGCGTTCTCGCCCACGGGCGACGCCCTCGTCGCCTGGTCGGGGGGCCAGGGCCCCGTGGCGATCTGGGACCCGTCGGGCCAGAAGGTCGCGGACCTGGAGCACAGCGAGAAGCCGCTCACGGGCGTCGCCTGGTCCGCGAAGGGGGACCGGGTCGCGGGGGCGTTCAACGGCGGGACGATCCGGATCTGGGACCGCTCCGGACACGAGGTCGCGACCTGGGAGGGCAAGACGGACAGGCTCGTGGGCCTGCACTTCACGGCCGCCGGGGACCAGGTCGTGGCGCTCGACTACAACTCCGACAAGTTCCGGGTCTGGTCCGCCGCCGGCGGGGAGGTGACGAACGTCCCCTGCACGGTGCAGTGGGACTCCGACGCCCTGCTCTCCCCCGCGGGAGACCGGGTCGCGGTCGTCTCGGGGGGACTGACGCTCCTCGACATGGCCGGGAAGGTCCTCGCGTCGTGGCGCCCCAGCCGGGACGACGGCAATCGCGGGAACGACCGCGCCCTGTTCTCCCCCTCCGGGGACCGGATCCTGACGGCCTTCCGGAAGGAGGTGCTGGTCTGGGGGATGGACGGGAAGCTCGCCCTCAGGCTGAAGGGGCACGAGGGACTCGTCCGGGGGTGCGCCTGGTCCGCGGACGGGAAGCGGATCCTCTCCTGGTCGGCGGACGAGACCGCGAGGCTCTGGGACCTGGAGGGGAAGGAGGTCCTCCGGCTCGTCCCGGAGCACGGGGAGGAGGTGAGCGCCGAGCCCGTCGAGTACGCGGTCCTCGCCCCCGGCGGGGACCTCGTCCTCACGGTCCACCGCACGGTCCTCCGCGACGGCTCCTCCTACTCCTCGAGGGGGACCGCGCGGCTCTGGGACAAGGAGGGGAAGGTCCTCGCCGAGGTGGATCGCGTCCGCCTCGGTTCCTCCGAGCCGGAGAACGAGTGCGCCGGCTTCTCGCCGTCCGGCGACCGGTTCCTCCTCCGGATGGAGGGCTATTCCGCGATGCTCTTCGACCGCGCGGGGAAGCGGCTCGCGACGTTCCGCCACGACGACGACGTCACGCACGCGGTCTTCAACCCGCGCGGGGACCGGGTCCTCACCGCCTCCGACGACGAGACGGCACGCCTGTGGGACCTGGCGGGGCACCGCCTGGCGCTGCTGCGGGGGCACGAGGGGCCCGTCCACTCGGTGGACGTCTCGCCGGGGGGGGACCGGCTGGCCACGGCCTCCGCCGACGGCACGATCCGCCTCTGGGACCTCTCGGGGCACCAGATCCTCTCCCTCGCCTGCGGCGCGGGCGTGGGGCGGTGCCGGTTCTCGCCCTCCGGGAAGAAGATCCTCGCCTCGCTGGAGTCCCGCATCGACCTCTGGGACTTCGACCCCCCCTCGCTCCTCCAGGCGCTCCGGTCGAGGCTGCCCCGGGACTTCACGGATGAGGAGGTCCAGGTCTACGGCAGCTACCTGGCGGTGAAGAGGGTGGAGGCCGAGCCCCCCGTCGCTCGGCTGCGGGCCGCGGTGGCCCGGGCGCTCCGGGACGCGGACTGGGAGGCGGCGGAGGCCGCCTACGCGCGCCTCGCGGAAGTCGTCCCCGGGGACGCGATGGCGGCGCTCGGCCTCGCGCGGGCGTCCCTCCTCCGGGGGGCCGTCGCGAACGGCCTGGCCGCGCTCGACGCCGCGCTGGCCAACCTCGCGGCGGAGGACTGCCCCGTGGCGCTCCGCATGCTCGCCCGGGAGCTGTACGCCCAGGAAGCCTGGGCCGCCGCCGAGGGGGTCCTCCGGCGGATCGTGGACCGCTCCCCCGGGGACGCGGGGAGCCACGCGCGCCTGGGCGAGATCCTTGTCCGGACCGGGCGCTTCGCCGACGCCGTCGCGTCCTTCGACCGCGCGCTGGCCGCCGCCGCGGGCCGGGCGGACCCGGAGGTCCGGCAGTGGCGGGGTCTCCGCGTCGCGGCGAAGTTCCGATCGACGCCCCGCGAGGGGCGCACGGCCGAGGACCCCGTCCCCGTCGTCAACGAGGTGGACGAGGGCTCCGCGGCGGCGAAGGCGGGCGTCAAGGAGGGGGACGTCGTCCTCCGGTTCGCGGAGATCGACGTCACGAGGGCCAACGACTTCCGGGAGGGCTGGAGTCTCGTGGAGCGGGACGAGCCCGCGCAGATCACCCTCTGGCGGGACGGGGCCGAGGTCCGCGTGACCCTCAAGGGGGGCCGCACGGGGATGCGCCTGGGGGACTTCTAGGTTCGCTTCACCTGGCCGTGATGGCGGGGGTGGTGCGGTTGAGGAACAGGAGCGAGAAGCAGGTCGCCAGCAGGTCGTGGGGCTCGTGGGTGTTGTCCGTGAGCCAGGCCCCGCTGGAGTCCTGGCTGTCCACGAGGACCTGGGCTCCCTCCTCGTACCAGGCGTGCCCGGCCACGAGGTTGGCGCGCTTGAGGTCCCCGAGCCGCTCGAGGCAGTAGAGCCAGTAGATGTGGTACCCGCCCGCGTTGGCGTTCTCGGCCACGCTCCAGTGGGACTGGAGCCAGGCGATCCCGTCGTTCCAGGCCTTCTCCGCCCTCCCGGCGTAGGCGCCGTCGAACTGCTTGCTCTCCCGGGACTCGAGGACGGTCGAGCAGATGGCGACGTTGGCGAGCCCGCAGGCGGTCATCCCGGCCGTGGACCGGGTGTCCTTCGCGACCGACGAGAACTTCATGTAGGGCCACCCCCGCGCCTCGTCGAGGACATCGACCGGCCTGGAGATCGAGGAGTCCGTGGCCGGGGAGGGGGGCTCCCAGCGCTTCACCTTCGGGCCCGCGTCCTCCTGCTGCCGGAGCGTCCAGTCGAGGACCTCGAGGTAGAACTTGTCGGGCTGGGAGACCCCGCAGCGCTCGGCGGCGAGGATCGCCAGCATCGCGAGCTGGGAACTGCTCATGTCGCTCGGGCCGCGGGGCTCGGGCTGCCCGAGGCCGTACCTCCACCCGGTCGAGGGGGTGTAGCGCCGGCGCAGGAGCGCCGTGACGAGCTCCTTCATCCACGCGGCGTCTTCCGGAGGGAGCCTCACGCCCAGGGCGAGCTTTTCCCCCTTCTTGATCCGGAGGCGGAGGCTCCGCTCCCGCTCCCTCTCCGTCTTGTGGGGGTTCGACCGCGCCTCGATGGCGAGGATGACGGCGGCGATCTCGTAGGTCGTCCCCGGGATGGAGGCCTTCGCCTTCCAGACGGTGCGCCTCGCGTCCAGGTTCCCGCCCGCGTTCTCCTTCAGCCACTTGAAGCCGTTGACGACGACGGGGTCCGTGGGAGGCACCTGGCACTTGAGGAGGGTGTACAGCGACAGCGCGGTGCACCCGGCCGGGTACTTGTACTCCTCCGCGTTCTCCCTCTTCTCGTAGGGCTCGTCCCCCTTGATCGCCAGGGACCAGTTCCCCCTCGCCTCCGCCTTCTTCCGGAGCCAGGCCACGCCGGAGTCGATCGCCTGGCCCGTGCGCTCCGGCAGCGGGGCCTTCGGGTCGTTGGCGAGCTTCGGCCCGGCGTCCTTCGCCTCGTCGTCCCCCGCGCGCCCGGGGGGGCTCCCGGCGAGGAGGGAGAGGGCCGTAAGAGCGGCGAGGACCGTCGGGCGGCTCCCCGTCCGGCCTGACGCGGCTCCCATGGTTCCCCCTCGAGGTCCGCGGCCGTCCCGGGTCCCGCGAGGAGCGGCGGTCGGGACGGTCGCTACCCGGTGGGGATCCTGCGGGGGCGGGGGGCCCCTGTCAAGGGTCCGGGCGGCGGGCGCGGGGGAGGGCGGGGGCGGGTTGCCATGGGGAAGGGAGGGCGTTCCCGTAAACTCACCCTTACCAACCTTGCAAGACCTGCTTTCCGGGCTGAACGAGGCGCAGCGCGAGGCCGTCACCCACGGCGAGGGCCCCCTCCTCGTGGCGGCGGGACCGGGCTCGGGGAAGACCCGCGTGGTGACCCACCGGCTCGCCTGGCTGCTGCGGCAGGGGGTCGGCCCGGAGGGGCTGCTGGCGGTCACCTTCACCAACCGGGCGGCCGCGGAGATGCGCGAGCGGGTCCGCCGGCTCGTCCCCTCCGAGGGGCTCTGGGTCTCCACCTTCCACTCCGCCTGCGCACGGGTCCTCCGCGAGAACGCGGAGGCCGCAGGCCTCCCGCGGGCCTTCTCCATCTACGACGAGGAGGACCGGAGGCGGCTGCTGCGCCGGGTGCTGCGCGAGATGGACCTCGCCGCGGACCTGTTCACCCCGGGGGCCCTGGGGGCCCGCGTCTCCCGGTGGAAGAACGAGGGGGTCCTCCCCGCGGGGGCGCGCGAGGCCGCCTGGGGACCGCGCGAGGAGGGGATGGCCCGGGCCTACGCGCGGTACGAGGAGGCGCTGGCGGGGGCGGGGGCCCTGGACTTCGACGACCTCCTCCTCCGGGCGTGGCGGCTCCTCGAGCAGAGGCCCGACGTCCTCGCGCGCTACGCCGCGCGCCTCCGGCACGTCCTGGTGGACGAGTACCAGGACACGAACCGGGTGCAGTTCCTCCTGGCGCGCGCGCTCGCCTCGGGGACGCGCAACCTCTGCGCCGTCGGGGACCCGGACCAGTCGATCTACGGGTGGCGGGGGGCCGACCTCCGGAACATCCTCGAGTTCCAGGCCCAGTTCCCGGACGCGAAGGTGGTCCGCCTGGAGCGGAACTACCGCTCCTCCCGCCGGATCCTCGCGGCTGCCGACTCCCTCATCCGGCACAACCGGGCGCGCCTGGACAAGACGCTCCTCACGGACGCGGCCGACGGGGAACCCGTGCGCGTCCTGTCCTTCCCCGGCGTGGACCGCGAGGGGGAGGCGGTGGCGGACGAGGTCCGCGCCTGGATCGACGCCGGAGGCTCCGCGGCGGACGCCGCGGTCCTGTACCGGGTCCACGCCCGCTCGCGCGCCGTGGAGCGGGGGCTCCGGGCCCGCCGGATCCCCTACCGCGTCGTGCGCGGGGTCGAGTTCTTCGGGCGCGCGGAGGTGAAGGACCTGGTGGCCTGGCTCCGCCTGCTCGCGAACCCGCGGGACGAGGAGGCGGCAGTCCGGGTCCTCACCGCGCCGGGGCGGGGCGCCGGGGACGGGAGCGTCGCCCGGGTCCTCGAGGCGGCGCGGGGGCGCTCGATCCCGGCACGGGACGCGATCCTCCTCGAGGGGGAGGCCTGCGGGGTCCGCGGCCGGGCAGGGAAAGCGGTGGACGCCGTGGCCGAGCGGCTGCGCGACCTCCTCGGGCGGCCCGCCGCGCCGGTCCTCCCGCTGCTGCGCGAGGTGGTGGACTCCACGGGCTACCTCGAGTGGCTCCGGGAGCACTGGCCCGACGACCACCCGGAGCGCGCCGAGAACGTGGAGGAGCTCCTCGTGGCCGCCGCCTCCTACGACGAGCGGGACGGGGGGAGGCGCGGCCTGGAGGGGTTCCTCGAGGAGGCGGCCCTGGTCTCCGACCAGGACCGCTACGACCCGTCGCAGCCCCGGGTCTCCCTGATGACCCTCCACACGGCCAAGGGGCTCGAGTTCCCCGCGGTCTTCATCGTCGGCGTCGAGCAGGGGCTCGTCCCCTACGAGCGCCCCTTCGCCCGCGACGACGACGGGGAGGCGCCGCCGGGGGGCCCCGGCGGCGTGCCGTGGGACCCCGCGGAGGAGGAGCGCCGCCTCCTCTTCGTCGGCATGACGCGGGCGATGCGCCTCCTGTGGCTCTCCTGCTCGCTCCGGGCCCCGCGGTGGGCCAGCGGCCCGGAGGAGACCCGCCGCGAGTCCCCGTTCCTCGACGAGATCGGCAGCGCCGGGGTCCGGCGGGAGAGCCACGCCTTCCCGGAGCCCGCCGGGGGCCCCTTCGGGGCCGGCGGTCGCGGCGGGCCCCGCGGGGGGCGCGGGAGGGGCGGCGGCCCCTTCGTCGATCCGCCGCAGGACCCCGCCGCGCCCTTCGACCCCGCCGCGCCCCTCGACCCCATCGCGGAGGGGCCGCCGGTCCTCCCCCGCGGGGACGTCCCGGGGAGGGACGCGGGCCGGCTCCGGGAGGGGATCCTCGTGCGGCACGACCGGTTCGGGACCGGGAGGCTCCGGCGCCTCGTGCGCGCGGGGTCGCACCTGAAGGCCACGGTGGAGTTCCGGGCGGGCACGAAGACGCTGGACCTCGCCTTCGCCCGGCTGGAGCCCCTGGAGGAGGCGGAATGAGGGCCAAGGAACCCGCCCGCAAGACGCCCGACGCCCCGAAGGTCCCCGCGTTGCACCCCGCACCGGAGCGCGGGGCCGGCCCGGACCTCCGCCGCCTCACGGAGATCGCCCACGCGCTCAACTCCGAGCCCGACCTCCACCGGCTGCTCGACCTCGTCCTCGACCGCGTCGTGGATCTGACCCGGTCCGAGCGGGCCTTCCTCGTCCTCCGCAACAAGGAGAACAAGCTCGAGGTGGCCGCCTCGCGCAACTTCGACCGCGAGGGGGTCCGCAAGGCCGCCGCCAAGATCTCGAAGGCGATCCTGGTCCAGGCCGAGAAGACGGGGAAGCCGATCCTCACCACGAACGCCACCCTGGACCCCCGGTTCGCGAACTCCGACTCGGTGGCCTACATGAAGCTGCGCGCCGTGCTGTGCGTCCCGCTCTCCGTCCGCGGGCGGAGCCTGGGGGTGCTCTACCTCGACAACCGCTTCGAGGAGGGCGTCTTCAGCCAGATCGACCTCGGGCTCATCGAGGCCTTCGGGGCGCAGGCGGCCATCGCGCTGGAGAACGCGGGGCTCCTCCAGGAGAACCACCGGCGGCAGGCGGAGCTGGCGCGGGCCAAGGACAAGGTGGAGGAGCTGAACAGGGTCCTGCGCGACCAGGTCCGCCGGCAGGGGGCGGAGCTGGCCCGGGCGCGGGTCGTGCTCCGCGAGCGCCAGGCGGAGCCCGCCCCCCGCTACTCCTACCCCGAGATGGTGGGGACGAGCCGGCGGATGGTGGAGCTGTTCCGGCTCCTCGACCGCGTCGTGGACTCGGGCGTGCCCGTCCTCGTGCAGGGCGAGAGCGGGACCGGGAAGGAGCTGGTGGCGCGGGCCATCCACTACCTGGGGCCGCGCAAGCGCGGGCCCTTCGTCACGGAGAACTGCTCGGCCATCCCGGAGACGCTGCTCGAGAGCGAGCTGTTCGGGCACGAGAAGGGGGCCTTCACGGGGGCCGACCAGGACCGCAAGGGGCTCATCGAGCAGGCCGACGGGGGGACCCTCCTCCTCGACGAGATCGGCGACATGCCGATGGAGATGCAGGCCAAGCTCCTGCGCGTCCTCGAGGTGGGGGAGGTCCGCCCCGTGGGGGGGAAGAAGGCGACCCCCGTGGACGTGCGCATCGTGGCCGCGACCCACCGGGACGTCCGGCGCATGGCCCGCGAGGGCACGTTCCGCGAGGACCTCTTCTACCGCCTGGCCGTGATCACGGTGGACCTGCCGCCGCTGCGCGAGCGGCGCGAGGACATCCCGGCCCTCGTCCAGCGCTTCCTTGCGGCCGCCGCGAAGGAGGCCGGGGGGGAGCCCAAGGAGCTGACCGAGGAGGCGCTGGCGCTCCTGGTGGGCTACGACTGGCCCGGCAACGTGCGCGAGCTGCGCAACGAGGTCCAGCGGGCCTGCGCCCTGAGCGAGCGGGTCATCCTCCCGGAGGTCCTCACGGAGGAGATCCGGCGCTCCTCGATCCCGCGCGGTCCCGCCGAGACGGTCTCCGACCGGCCGATGAAGGACGTGGTCCGGGACACCGTGGAGACCGTGGAGCGCCGCCTCCTGGATGAGACGCTCCGGCGGACCGGCTGGAAGAAGTCGGAGACCGCGCGGCTCCTCGGGATTTCCCGCCCCACGCTCGACGCCAAGATCGCCCAGTACGGCCTGTCGCGGTAGGGGCCCGGCCGCCAATGAGTTGGCGCGCACCCCGGGTCGGCGCCACAATCCGCCCGGGACCGCCGGCCCGGAGACGACGGAGAATGCGACTTCCCTGGCCCGCCCCGCCCGTCCTCCTCGCGCTCGCGCTGGCCGGCTGCTCCGATTCCTCCGGGACGGCGCCGCCGGGCGCCCCGGCCGCGGCGAAGGACGTCGCCTGGGACCCCGCGGACCTCCAGCTCAGCCCCGAGGAGCTGTTCCCCCCGCCCGGGAGCGGGAAGGGGACGGTCACCGGGGAGGTCGTGGACGAGGAGGGGCGTCCCGTGGGCGGGGCGACGGTGGAGATGGTCTCCCTCCCCAACGGCAGCCGCGCCGGGTTCGTGCCCGCGGTGCACGCCCGCGCCGTGGCGGGCCCTGACGGACGGTTCGAGGTCGGCCCCGTCCCGGCCGCCTTCGCCTTCAACGGCCTCCTCACCGCCTTCGCGCCGGGGACCGCGAGGACCTCGCTCCGGGAGAGCGCGGTCACGAGGCCCGGGTGGCCCTCCTTCGTCGCCGGCCGCCCGGCGCGGATCACGCTCCACCCCGGCTGCGCGGTGCGCGGCGAGGTGCGCGGGGAGGACGGGGGTCCGCCCGCCGCGCCCGTCCAGGTGTGGGCGCTCGGGAGGGGCCACCCCTACCACGAGGTCGCGACCACGGACGCGCGCGGGGACTTCACCCTCACCGCACCCGCGGGCGGGATCTCCGTCATGGTCGTCCCCGGGGCCCACGCCCCCACCCCGCAGCCCGCGCTCCTGGAGGTCGCCCCGGGGCGCGAGAACCTCCTCCGGATCGCCGTGCGGCGCGGCCGCGACGTCCGCGGTCGCGTGGTGGACGCCGCCACGGGCCGGCCCGTCCCCGGGGCCGTGGTCCGGGGCTACTACGGGCGCACCCTGGACTTCCGGGCCGGGGCGGACGGTGGGTTCACGCTGCCCGGCTACTGGTTCCAGGCGTTCCAGGTGCGCGCCGCGGGCTACGCCCAGCGGCAGCACCAGCTCGCCGAGGACGCGGGGATGCCCGGGGTGGGGCCCGAGACGGTGAGGCTGCTGCCGGGGATCGCCGTCCGGGGGCGCGTGGTGGACCTGGAGGGACGGCCCCTCGCGGGGGTGCGCCTCACGGGGCTCCACCGGGACGCCGAGGGGGAAACCGTGGACCTCGTGGGCCCCAGGAGCGCCGCCGACGGGTCCTTCGCCTTCGTGGGACTTCCCGTCCCCTCGGAGGGCCGCGAGGTGCTGGTCTTCTCGTGGCGGGACGGCTTCGCCCCGGGCGCCGCGAGCCCGCTCCGCGTCCCCGCGGGGGGGGTGGCCGAGGGAGTCGTCCTCCGCATGAGGCGCCTCGCGCCGGTGCGCGGCCGGGTCGAGGACGAGGGGGGGGCGCCGGTGGAGGGGCTCGTGACGCTGCGGTGGGAGCCGGACGGGGGGATGCGCCCCTTCGCCGACCGCTTCACCACGTGGACGCGGGTCCCGACGGGGCCCGACGGCGTGTTCTCCGCCCGGGTGCCGGAGCGGTCCCCGTTCGCGGTGCGGGTCGAGGCGGCCGGTTTCTTTCCCGCCGAGGCGAAGGGGGAGTCCCCGTCCGCGCCCGCGCAGGCGGAGGGCGTGGAGCCGCCGCCCTCCCTCGTGCTGAAGGTCCGGCGCGGGCTCTGGGTCCGAGGCCTCGTCCTGGACGCCGGGGGCGAACCGCTCCGCGCCGGCGACGTCCGCGTCGAGCCGACCCCGCCTCCCGGCGGCCGGCCCTCGGTGGATGCCGTCGTGGGCCCCGAGGGGACCTTCGAGGCGGGCGCCCTCGACCCGGGGCCCTACGACTGCTCTGTGGTCGCCCCGGGGTTCCTCCAGGAGGTCGTCCGCCGCGTCGAGGCCGGCGGCGAGCGCGTGACCGTGCGGATGCGGCGTCCGGGCGGGCTCACGGGGAGGCTCGTGGCGCCCGCGTCGGTCCCGCCCGGGACCGTCCCGACGGTGACCGTGACGGCCCTCGGGGACTGCGCCCCGCTCCCCCCCCGGGTCGAGGTCCGGGTGGAGAGGGCCGACCGCACCTTCGCCATCGGTCCCCTCGCGCCCGGGAAGTACTCCGTCCGGGTCGTCTACGGGGACGAACTCGGCCACATGGAAAGCGTCGAGGTGCGCGACGGAAGGCCCACCGACCTCGGGGAACTGAAGCTCGTCCGCGGCGGGGTGGTGGCGGGGCGGGTCCTCGTTGCGGGGACCCCCGTCGGCGCCGGGGTCGTCGTGGAGGTGGCGCGCGTGCTGGCGGACGGGCGGCGCGATCGGCCGCTCGCGGTCACGACCGCCCACGACGGGACCTTCCGGGCGGGTGGGCTCCTCCCCGGGCCCCACGTCCTCTCGGCGCGCCCCCGGGACCGTCCCCCCGCCGAGGTCGCCTTCGAGGTGGTCTCCGGGGAGTCCCGGAGCGTGGACGTCCCCGTCGCCGCCGGCGGGCGGATACTTCTCCGCGTCGAGGACGCGCGGGGGAAGCCGGTCGGGGGGGCGCGTGCGACGCTGCGCGGCCCGCTCGGGAGCCTCCGCTTCTGGCGCGAGGGCTCCCCGGACTCGCCGCCCTACGCGACGGGTCCGGACGGGACCCTCCGGTGCGCGGGGGTCGCCGCGGGGAGGGTCGTCGTCTCCGTCGATACCGCGGGCGCGGGCTCCGGGGAGGCGGAGGTGCTCGTCGTGGACGGGGCGGACGCTCCCGCACGCGTCGTGCTGCGGTAAGAACCCCTTGTTCCGCCCGCCGTTGCCGGTGCCTCTGTACGGGCGGGGTTTACCCCGCCCGCCGTTGGCGAAGGCGGGACCAGTGAACGGCGGGCGACCCAAGGGTCGCCCCTACAACGGCGGTGGCTCGTCCGCGATTCGCTGGCGGGGGCGGCCGCCGGGGCTAGAATCCGGGGTCCCCTTTTCCCCGGAGGGCCGCACCGATGCCCGCCCTCGTCGTCTCCGCCGGAGGGACGGAGACGCGCCACGCCCTCGGCGACCGGCCGTTCGTCGTCGGGCGCTCCGTCGAGTGCGACCTCCAGCTCGACGAGGTCCGCGCCTCCCGCAAGCACTTCCGCGTGGAGCCCACGGATCGCGGCTGGCGCCTCGTGGACCTGGAGTCGAGCAACGGGACCGCCCTGAACGGCTACGCCGTGGCGCAGGCCCTCCTCGCCCCCGGCGACGTCATCGAGGTGGGGGAGGTCGAGGTCCGCTTCGAGGGGGACGGCCCCCAGGCGCCGCGCACCCCGCGCCCGCCCCGCCCGCGGGAGTCCGCCGGGTTGGCGTGGATCGGGGTGCTCGTGGCCGCGGTCGCCGCGGCCGCGATCACCGACTCCATCGTCGTGGCCCAGGCGGAGGGGCGCGAGAAGGAGGTCCGCACCGCGCTCGACGGCGTGGTCCACCGCCGCTACCTCCTCGCCGCGGCCGAGACCGGTCCGGCGAGGGCCGAGGCCGCCTTCGCGGCCTTCCTCCGCGAGAACGAGGCGTCCCCCGACGCGCCGACGGCGCGCGCGCGCCTGGAGGAGATCCGCGCCGCGCGGGCCGCGGCGGAGGCGGCCGTCGTCGAGTGGGACGAGCTCCAGGCCCAGGCCCCGGGCCTCGCCCCCGACGAGTTGCGCTGGCGCACGGACCGCCTCGTGCGGCGCTGGGCCGGGGAGCCCGCCACGCTCGCCGCGATCCGCCGCCGCACGGGCGGGACCGCCCCCTCCGCGGGGCCCGCCGAGGACCCGCGCGTCCTCTTCGCGAGGCGCAAGCGCGAGGCGGACGCCGCGATGGAGGCGGGGGAGTACGGCCGCGCCCTGTCCCTCTGGGACGCGCACGCCACCGCCTGTCCCCCCGCGGACCGGGCGCAGGAGACGGACCTCAGGACCGAGATCCGCCGCGTGGAGGACGCCGCCGCCGGGAAGGCCGCCGAGGCCCTCGGCAGGGCCGCCGGCCTGGAACAGCAGGGCAAGGCCGCCGAGGCCGACGGGGTGCTGCGCGAGGCCGCCCCGGCGCTGGAGGGGACCTCCGGGGGCCGCAGGGTCCGGGCCCGCATCGAGAGGGGGGGCGCGCCCGCGGGGGCCACGCCCGCGGCGCCCGGGAAGGGGGCGGCCGCCGGCGCGGGCGTTCCCGGTCCCTCCGACGAGGGCTACGCGCGCCGCCGCGCGGTCTACCTCCGCGCCCGGGAGGCGGAGCAGTTCGTGGCGCTGCGCGACTACGACGAGGCGGCGCGCCGGTACGAGGCGGCGACCGCCGACGCGGCGACGCCCCCCGAGATGCGGGCGGAGCTGGAGTCCCGCACGGCGTCGCTCCGCCGGGTGGCCGCGCTCCTCTCCTCGCTCCGCGACTCCTTCGCGAAGGAACCGGCCCGTGCGGCGGCCCCGGGGACGCTGCCGGCGGCCGAGGTGCACACCCTCCTCCTGCGGGTCGTCCGGACCCCGGGGGACCGGCTGACGCTGGCCGCCTTCGCCTACGACCAGGGGCTCCGGAAGGAGGCGACGGCGGCGGTGGTGGCGGCGCTCGCGGACCCCGGCGCGCACGCCGAGGCGGAGGCGCTCTACGCCGCGCGCGAGGGGGTCCCGGTCCCCGAGGGGGGCTTCCTCGCGGACCGCGGCGAGGTCGTCAGCCGGGCGGAGGCGAACCGGCGCCGCAACGCGGAGAAGATCACCGAGCTCCAGCGCCGCGAGGACGGGCTCCTCAAGCGGCTGCGCGAGACCTCCCTCGTCAAGGGCGTCGAGAAGATCGCCTCGCTCCGCGCGGAAATGGACCGGCGGAGGGCCGCGGCCCTGGACCTCATCTTCGACGAGAAGAAGTACTTCTACCCCTACCGCGATCGGATGAAGGAGTACGAGCCCGTCCAGCGGGAGGTGGACCACCTCGTGGAGGCGGTCCGCGAGGTCTGGGAGTCGAAGGTGGCCTTCCGCACGAAGGCGGAGGGCCAGGCCGTCCAGGTGCTGAAGGACCTGGACGCGGCGGTGAAGGAGCTGCGCGACCTGGGCGCGGAGCCGACCCCGCGGGACCTCGAGCTGGAGGTGCTGCGCCGCTACTTCGACCGGGACCTCAACGTGCAGAACTACTTCACGAGCCCCGAGGACCTGGCCGACCACGAGACGGACGCCGGGGTCCTCCGGGAGAACCAGAAGAAGGCCTCCGCGGCCACGACGGAGGAGCGGAGGCAGGTCGAGGTCACCAACCTGTACCGGATCATGATGGGGCGGCGGGCGCTCCGCCTGGAGGACCGCCTGGTGATGTCCGCACGGGGCCACTGCGAGGACATGGTGAAGGGCGGGTGGTTCGACCACTTCAACCCCGTCGATCCGCGCAAGCGCGCCCCCGACGATCGGATCCGCCTCGCGGGGTACGAGCCGCTCGCGTGCAGCGAGAACATCCTCCTGGGGAAGGGCGACCCCGAGGGGGCCCACGCCGGGTGGCTCCACTCGTCCGGGCACCACCGGAACATCCTGAACGCGCACTGGAAGGACCAGGGGAGCGGCCGGAGCGGGGGCCACTGGACGCAGAACTTCGGGATCCCGCTCGAGGACGCGGGGGCGGGGGCCGACGCCGGCGGGCCGGACCGCTGGGACCGCGCCGGGGGGCGCGGGGACGGCGAGGACGGAAACGACCCCGGGGGGAGGTAGCGGGTGCCCGCGCGTCTCGTCCTCCTCCGCGAGGAGGGGGACCTCACGCTCGACCTCACCGGGGACGCCGCACGGGTCGGGACCGGCCCGGGCTGCGCGCTCGTCGTCCGGGACCCGAAGGTGGCGCGCGAGCACATCGAGGTCCGCCGCGCGGGGCCCGGCTGGCGGGTCGTGGACCTGGAGACCGCGGTCGGGACGCGCGTGAACGGGATCTTCGTGAACCAGCAGGCCCTCCTCCACGGAGACGTGGTGGAGATCGGGGGCCTCAGGCTCCGGTTCGAGGAGGGGCC
>CAZKTF010000028.1:0-21799 GCA_964555565.1 uncultured Planctomycetota bacterium | reverse complement strand
GGGACCTCGAGGCGGCGTCCGCGGCGGTCCGCGGCGCCGAGGCGGCCGCCGGGACCGCGGAGGCGGGGAAGGCGGACGCGAAGGCCGCGGCCGACGCGAAGGACGCCCTCGCCAGGGCGACGGAGGCGCTCGCCCGCGCCGCCTCGGAGACCGACCCCGCGAAGGGGAAGGCCCTGGCCGCCGAAGCCGCGGAAGCGGCGAAGGCGGCGCTGGCGGCCATCGAGGGATCGCCCTCGGGGCGCCGGGCCTCGGCCGCCGCGGAGCGCTCCGAGAAGGTGGCGGACGGGGCGAGGCGGCTCGCCGGCGCGCTGGGCGAGGCCCGGGGCGCGGAGGAGGCGGGCAAGGCCCTCGGGGACGCCGCCGCGGCCTCCGGGGAGTCCGCCGGGAAGATGCGCGGGGGTGACGGGAAGGGCGCCGAGAAGGAGGCGGGCCGCGCCCTGGAGGAGATCGCCCGGGCCCGCAAGGCGATCGAGGGTCCCGCGGCGAAGGCGGCGGAGGGGGACGGGGACACCGCGGCCGCCGCCGCCAACCTGGGGACCGACGCCGCGAAGGAGGCTGCCGCGCTGGAGAAGGCCGCCGGGAAGGAGTCCTCCGCCGCGGGCGCTTCCGCCGCCGAGGCCGCGGCCCACGCGCGGGACGCCGCGGAACAGTCCTCCCGCGCCTCGCAGGAGGCACGGAAGGGGGACGCGCCGGCCGCCGCGGCGACGGCGGCCCGGGACGCGGCCGGGATGCTCCGGCAGGCCGAGGAGGCCCTCGCCCGGGCCGTCTCCCCGAAGGAACGGAGCCAGGAGCTGGCCCGCCGCCAGGACGTGCTCAAGGACCGGGCGGAGATCGCGCGATCGAAGCCCGGGGCCGGCGCCGAGGGGGAGGCGGGCCAGTCGCGGGACGAGGCCCTCAAGGCCGCCGGCGAGTCCATGGGCCGGGCCTCCTCGGGGGCCCGGGCGGGGAACCCCGCCGGGGCCTCGAAGGACGCGAAGGAGGCGGCCGCCGCGCTGGGCCGCGCCGCGAAGGCCGGGGCCGAGGCGGCGAAGGCGAGCGAGGCGAAGGCCGAGGAGGAGCTCCGCGAGCTGGCCGACCGGCAGAAGAAGGAGGCCGCGAGGCTCCGCGAACTCGCCGAGCGCCTGAGGAAGAAGGACCCCGCGGGCGACACCCCCCTCGGGAAGGCGGCGGGCCCCGCCGACGGCGCGGCCGCCGGGACGGAGACCGCCGCGGGCAAGACCGGGGAGGAGGGCGGCGACCGCGGATCGGCCGAGAGGCAGGCGGCGGCGCGGGCGCTCCGCGAGGCGCGCGAGAAGCTCCGGGACCCGGCCGCGAAGGCGCGGCAGCGGGAGGCGCTGCGGCGGCCCTCGGACGAGCAGAAGGACCTGGCGAAGAAGACCCGGGAGTTCGCCGACGACCTGAAGAAGGACGGCAGCGGAGCCGACGCCGGCACGGCCGGGGAGGCCGCCGGGGCGATGGACTCCGCCTCGGAGAACATGGACGCGGGCGAGGGGGACGAGGCCGTCGAGGCCGAGAAGCGGGCCGAGCGGAAGCTCCAGGAGCTCGAGGACGAGTACGCGCGCGAGGAGCAGCGCTACCAGCAGATCCGGCAGGAGGAGCTGCTGTTCCGGATCGGGAAGGAGCTGGAGGCGATGCTCGAGAAGCAGCGGGCCGTCAACGCGGCGGTCCGGGACGTGGACCGCAGCCGCGCCGGCGAATCGCGCACGCTCACCCGCTTCCAGGGGGCCATGCTCCGCGATCAGCGCGACAGGCAGGCGGACCTCGCGGAGAAGTCGAAGTTCGTCGCGAAGTCGATCGAGGACGAGGGTTCCCCGGTCTACGGCTTCCTCATGGGCTCGGTCGCCGACGACATGGATCGGCTCGCGGGGATGCTGGGAGGGCAGAACACGGGCGGCGAGGCGCAGGACCTCGGCGCGGAGATCGTGCGGCGGATGGAGGAGCTGGCCGCGGCCCTCAAGAAGGAGCGCGAGGAGCGGTCGGCCGAGGCCGGGGGCGGCGGGCAGGGTCAACGGCCCCCCGGGGGCGGGCAGGGCAAGCGGCCGCTGGTCCCCCCGGCCGCCGAGCTGCGGATGCTCAAGCGGATGCAGGAGGCGCTGAACGACTCCCTCGAGTCCCTCCTCCGGGAGACCTCTTCGGGCGGGTTCCGGGAGGAGCACCGGGGGTCGGCCGAGCGGCTCGCCCATCGGCAGGGCCGCCTGCGGGACCTCTGGAAGAAGCTGGCAGAGCGGTTCCACCTCCCCACCGAGGACGAGCCGGGCGCGGGGCCCGGCGGCGGCGAGCACGGGGAAGGGCGCTAGGCGCGCGAGGAAGAACGATGCGGGGGGCCCTGGCGGCGGCGCTCGCTGCGCTGCTGGCGCTCCCCGCCCCCGCCCGGCCCGCTTCCGGCGCCGCGGGCGAGGACCTCCCTCCCCGCCCCGGCAGCGGGGCGGGTTCGGACCTCACCCCGGAACACCTGCGCGCCATCGGCCGCGGGCTCGATCGCCTCGCGGCGCTGGCCGAGGACGACGGCTCCTTCCCCTGCACGCCGTCCGCCATGGGCGGCGGCCGCGGGCGGGAGGGCGGCGGCTCCTCCGACGGGAAGACCGCCGTCACCGCGCTGGCGACGCTCGCCTTCCTCGGCGCGGGGCACGGGCTCCAGCGCGGCCCCTACCACGACAAGGTGGAGAGGGCCGTGGACTGGCTCCTCCGCGCGCAGGAACCGCCCGGTCCCGCCGCCGCCGCGGGGTCCGACGCGCGCGGGTACGTCTCCTTCACCGGGGACGGCCTCTCGCGGATGCACGGGCACGGCTTCGCCACGCTGGCCCTAGCCGAGGCCTGCGGGACGGCGGGCGCGAGCGGCCTCAAGGCGGAGCCCGGGGGCCGTCGCGCCCAGGCCGAGCGGGCCCGCGCGGAGCGCCTGAAGCTCGGGGTGCAGGCCGCCGTGGACCTCATCGAGCGCTCCCAGTCGAACAGCGGAGGCTGGGGCTACATGCCCGCGAACCGCGGCGGCCCGGAGCACGAGGGGTCCATCACCGTCTGCCAGGTGCAGGCGCTCCAGGCAGCGAGCAACCGGGGGTTCCGGGTGACCCTCGCCAGGATCCAGTACGCGCGCGAGTACATGCGGAGGTCCCAGGACCCCGAGGGAGGGGGCGTGAAGTACCGCGTCTCCGAGGAGGGGTTCGGGTCCGCGACCTACGCCCTCACCGCCGCCGGGGTGGTCTCGCTCTTCGGCCTCGGCGAGGTCGATCGGAAGGTCGCCATCGACCGCGGGATCCGCTACCTCGAGAGGCAGCCCTTCCCCCGCCGGGGGCGGACCCCCTACTTCCACTACGCCGCGTTCTACGCCACCCAGGCGTTCCACCGCTACGACGAGGGGGCACGCTGGGAACGGTTCTGGGTCCCCATGCGCCGCGACCTCCTGAACCAGCAGGACGGCACCGGGGCCTGGACCGGGCACGACGGCGTCGCGGACCTGGGCCCCGTCTACACGACCGCGCTCAGCCTCCTCATGCTCGAGGTCCCCGTGGGGTATCTCTCGATCTTCGCGCGCTGACGCGCATTCACATCGCGCCGACCCGGCAGAGCAGGAACTTCAGGTACCGCCCCTCCGGCGCGACGACGCTCCAGGGGTGGTCGGGGCCCTGGCCGCCGCGGTGGAGGACCTGGACGCGGCGCCGCGCGGTCCGCGCCGCCTCCCGGAGCGTGTCCTCGAAGGCCTCCTCGGGCACGGCGCCGGAGCAGCAGGAGGTCGCCAGCACCCCGCCCTCCTCGAGGAGGAGGAGCGCGCGGAGGTGGAGCTCCTTGAAGCCGCGGAGCGCCCCCTCCACGCGCGTCCTCCCCTCGGCGAACCGCGGCGGGTCGAGGGAGACCGCCCCGAACCGCTCCCGCGCCCCCTCCAGGCGCCGGAGCGCGAGGAAGGCGTCCTCGCAGAGGACCTCCACGCGGGCGGCGACCCCGTTGCGTTCGGCGTTCTCCCGCAGGCGCGCGAGCGCCGGGGCCGAGGAGTCGAGCGCGACGACCCTCTCCGCGCCGCCGAGGACGAGCGCCGCGAGGCCGAACCCCCCCGTCGAGGAGAAGGCGTCGAGGACGCGCCGGCCGCGGCACATCGCCGCGAACCGGACCCGGTTCTCCCGCTGATCGACGAAGTGGCCGGTCTTGGCGCCCGCGCGGAGGTCCACGCCGAAGTGGACCCCGTGCTCCCGGACCCACACCGTCTCCGGCGGCTCCTCGCCCCGAAGGACCCGGTCCCCCGCCGCCACCCCTTCCGCGGCCGCGTGCCGCGCACCGCCGCGGAGCCAGATCCCCCGCGGCCGCAACGCCGCCGCGAGCGCATCGACCAGGGGCGCGAGCAGCGCCTCCGCGCCCAGCACCGAGACCTGCACCACGAGGAACTCCCCGAAGCGGTCCACGACGACCCCCGGGAGGCCGTCCCCCTCGGCGTGGACCACGCGCCAGGCCTCGGTGCCTGCGGGGACCCCGGCGGCCTCCCGGAGCGCCACGGCCGCCCGCACCCTCTCCGCCACGAGTTCCGGGAGGGGCGGCGCGTCCTCGCGCGTCGTGAGGACGCGCACGCGCAGCAGCGAGCGGGAGTTCCAGAAGCCGCGCCCGACGAACCGCCCCTCGGAGTCGCGGACCTCCACGACCTCGCCGTCGGCGGGGGTCCCCTCCACGCTCTCGACGGAGGCGGCGTAGACCCAGGGGTGCCCGGCCCACAGCGGCTTGGCCCGGCCGCGGCGGATCCGGACCGTGGCCACGGGGCCCCTCCCTACCGCGCGGGCGGGCGGAGCGCCTCGTGGGCGCTCCCGCTGCGGAAGCCCTCCAGGTCGAGGGCGACGAAGGCGTAGCCGGCGGCCTTGAGCCCGGCGACGAGCGCGGCGCGGACCTCGGGGTGGAGCGCGCGCGGAAGGTCGTCCACGGGCAGTTCCACGCGGGCCACGTCCCCGTGGTGCCGCACCCGGTGGATCGGGAAGCCGAGGGCGGCCAGCGCCTCCTCGGCGGCGCGCACGCGAGCGAGCCGCTCCGGCGTCACCTCCGTCCCGAAGGGGATCCGGGAGGAGAGGCAGGGCTCCGCGGGCTTGTCCCAGGTCGGGAGCCCGAGCCCGCGAGACAGCGCGCGGACGGCGGCCTTCCCGAGCCCCGCCTCCCGCAGCGGAGAGCGCACCCCCGCCTCGGCGGCGGCCCGGGCGCCGGGGCGCTCCTCCAGGCGGTCGTCGGCGTTGAGGCCGTCCACGACCGCCGCGAGCCCCTCGCGCCGCGCCACCTCCCCCACCCGCGCGTACAGTTCCGTCTTGCAGTGCCAGCAGCGGTCCGGGGCGTTGCGCACGTAGCCCGGGTTGGAGAGTTCGAGCGTGTCCACCACCTCGTGCCGCACCCCGAGGTCGCGGGCCAGGGCCGCGGCGCGCTCCAGCTCCGCGGGCTTGAGGCTCTCCGAGCGCCCCGTCACCGCGAGGACCCGTCCGGCCCCGAGGACGTCCCGGCAGGCCCGGAGCACGAGGGAGCTGTCCGCCCCGCCGGAGAACGCCACCCCCGCGCTCCCGAGCGGTCGGATCGCCGCGGCGAGGGCGTCGAGGTCGCGGGCCGGGTCGGGGTCGAGTGCGGGGGGCACCCGGGGATGATACGACGCCCGCCCGGCGCCCGTCACCTATCGGACGCTGGCCGACCAGGCCCGCCACGGCACTTCGGCCTCTTCCCTTCAGCGTCCCGCCGCTTCGATCCGAGTACACCGGCGCCATCTCTCTCCAGCCCATGGACACCTCCTGTCATCGGCGGAGCTTCCCCCAATCGCGTGTCCAACGAAACTGCGGGGCGGGGGAGCCCGACAGTCGCCATTCGGGAGAACTTGGGGGATCTCCGCTTGCAGAAAAGCCGTCGAGGAACATGTACCAGACTTCTGCGTCAGGACGCTACTTGTCACTCTCTGCCACGCAACGGAAGCCAATCTGCGGGTCACGCCGTTCAGAATCCGCTGACAGCATATCCCCGGAATACAGCGGCAGGTCGTACTTCCTATCGTCCCACTCAATCCAGCCACCCAGCATTCGGCAGCTCGAGTCATTGCCATCGCTCGCGAATCCGAAACCTTCGTCACTACACCATTCCAAGGCATTGCCAAACATGTCCAGACACCCGTAGGCGGACCGATCCTCAGTCGTTGCTCCACACTGCCGCAATGCGACGGTTCCCATTTCACCAAGGCGCACGATCACAGAACCAGCCTCCTTGGCCCTTGCGACCATAACCTCTGCGTCCCTAGAAGACCGCTTACCGAGCATTGCGCCTCGCCACTCCACAATTGTAGGCAATCTCTTACCAGCCCAGCGTGCGTATTGACATGCCTCGACCCACGTTACGCCTACGACCGGGTGCCTTGGTGTGCTCCATTCCGGTTGCGCGGGGAATGGCCGCTCAGTCCTCTCGCAGAACTTCCTAAATGCCTCAACGGTAACCTCACATTCATCCATCGCTAGCCGACCGCCGATAGCAACCATTGCTCGCCCATCTGACGAGGGCATGACACTCTTAGTTACATGTTGGCCCTTCTCCCCTCCCCTTCGGACCGGAGTCGGGCCTTCGTGGACGGCTGTACTGCCGTTGCTGCCACATGCAGCAATATCGGCGATCGCGATGGCCAGCAGCCCAATCCTGGCGCATGCGCTCATCGATAAAAGTCCCTAAAGAGCAACTCCTCGGAGGTCACCATCCTTAGTGGCAGAGTCATCTCGGTCGCTGGGAGCACCAGGTTGCTGCTGACTAGAGCTGACGGTGGTGCTATCGCGTTTGAGGACACCTCAGATCGCGCCACCCCGCCTGACGGAGGCGTCGAAGTCCCCCTAGAGTGCGCTGTCAGAATCGTGTATTCATCCGCGTCCATGGAAGGGGTAGCGGGAACGATGCTAGGATCCCAGATCATCCCACAGTGATCTATGTAGTACTTGCACCTGTACTGTCCCTTAGGATTCAGTACATCAACTTGTCCAACGGACCTCGTTCTCTTTTGCGCCGAGTTCTTACCGCCCTCGAAGACAATCTGGACTACCTCGGCCTCTTTCGGCGTTTCAGTCGTATTGCCCGGAAGTCGAACGAGATCGAGGAAGCCAACGTCCAAGGCGGCACACTGACACGCCAGACTGAAATTCCTATTCGCACTATGTGGGTCGTCCTTGGATTCTCCTGAGGAGTCCACCTTCCAGTACTCCATCGCATACGTCAATTCGATTCGGCGCTGCTTATTCTTCGGCAGGTACCATACAATAACTGCCAGCACCCTTAAACGCACATAAACATCACTTGAGTAACTTGCGCCCTTCCGTGATTTTGGCGCGATGTACTTCAAATAGGTCTCCCACCCAATATTTGGCCCATCCCCCATGGGTCCGGCCTCGGGCCAGCACTTCACGGGGGCACCCCCCTTTCGAAATACATGGCCAAGTGCGTGATTGTGCCAGTGCTTAGTAGCAGTCTTGATATCACCGGAGCTAGTGGCTGACGGGGTGCCGGTTGTCCCGAGAGAGTTAACAACCGACTCGAGGAGTTTCTTGATGTCCTGGCTGCGCTCTGTAATATATGAGTCCTCCCTGTGGGATACAGTGCTTAGTATGTCCGCAAGGGTCTCCTCACGGTCGCCTTCGGCTGCCTGCTGCTGGGGCGCGTTGGCAGGATCAAGTGTGCCTGCGTTCACGGGTTTCATCGGTGGACTGAGAAGTGTGGAGCCCCCTGGTGCCTTAGAGCATGAGCAGGTGACCGGCTTCATCTCGGAGCCACCGCCGACTGGACCTAGGAGTGACAACTCATGAGTCTCCTTGTTCCCGCCATCATCTGCAATTCTGCCCATGACGTTCTCCCAACGGAACCTGGCGGTTACAGGGGTCTTGTCACAATCCTGCACGCCACCGACGAGATTTCCGAGGCGATGATGTCGATTCGGACGCGGACGAGGTTCCCGAGGCCGGAGACGGCCCCAGAGAACCGCTCGAGGGGAGCAGCGATGGCGCTTTCCCCCATCCGGGTGCGATTCCAGCGCCTAGTGTCGCGCCGGGATGGGACCTCCTCGTGCAACCGCACGGACCCGTACCGCCTCTTGCGTTTCCGTGCGTCTGGGAATGCCCACACCCGCAAGGGCTCATCGATTTGCCTCGCAAGTCATGCCTCCGGGCGGGCACCACAGGATGAGGCTACTCCAGGTCCCGACACGGGGACCGGAATGGCTGAGCGCCGAGGAAGGTGCCGGGGCGGGAGTCATGTCGTTCTTCCAACGACTCTGAATGCGAGACACGCCGTCTCCCCCTGAGCGACATCCGCTTGTACCCGCAGGAGGGCTCCGATCTCGCTGACGACTCCCTCTGCAGGAGTCCCGATCGTCGGCGCCTCGCCCCCCGGAATGAGCTCCCTCCAGCCGTGGGACCCGAGCTGGTTCGTCGTCTGCAGGTAGGCCCTGACCGGGCCGGTCACCACGGCCGGCAGGCTGGCGTAGACCTCGAACCACCACGCCAGGGTCTTCCACGGCCGTACGTCGAAGACCTCGGAGTAGTAGGTCGCCACCCCGGTAGCCTTGCCTACCAGCACCTGCCGGGGAAAGGGCTCGAACGCGCGGCCTTCCATGGCGCCTCCTGGGGACGCCCCCGCATTCTAGCGCCGGGCGACGCCCCTGCCGCGCTAGGCGTCCCTCGCCACCGCCTTCGCCCAGAGCGTTGCGATCGTCATCGAGGAAGGGACCACGATCACGAGCTTGATGAACCTCGCCGGATACGACTTGGAGATCGGCGCCACGGTGCTGCTCAGGTTGCTCGCGGTGCCGATGGCCGTCCATACCTGTGCGTCGCTGCTGTCGAACAGTTGCGCCGTCGCCGTCCCGGTCCCCGAGGATCCGGCGAGGAGGACCTCGGCGTTGATCTGCTTCCAGCCCGTGACGTCGTAGAAGTCGCTCTCGTAGGTGAAGCCCCCCGCCAGCGAGGTGTACTTCGAGAAGAACACGATCGTCTCACCGGCCATCTGCTCCTCCTCCCCATGAGCGCTGCCGCGCCCCGACCCAACCGGCCTCGACCCACCCCGCGCTCCCTTGCGCGGCGATTGGAGGTGACCACGATACTCAACCCGCTTGGAGGGTAGCGCCCCCCCCCTCGGCGGAGTCAAGCGGAATCTTGAGCGAGATCCAGGCCCCGCAGCCCTGCCCTCGTCACGCCTCCGTCGCGAAGAGGCGGTCGCCGGCGTCGCCGAGGCCGGGGACGATGTAGCCGCGCTCGTCGAGGCGCTCGTCCACTGCGGCCACGAAGATCTCGGCCTCGCTGAAGGCGGAGCGCACGGTCCGGACCCCCTCGGGGGCGGCGATGACGGCGAGGACGCGCGCCTCCCGCGCGCCGGCGTCGCGCAGCACCTCGAGGGCGCGCACGGTGGTCCCGCCCGTGGCGAGCATCGGGTCGAGGACGAAGGCGAGCGAGCCCGCCACGGAGGCCGGGAGGTTCCGGTAGTACTCCTGCGGCTCCAGCGTCTTCTCGTCCCGGCGGATCCCGAGGTGGACGACCCGCGCCCCGGGGACGAGGGGGAGGACGCCCGCGAGCATCCCCAGCCCCGCGCGGAGCACCGGGACGAGCGTGACCTCGCGGGCGCGGACGCGGCGCACCGCCGCGCGCCCGAGCGGGGTCTGGACCGTCCCCGCGTCGGAGGGGAGGTCGCGGGCCGCCTCGTGGAACAGGAGGGCCGCGGCGGCGTGCGCGGCGGCGCGGAAGGCGGCCGCCCCCGTGTCCCGGTCGCGCAGGACCGCCAGCGCCTCGGCCAGCAGCGGGTGATCGACGACGTGGAGGCCCACGGGGGAATTGGAACGCGCCCCGGCGCGGGGGGGCGCGGGTTTTCCGGAGGCGCCGGGGGAGCCGGTCCTCCGCGGAGGCGATTGTCCTGTGGGCGGAAGGCTTCTACCACGGAGGGCACGGAGAACACGGAGGGCACGGAGAACGGCAGGGGAAAGGGGGGAGGCAACGGCTCTCGAGCGCGGGATCCCCGCCACGGGCGTTCCCCCTTCTCCTCGTCGTCGTCCGGGGTGTTCTCCGTGTCCTCGGTGCCCTCCGTGTCCTCCGTGGTGAAAGCCTTTTCCGCGCCTCACCCGGGGCGCCCACACGGAACAGCGGGGGGCCCCCGCCGGCACGGAACGCGGGTAGGATCGGCCCGTGCGCGTCCGGGCCCTCCTCCTCGCCCTCCTCCTCGCCTCCCCCGCCGCCGCCCAGGACGGGGCGGACGGGATCGCGAAGGAGTTCGAGAAGCAGTTCCGCCGGCCGGAGCCGGAGCGGAAGGCCGCCGCGTTCCGCCTCCTCGACCCGACCTCGGCGGACTCGCTACCCCGGCTCTACGACGGGTTCCGCGTCCCCCACTGGCTCGTGCGCGGCGCCGCCGCCGAGGTGGCCGCGCGCGTGACCGACGGGCCGCTGCGCGCGCAGCTCCGGCTCGACCTCCTCCGCCACGAGGAGTCGGCGGTGCGCGGGGGGATCGCCTACGCGCTCTCGCTGGCCCCGGTGCGCGGGGACGGGGAGGCGCTCGCCGGGGCGCTCGAGGACCGCGCCTGGCCGGTGCGCCGCGACGCGGCTCGGGGGATCGGGCGGGTCCCCACGCGCGAGGGGGTGGAGGCGCTGCTCAGGGCGCTCGGCCGCGAGACCGAGCCGCGGGTGCGGGTGTGGGTCCTCGACGCGCTCCGGGGCCTCGCCCGGAACGACCCCGGGCCCGACCTCGAGGACTGGCAGAACTGGTGGAAGGCCCACCGGGAGGACCCGGAGTTCCGGCGGATGGAGGAGAGCCCGGACCGCAAGGACCTGGAGGGGGTCCCCCTCGACGTCGTGACCGTGGCCGCGCGGCGCGGCCCCGGGGCCCCCGGCCGCCCCGCGGTCTTCGTCCTCGCCCCCTTCGGCTGGACCCACGACCTCTGGCGCCCCCACCTGGACGCGCTCGAGGACCTCTTCGCCGTCTCCTACGTCCGGCTGCCCACCCTCCGGGAACTCACCGGGCTCTCGGGCTACGGGGGGGAGATCGGCGTCTACCCGGCGGACCGGCTCGCGCGGGCCCTGGAGGCGCTCCGGAAGGACCGGGGCGTGAAGCGGGTCCTCGTCGTCGCCGACGGCCCGGCCTGCTGGATCGCGGAACTCTACGCGCTCGCCTACCCGGAGTCCACGGCCGGGCTCGTCCTCGTGAACGGATGGCTCGACGCCGCCTCCTACGGCGCGGCGCTGGAGCGCCTCGCGACGGAGTCCCGCGACCCCGACGAGCGGGCGGCGGCGGACAGCCTCCGCGGCCTCGCCCCCGGGGCCCGGGACGAGCGGGAGGACCGCTGGCTCGGGAGGGTCTTCCTCACCCAGCGGCTCCTCGACCGGGCGGACCTTCTCGGCCACTGGTTCTGGTCGCGGGCCCGGGAACCCCAGGGGTTCGCCGTGGTGCCCCCGCTGCGCCTCGACCGCCGGCGGCGGATCGAGGCCCCGACCCTGTTCGTGTTCCCGGGGGCGTCCCCCCTCTCGGGCCACCCGGACGCGCAGAGAGTGCGCGACGCCTTCCCGAGCGGTATCGTGGCGACCCTGGACGACACGAAGGGCTTCCCCTTCGTGGACCGCCACGACGAGTTCCACCGCGTGGTGCGGGGGTTCGTGGATCGGTTCGGGCTGTCGCGCTAGGGGCCCCGTGGTTCCCGGCGGACGGGAGAGTTCCTGGATGGCCCCGAGGCCCCTCGCCGCGATGCTCCTCGCCCCCCTCCTCCTCGCATCCCCGCGCGCGCGGGCCGAGGAGCCGCCGCCGGCCGGGCAGCCGGCGCAGCCGGCGCCGCCCGCGAAGCCGGCGAAGCAGGCCCTCGACAAGGTCCTCCACGGGAGGGTCCTCTCCTACGACGACGGCGTGCTGGAGATGCGCTACGACTTCAAGGACCCGGCCGAGTGGCAGGACTTCGCCCCCCTCAAGCCCTTCCGGCTCGTCGGGAAGTTCGAGCACGACACGACGGAGGCGGGCATCCACCTCAACGGCACGGGGGGGATCGGCTGGAAGGGGCTCCTCAAGGGGAAGGCGGAGCTGGAGTTCACGTTCCGCATCCGGGCCCCGCGCGACCTCGGGGCGTTCCTCACCGAGAAGCGCGAGGGGGACGACTACACGATGTACTCGGTCTTCGACCAGTTCTTCCAGAACAAGGACCACCCCGGGAGCGCGAAGACCCACATGATCTGCCGGTTCCTCCCCGGGGACAAGTCGAGCGGCGGGGACCTCATCTTCCGCTACGTGGACCGCAAGCCGAGGCCGGAACTCCAGCAGGGCCAGGTGCTCAAGATGCGCCTCGGCAAGGACGGCACCGACGACTGGATGGAGATCGACGGGAACAGGCTCGCAGGCTCCGAGGGGGCGTGGCGCCTCCTCAGGGGGCTCCGGCCGGGCTTCTACGTCATCGAGAACGAGTGCTGGGTGACCGGCCTCGTCATCAAGGGCCCGGTGGACTCCTACTGGGCCGAGGGGGCGGGGATCGACCTGTCCCTGCCCGTGTCCGCGAGGCCGGGGACGCCGACGGGGACCCCGGGAGGGGAGCCCTCCGCCAAGGACATCGACGCCCGGGAGAAGATCCAGGCCTTCCGCAACGGCGGCGGGAGCCCCCTGAGCCTCCTCAAGGTGATCGAGGACGCCGGGGTCGCGGACCCCCTCCGCGCGGACGCCGCGGCGGCGCTGAAGGAGGCGGGGAAGGCCTCCGTCGTGCCCGCCGCGGTGAACCTCCTCGAGTCCCAGGACGCCAAGACGCGGACCCTCGCCTACCAGGTCGTGGCCGCCCTGACGGGACGGGACTTCGGCTACCGGCCCGACGACCCCGAGGACCGGCGCCGCAAGGCCGTCAAGGGGATCCTGGAGTACATCCAGAAGAACCCCGCCAAGTTCGAGTAGAGGGTCTGACCCCCTTCGTGGTCCCGCACGGGGCCCCGCCTGCACCGCACCTCGCCCCGAAACCCATGGGGGGGGCGGGGGGTTGGAGTACTATGATGGATACCGGACCTGGAGGTTCTGCCATGCGCTTGGGACGTCTCGTCGTGCTGACCGTGGCCGCGCTGCTCGCCGGGGGGGCGCTCCTCCCCGAGGGCGCCGAGGGGCGGGGCAGCGGCGGGGGCGGCGGGAAGCGGGGCGGAGGTCGGGGCGGCAAGGGCAAGGGCCGCGGCTCGATGACGACGACCGACCGCAAGGAGGCCCTGAAGCTCCTCGAGGTCGAGCTGTTCACCGCCGACCGCGAGGACCGCTACGACGTGGGGCGCAGCAAGTCCTTCGAGCGCGACCGGGACGAGGCGCGGGAGCGGGGAGAGGCCCGCCAGCGTCACGAGCGCGAGGACGAGCGGCGCAACGACGAGTCACGCTGCACCACACCTAGGTAGCCGTCCCTTCGGGGCCGCGACGGCTCCCCCGGGGCCCAGGCAGCGCCACTCGCGGCCGACGTTGACGGGGCGGCGGAAGGAGAACTTCCCATGCGTCCCCCGTGCCTCACCGCCCGGACCGCGGCCATCGCGGTGGCCCTCCTCCTCCTCGCCTCGGGCGCCTCCGCCGCCCCGGCGGCCGACGCGGCCGCCCAGCGCCGGGCGGCCGCCGAGCGGCTCCTCAAGGGGGACCGCAAGGGGGCGCTGGAGGCGGCCCGGGCCGCCCTCGGCGTGGACCCCAACGACGTCGAGGCCCACGTCCTCTACCAGGACGCCTCGCGCGGCGAGATCGCCCCCGCCATCCTCCTGGCCGACTACCGGGCGCGGGCGGCGAAGTCCCCCGGTCCGGAGTCCGGCTTCCTCGTCTCGCGGCTCCTCCCTCCGGGCGAGGCGGAGAAGGTCCTCCGGGAGAGGCTCGCCGCGGACCCGAAGGCGTACTGGGCCCAGGTCGGCCTCGCCGCGGTGCTCACCCGGAGCGGGAAGGGGGGGGACGCCGAGGCGGCCGCACTGGCGGCCCTGGCCCTCCGGGAGGGGGACGCGGACGCCGCGGGGCGGGCCGGCGGCCAGTGCGCCGAGGCGCACCGGTTCCCCGCCGCGGAGGCCTGCTACCGGAAGGCCGCGGCGGCCGCCCCGAAGGCGACCGAGCACCGCGTCGGCCTCGCCCACGCGCTCCTCCGCCAGGGGAAGCTCGACGAGGCCAAGGCGACCGCGGACGCGCTCGTCCGCGAGGCCCCCCAGGACCGGGTCGTCCTCGGGCTGGCCGCGGCCGTCTTCCGCGAGCGAGGCGCCCTCGCCGAGGCGGAGGCCGCCTACCAGCGCCTCCTGGCCGCCGACCCCGCGGACATGGACGCCCTCCTCCACCTCTCCACGACCCGGGCCCGCCGCGTCGTCCTCGAGGCCGAGGCCGCATCGAAGGAGCTGAAGCCCGAGGCGCTCGACCCCGCGCTGCGGGACCTCCGGAAGGTGGTGAAGGCCCTCCCCGAGCGGGCCGACGCCCAGGTGGCGCTGGGCTTCGTCGCGGAGACCGCGTCGAAGGCCGACGAGGCGCTGGCCGCCTACCGCGAGGCGGCCCGCCTCGACCCCCTCGGCCCGGACGCGTTCTCGGCCGCGGGCGGCATCCTCCTCGCCAAGGGGCTCATCGACGACGGCCTCAAGGAGTACCGCAAGGCGCTCGACCGGGACCCCAAGAACGCCGAGGCGCTGTTCGGCATCGGGCACGCCTTCGACATGCAGGGGAAGGTCAAGGAGGCCACGGACGCCTTCCAGGCCCTCCTCAAGGCCTACCCGGACCACGCCCGCGGGTGGCACGCGCTGGGGCTCGACCAGGACGCGGCGGGGCGCCCCGCGGAGGCCGTCGCCTCCCTGAAGCGGGCCGCCGACCTCGATCCGAAGGTCGGCGCCTTCCTGCGCGACCTCGGGGAGATCTACTTCGCCCAGAAGAAGTACGACTCCGGGGCCGCGGCGCACGAGGCGGCCGTGAAGATCGACCCGAAGGACGTCGCGGCCTGGGGCGGCCTCGCGCGCTGTCGGTCGCAGATGAAGAAGTGGGAGGAGGCCGCGGCCGCCTACGAGAAGTGCGCCGAGCTGGACGCGGAGGAGCCGGACTACCGGCTCGCGCTGGGGATCATCTGCCAGGAGTACCTGAAGCAGTACCAGAAGGCGCTGGACGCCTACGCCAAGTACCTCGCGCTCGGGGGCGACGCGCCGGCCGTCGAGAAGTGGGTGCAGGACTGCCAGGCGGAAGTGGCGAAGACGAAGAAGTAGGATCGCGGGTCCCATGCGCCGCCTCCTCCTCGCCGGTCTCCTGGCCCTCGGGGCCGGGGCCCCGCTGGCGGCCGCCCCCCCCGCCCGGGCGGTCGATGACCCGGCGGAGCTGCGGAAGACCGTGGAGGCCCCCGGGGACGCGGCCGCCCGCGTGAAGGCCGCGACCTCGCTCGCGAAGGTCGATCCGGAGTCTCTCGGGGACGCGCTCCTCGCCGTGGCGAAGGCGAAGCGCCCCGAGGACGTGCCCTTCCTCGTGGACCTGGCCCTCAAGACCGACGTCCGCCACCTTCGGACCCTGGCCGTGCACGCCGCCTGGCGGGCCGGCCCGGAGGCCGCGCTCGCCGCCTTCCGGGAGAGGACCGCGGGCGACGACCTCAAGGCGTCCCTGCGCGCCGTGGAGGCGCTGGGGCTCGTGGCCGCCGCCCAGAAGGACCGCTCGGCGCAGGCGCGCCTCCTCGAGATCCTCCGGGGGCCGAAGGAGGCCCTCGCCGTGGAGGCGTGCCGCGCGATCGCGCGTTCGGGGGACAAGTCCCTCGGGGGCGAGGTCGCCGACGCGGTCTCGACGGTCGGCGACGAGCACGTCCGCAAGCACGCCGTCTGGACCCTCCAGGACCTCATCGGGAAGAAGAACGCCCAGGCACGGCTCGCCTCGATGAAGTTCCGGCCCGGGGACCCGGGGAAGCGCGCCGGCGAGGGGGAGCAGATCGTCCTCGACGAGGAGGAGAAGGAGTTCGCCTGGGACCCCGCCGCGCTCTCGAAGGTCCCGGCCTGGTGGGAGAAGCAGCGCCCGAAGGGGCTCAAGCCCGAGATCGCCATCGGGGACAAGGACATGCGGGAGAGGATCCAGGCGTTCCTCGAGTTCCTCGCCAAGAAGGCGCCCGCCTGGGACCACTTCGCCCGGTCCTCCTTCGCGAAGATCCAGCTCCGCACCGGCGCCGATCGGGTCCTGGTCGATCCGGAGAAGGGGGTCCTGATGTTCCCGGTGAACGAGATCCTCCAGGTGAACCAGGACTGGAAGGGGGGGTACCTCCTCGCGCGCGACGCCTGCATGGTGTTCCAGGCGGCCCTGGGGGAGCCCCACCTCGCCCACCGGGGCTGGGAGCCGGCCTACGTGGAGATGCACTCCTACTACCTGAACATCCGCGAGACCGCCGGGGAGTTCTGGAAGTTCGTCACAGAAGCCGTGGCCAAGAAGCCCTGGTAGGCCCGGTCCCCGCGGAGGAACGCATGATGAGGCCCGAGAACCTGCTCCTCTACGCCGCCAGCGAGAGCGACGCGGACATCTACTACGCCACGCGCTTCGTCGCGCCGGACCCCTTCGCGTGGTTCCGGGCGGGGCGCCGCACCTTCATGCTCGCGAGCGACCTCGAGATCGGGCGCGCGCGCGGGCAGGCCGAGGTGGACGAGGTCCTCTCCATCACCCGCTGGCGCAGGGTCACGCGGCCGAAGGACCCCCGGCGCCCGGGGATGGCGGACATCCTCGCGACGGCGCTCCGGGCGAAGGGGGTCCGATCGACCCTCGTCCCCGAGTCCTTCCCCACCGGCATGGCGGACGGGCTCCGCGCGCGGGGGATCCGGGTCCGGGTCCGCCCGTCCCCCTTCTTCCCCGCGCGGGTCGTCAAGACCCCGGGCGAGGTCCGGGAGATCGTCGCGAGCCAGCGGGCCACGGAGCGCGCCACCGCCCGGGCCCTCGAGCGGCTCCGCCGGGCGAAGGTCCGCGGGAACCGGATCCTGGAGCGCGGGCGGGCGCTCACCGCCGAGGACCTCAAGCGGACCATCGACGTGGCCCTCATGGAGGACGCCTGCGTCGCCAAGCACACGATCGTGGCCTGCGGCGACCGGGCCGTGGACCCCCACGACACCGGCTCCGGGCCGCTCCGCCCCCACCTCCCCATCGTCTTCGACGTCTTCCCGCGCTCCGCGCGCAGCGGCTACTACGCCGACATGAGCCGGACCGTGGTGAAGGGGAGGCCGAGCGAGGCCGTGCGGCGCCAGTACGCCGCGGTCCTCGAGGCCCAGGTGCTGGGCATCCGGGCCGTCCGGGCGGGCGTGAACGGGAGGGACATCCACCGCTCCATCCAGGAGCGCTTCGCGGCCCAGGGGTACCGGACGGGGCCGCGCGACGGGAAGATGCAGGGCTTCTTCCACGGGACCGGGCACGGGGTGGGCCTCGACATCCACGAGGCCCCGCGCGTGGGGACCGTGGACGACCTCCTCCCCGCGGGTTCCGTCGTCACCGTGGAGCCCGGGCTCTACTACTCCGGCGTCGGCGGCGTCCGGATCGAGGACATGGTCCTCGTCCAGGAGCGCGGCTGCCGGAACCTGACGGACTTCCCGAAGGTGTTGACGTTGTAGGGGCGGCCCTTGGGCCGCCCGCCGTGTGTCTTCGGGGGGTATGCGCCGGGCTTGCCCCGCCCGCCGTTCAACCGGCGTGCTACACGGCCCCGAGCACCTCGTCCAGCCGGTCCAGAAGCAGCGCGCTCCAGGTCTCGAACCGGGGGCGCTCGTCGCGCAGCAGGCGCAGCACCTCCTCCCGCGGCGTCATGGACCCCTCCAGGGCGTCCTTCTCGCGGACCCGGACGGCCCCGCCCGGGCGGACCCGGTAGACGAGCCCGAAGTGGACCGCGCCGACCGCCGTCGAGTCGTCGTTGATGGCGCCGGCGGCCGCCGCCCGCCAGCCCCCGTCCACCTCGACCTCCTCCTCGACCTCGCGCCGGAGCCCCGCGTCGAGCGCGTCGGCCGCCCCGTCCACCGGGTTCACGTGCCCCCCCACGCCCACGGAGAGCTTCCCGTGGAGCCGCGCCTCCCCGCCCCGGTCGAGCCGCCGCATGAGGAAGATCCCCCCCTCCCGCTCGAAGAGGGCGTAGGGGATGACCTGCTTGAGGGCCGGCTCGCGCTCCGCGTGGCGGCGCTCGACGAAGAAGCCGTGCTCGCGGATGCGCGCCAGCGTGCGCTCCCGGTCTCCGCCCGCGAAGGGCTCGAAGCCGTGCGGGTAGCGCCCGTCGAAGAGGCGGTCGCGCGGGACGACCAGGACGAACTCCATGGGCGCCGGATCCTACCGCGCGGCGGGGACCGCGGCCCGGCGCGTAGAATCCCGCCCGTGCCCGTCCCCTGGTCCCCCCGGTCCCGCTGGTTCCCGCTCCTCGTCGCCGCGGGGTCGATGGCGGGGGTCGCGCTCTACGCCCTCGCCCGGTCCGGCGCGGACGCGCCCTGCGCGTTCCTGGCGATCACCGGCGCCCCCTGCCCCGGCTGCGGGATGACCCGGGCGGGGATGGCGCTCCTTTGCGGGGAGGTGGCGGCGTCGCTGCGGCACCATCCCCTCGTGCTCCCCCTCGCGCTCGTCTCCGCCGCGGCCCTGGCCATGGGGATCCTCGAGGCCGCCACGGGCCGTCCCGTCCTCCGCCGCGCCGCGGCGCGCCTCGGTCTCGCGCTCGCCGTCGCGGGGCTCGTCCTGCTCGCGGGCGTGTGGCTCGTGCGCGTGGTGATCCGCCCCGACTGGTCGCCGGACCCGATCGCCCGGGAGAGCCCCGCGGGACGGCTGCTGCTCCGGTAGCGGGGGGCGTCAGTCCTCCCCGCGCGCCGGGAGGTTTCCCACCGGCACGGTGTCCATGTAGAGGATCCGGTTGCAGGACTTGCACTGGATCAGGCGCTCGCCGCCCATGACCCGGGTGATGTCCTGGATGGTGATCTCCATCTGGCAGGCGCGGCAGTAGCCGTCCACCACCCCCGCCATGGCGACCCCCTTGCGCGCCGGGCGGATCCGCTCGTAGACGGCGAGGATGTCCGCATCGACGCCGGCCACGATCCCCCGGCGGGTGGCGTCCTCCTCGGCGAGCCGGGCGTCCAGCACGGCGACCGCCGCGTGGACCTCCTTCTCGGCCGCCCGGAGGACCGCCTCCTCCTTCCGCTGCTCCACGCGCGCCTTCTCGACCGCCTGCTCCAGGGCCTCCGTCTCGTCCATGGCCCCGAGGAGCTGCTCCTCGATCTTCTCGACGTCCGCCCGGTGAGCCCGGATGGAGAGCAGGAGCTCGCTGTAGACCTTGTTCGAGGTGGCGGCGTTGAGCTGCCCATCGAGCTTCTTGATGTCGGCCTCCTTCGACTTGAGGTCGAGGTCCCGCCTCCCGGCCACCTTCTGCGCCTCCTTGAGGCGCGCCTCCGCCTCCGCGGTCCGCGCCCGCGCCGCCTCCACCGTCTTCCTCTCCCGGGCCAGCGCCGCCGGCTTCTCCTCCCGCTCCTTCCGGATCTCGAGGATCCGCGCGTCCACCACCATGAGGTTGAGCAGCCTCGGTATCGAGTCCCGGACCGCCGGACCCTGAGTCGGCACCGTCACCTCCCGTCCGTCCGTCCCCCAAACTGAAAGGGGCCCGGCCATCTGGCCGGGCCCCGCGCGTCTATCGGGCCGACTCGAGGAAGCCCTCGAGCTTTCGGGCCCTCACCGGGTGTTGGAGCTTGCGCACCGCCTTCGCCTCGATCTGGCGGACCCGCTCGCGGGTGACCTTGAAGATCCTGCCCACCTCTTCCAGCGTGTAGGTGTACCCGTCCCCGATCCCGTAGCGGAGCTTGATGATCTCCCGCTCCCGGAAGGTCAGGGTCTGGAGCACCTTCTCGATCTTGTCCTTCAGCATCTCGTGGCTCGCGGCCGAGACCGGCGACTCCGCCGACTCGTCCTCGATGAAGTCCCCGAAGTAGGAGTCGTCCGAGTCCCCGATGGGGCGGTCGAGCGAGATCGGGTGCTTGGCGATCTTGAACACCCGCTTGGTCTCGTCCACCGAGATGGCGCTCGCCGTCGCGATCTCCTCGATGGTCGGCTCGCGCCCCTTCTTCTGGACCAGGTCCTTCGTGACGTTCCTGAGCTTCGACATGGTCTCGATCATGTGGACCGGGATGCGGATCGTGCGGGCCTGGTCCGCGATGGAACGGGTGATGGCCTGCCGGATCCACCAGGTCGCGTAGGTCGAGAACTTGTAGCCGCGCCGGTACTCGTACTTCTCCACCGCCTTCATCAGGCCGGTGTTCCCCTCCTGGATGAGGTCCAGGAAGGTGAGGCCGCGGTTGCGGTACTTCTTGGCGATGGAGACCACCAGGCGCAGGTTCCCGGAGGAGAGCCTCCGCTTGGCCTCCTCGTAGCCCGCGAAGCGGTCCTCGACCTGGGCGACGCGCCACCCGAGCCGGTCCGGGTCCTCGGCCGCCTCGAGCATCCTGGCCTTCAGGCGGGTCTCCACGTCCTTGCGCTCCTGGCCCGCCTCGACGGTGCGGTCCCGGCGCAGCTCCTCGACCCGCCGGAGGAGGGCCGCCATCTCCTGGTGGCAGTCCCGCATCTTCTTGACCAGCTCCTTGAACTTCTTCGTCTGGATGGAGAGCTCCTCGAGGAGGACCACCCCGCGGCGCCGCCGGTCCCGGATGCGCCGCACGAGCGAGGCGTAGGTCCGCGGCTTCTCGTGGCTGCGCGAGAGCGTCTCGAAGTCCTCGCGGTTTCGCTCCATCATGCGGCGGAGCGTGTCCAGGTTCTCCGGCAGGCGGTTGCTCAGCTCGTTCTTGGCGGCTCCCGGGTCGGTGCTCGTGTTGATCTTGAGGGTCCGGTCGAAGGCCAGCTCCCCCTTGTTCACGTCCTCGAGGATGGTGATGGCGGCCTGGAGGGCGATCCCGGACTCGAGGACCTTCTTCCGGAATCGCTTGCGGGTGAGCTCGATCTGCTTGGCCAGCCGGATCTCCTGGTCCCGGGTGAGGAGCGGGATCTCCCCCATCTGGGTGAGGTACATCCGGACGGGGTCGTCGATCTTCTCGGTGGGGCCGGACTCGCGGAAGGGGTCCTCGTCCTCCTCCTCGATGGCCTCGGCCTCCTCCTCGGCGGCGGTGGTCGATACCTCGTCGCTGGAGTCGGCGGGCATCCCCTCCCGCGCGGCGTCCTGCTCGGCCTCCTCGACCACCTCGATGCCCATCTCCTCGAGGGAGGCCATGAGGGCCTCGATCTTCTCCGGGGCGTCCTCGGGGACGACGCGGTTGAGCTCGTCGTAGGTGACGAAGCCCCGACGCTTCCCCTCCTCGACGAGGGCGCGGAGCTCGGCCGCGGCGGTCGCCTCGGCCTCGAACTCGCGGCCCGTGGCGGGGCGCGCGGGCCGGGGGGACGCCGCGGCGCCCTTCGGCGCCGCCTTCACCCCCTCGGACGCGGTGCCGGCCGGCTTCTTCTTCCTGGGCAAGGTGGTCACCTCTTGGCCTGGGCGGCCCTGGGATTCGCCTTCCTCTTCACCTGGATCCGGTGCACGTCCTCGAGCGCCCGCGCCTCCTCGCCCTCCCGGCCGGCGCGGTGCGCGTCGTCCAGCCTGCGGCGCGCCTGCGCGAGCTCCCGCGTCACGGCCATGCGGGAGAGGCAGTCCTCGAAGCCGCGCGCACGCTCCGCCGCGGGCACCTCGGCCCCGCGGGCGGCCAGCCGCGCCGCCTCGTCGGCCAGGACCCGGTCCTCGAGTTTCGCAGCGCAGGCCGCGGGGTCCGCGGTCCCGTCCGGCCCGGCGGTCTCCGCCGCCGCCCGGGCGATCCGGGCGAGGGAGCGGGAGGAGAAGGCCTCCGGGGGGACCGCGGCCGCGAGGCGCGCCGCGAGCCCGGCCCCGGCCAGGGCCGCCTCGAGGAGCGTCCGCTCCTCGGGGGTCCCCGGGTCGAAG
>CAZKTF010000027.1:0-21838 GCA_964555565.1 uncultured Planctomycetota bacterium | reverse complement strand
CGGCCATGACCGGGTTCACCTTGCCGGGCATGATCGAGGAGCCGGGCTGGACCGCGGGGAGCCAGACCTCCCCGAAGCCGGTCTGGGGGCCGCTCGTGAGGAGCCTGAGGTCGTTGGAGATCCGGCCGAGGTCGATGGCGAAGTTGCGGAGCGCCGCCGAGTAGTTCGCCACGGGGAGGTGGCTCTGGAAGCGCTCCCGGAGGTCCTCCGCGGGGCGGAGCGCGAGGCCGGTCTGCTCGGCCAGCAGCCCCACCACCAGGGCCCGGTAGCCGCGGGGGCAGTTCATCCCGGTCCCGACGGCGGTCCCGCCCAGGGCGATCTCCTCGAGCTCCCGCGCCGCCGCGTCGAGGAGGCGCCGCGCGCGGCCCACCGCGCGCCCGTAGCCCGTGAACTCCTGCCCGAGGGTGATCGGGACCGCGTCCTGGAGGTGTGTGCGCCCGCTCTTCACCAGGAGGGCGAACTCCTTCCCCTTCGCGAGGAAGGCGTCCGCCAGCCTCCCCAGCGCCGCGTCGAGGGCGCGGTGCATCGTGAGGGTCGAGACGTGGAGAGCCGTCGGGAAGGTGTCGTTGGTGGACTGCGCCTTGTTGACGTGGTCGTTGGGGGAGACCCGCTCGTAGTCCCCACGGGCGGCCCCGAGGAGCTCGAGCGCGCGGTTCGCGAGGACCTCGTTCACGTTCATGTTGAAGGAGGTGCCGGCGCCCGCCTGGAACTGGTCCACGACGAACTGGTCGGCGAGACCCCCGGCGAGGCACTCGTCGGCGGCCCGGACGATCGCCCCGCCGACGTCCTCGGGGAGCGCCGCGAGCCGGAGGAGGGCCCGGGCCGAGGCCTTCTTCTGCTGGAGGAAGGCCACGACGACCGCGCGGTGGGTGGGCCTCCCGGAGACCGGGAAGTTCTCCACCGCCCGCTGCGTCTGCACCCCCCAGTACGCCTCCGCGGGGACCCTCTTCTCGCCGAGGGAGTCCCTCTCGACGCGCCACCCCTTCGCCACGGTCGGACCTCCGTTGCACGCCGGAATCGGGAACCCCCGATGGTAGCCCCGGGAGGGGCGGGTCCCGCAAAGAGGCCCGGGGCGCGGGCCCGCCAATCCTTGTGGCCCGTGCGAGGGGAGGGGCAGAATGCACGGTCCGCCCCCGGAGCCCGGGGCCGGGAAGGAGACCCCGCCATGATGCGCACCCGCGCGTTCGCCGCCTCCGCCGGCCTGCTGCTCTTCGTCCCGCTCGCGCTCGCCCAGGACACCCCGACGCCGAAGCCCGCGCCGCCGATGCCCGGGGAGGAGAAGCCCGCGCCCGCGGCCGAGGCGAAGCCGGCGACGAAGGTCGAGCGCCACGTCAACAAGATCACCGCCGAGGCGAAGGCCCTTTTCGAGAAGTTCGACAAGCTCGTCTACTCCCCGATCCGCGCCGGGCTGAAGGACCTCTCCGGCACGGTGAAGATGGAGATGGATTTCGGGGAGGGGATGGAGGAGATGGCCGCCATGGGGGGCGGCGACCTCGCCTTCTCGGTGACCTTCAAGGCGCCGGCGGAGGTCAGCGTCGCGCCGGCGGGGGAGAAGGAGGGGGAGGCCGGCCGGAACTCCCCGATGCGGATGATGAAGGAGGGGATGACCCAGTCCGTCCGCGGGAGCGTGCGCACCATGCTCGGCCTGGTGCGCCCCTCCGACGAGGACGAGTACGACGTCGAGGTGAAGACCGAGGAGGGCCGCTCGGTCCTGTACTACACCTACTTCCTGAAGGGGGTGGAGACGAGCCACAGCGCGATGGTCCTCGGGACGAACGGCCTCCCGGAGTCGGCCACCGTCACCCCGAAGCGGGACCCCGCCTCCCGGCGGCCGGACGGGAAGTCGTCGATCAAGTTCACCTGGGCGAAGGAGGGGGAACTCTACCGTGCCGAGAAGATGCGCGTGGAGGAGCCCGGGGCGCCCGGCGCCATGGAGAGCACCTTCTCCTACGCCGACACCGGCGGGTTCAAGGTCGCCTACCAGTGGAAGATGACGATCGCCGGTTCGCCCATGTCCTGCGGCTTCCGGTTCACCGACATCGTGGTGAACGGGAAGAAGGTCGATCTCCCGAAGCCCGCGGCGGAGAAGGCCGCGGCGCCGAAGGCCCCCGCGAAGGGCAAGGCGGGCAAGGAAGAGGACGAGGACGACGAGGACGACGAGGAGGACGAGGGCGGCGAGAAGGAGATGAAGTAACGGCTGCGTCTTCGCTCTCTCCCGTACCCGGCCCTCGAAGCGGGGCCGCCCGCGCGACTGGGAAGGGTGCCTGGCACCGCACCCAGTACCCGCACACCAAGCGGGGTACAGTATGGGTATAACTCGTTGCACACACTGGAGTTGGGGAAATCTTCATGAGTTGACATCGCCCCCGCTTCGGTGCCCTCCCGCTGTGGTAAAAATCCTATGTCCCGCGTGCCAGGGGGGCCGCAGGAACTGGAGAACGCAGATGACGACGACGATGAAGATGCGCATGACGACCAGGGGCCTCTTCCTCGCGGGCGCCCTCGCGGCGGCCGCGCTGGGCACCGGGTGCGCGTCCGCGCGCAGCTCCGGGCCTGCCGAGGCGCGGCCCGGGCGGGAGTTCACCTTCGAAGACCAGGACTACAGGATGCTCGTCGTGGACACGGACTTCGTGCTCCTCCGGCGGGTCGGGTCCGACAGCGGGCCGGGCGAGATCACGGGCTTCGTCCAGGAGGTCTTCCGGGTGAGCCGGTACGACCTGGGCGAGGGCCGCTGGTACGTCCACCGGTCGCTGCCGGGGACCTACATCCAGTGGCGGGGCGGGGACTCCTTCGCGCTCACGCGCGACCGTTCGCTCCTCCGTGGGGCGGAGGTCGCCACCCTCCCCATGAAGGCCCGGTCCGCGACCTAACCCAACGCACCTCTCGCCGCGGCCGACGGGCCGCGGCACCCATGCGCCGCGGTGCGGGTTCCCGGTCTCCGGGGCCCGCGCCGCGGCCTCCGGGTTCCCGGGCGCGCGCCGGCCCGCGGCCTTTCGAACTCGCGCCGCGGGGTCGCCCTGTGGTAACCATTCCCCGGAAGATGGGGCGGACGGAGGTCGGTGTCGCGTCCGGGAGGTGACGGGTGTCCAAGAGGATCGTGTCACGGGCCGCGCTCCTGGCCTTCGCGCTCGTCTTCGCGGGGTGCGCCTCGTCTCCCCCCGTGCCCCGGGGGGCAAGGGTCATCCGGCCCGGGGACGAGTTCGGGTTCCAGGGGAAGGCGTACCAGTTCCTCAAGGTCGCCGACGAGTTCGTCCTCCTCCGCGACGTCCCGTACGAGGGCACGCCCGGCGCGATGAGCGGCTTCCTCGAGGAGGTCTTCCGGGTCCACCGGGACGACCTCGGCCGCGGACGCTGGTACATGCACCCGAGGCTGCCGGGGTGCTACCTCCAGTGGCGCGGCGGGGACGAGTTCACGCTCGCGCGGGACGAGGGCCTCGTCCGCGGCGACGAGGTCGAACTGATCAAGTAGCGACCGGGCCGACGTAGAATCCCTCGCCCGCCGCAACCCGCCCCGACGGGGAGCCCGCGCGGGACGGAGGGAGCGCTTGGAGGTCCTGGAGAGCCGCACGGACCCGTCCTCGCCGGAGTCCGAGCGCAACCGCGCCCACCACGTCGCCCTGCGCGACGACCTGGAGCGGCGCCTCGCGGAGGTCCGCGCCGGCGGCGACCCGTCGCTCGTCCGGAAGCACCGCGAACGGGGGAAGCTCCCGGCGCGCGAGCGGGTGGACCGCGTCCTCGACCCCGGGTCCCCGTTCCTGGAACTCTCGCCGCTCGCGGCGGACGGGGTCTACGGCGAGGACCACGTGCCTTCCGCGGGGATCGTCACGGGCATCGGGCGCGTCCACGGGGTGGAGGTGATGGTCGTCGCCAACGACGCTACGGTGAAGGGGGGGACCTACTACCCGCTCACCGTGAAGAAGCACCTCCGGGCCCAGGACGTGGCCTTCGAGAACCGGCTCCCGACGGTCTACCTGGTGGACTCCGGCGGGGCGTTCCTCCCGAGGCAGGACGAGGTCTTCCCCGACCAGCGGCACTTCGGCCGGATCTTCGCCAACCAGGCCCGGCTCTCGGCCGCGGGGATCCCCCAGGTCGCCGTGGTCCTCGGCTCCTGCACGGCCGGGGGCGCCTACGTCCCGGCCATGAGCGACGAGTCGATCATCGTGAAGGGCAACGGGACGATCTTCCTCGGGGGCCCGCCGCTGGTGAAGGCGGCCACGGGGGAGGTGGTCACGGCGGAGGAGCTCGGGGGCGCCGACGTCCACTGCCGCACCTCGGGGGTGACCGACCACTACGCGGCGGACGAGGAGGAGGCGCTGGCGCTGGCCCGCGACGCCCTGGAGAACCTCCACCGGGACCCCGTGCCCCCGCCGCCCTTCGATCCCGAGCCCCCGGCCGTGGACCCGGCCACGATCTACGGGGTCCTCCCGACCGACGCGAAGACCCCCTACGACGTGCGCGAGGTCCTGGCCCGCGTCCTGGACGGGAGCCGGTTCCACGAGTTCAAGCCGCTGTACGGGCCGACCCTCGTGTGCGGCTTCGGCCGGATCCACGGCTACCCCGCGGGCGTGCTCGCCAACAACGGGGTCCTCTTCAGCGAGTCCGCGCTGAAGGGCACCCACTTCGTCGAGATGAGCGTCCAGCGCGGCGTCCCCCTCGTGTTCCTCCAGAACATCACCGGCTTCATGGTGGGGAAGCGCGCCGAGGCGGGCGGGATCGCCAAGGACGGCGCCAAGATGGTGCAGGCGGTAGCCACGGCGACCGTGCCGCGGATCACCGTCGTGATCGGGGCCTCCTACGGGGCGGGGAACTACGCCATGTGCGGACGGGGCTACGACCCGCGCTTCCTGTTCACCTGGCCCAACGCCCGGATCTCCGTGATGGGGGGGGAGCAGGCGGCCAACGTCCTCCTCCAGGTGAAGATGGAGCAGCTCGCCCGCAAGGGGGAGTCCATGACCCCCGCGGAGCAGGACGCGTTCCGGGCCCCCACGCTCGCGAAGTACGAGCGCGAGGGGAGCCCCTACTACGGCAGCGCGCGGCTGTGGGACGACGGGGTCATCGACCCGGCGAAGACCCGGGACGTGCTGGGGCTCGCGCTGGCGGTCGCCGGGAACGTTCCCGGCGGCCCGCCTCGGTGGCCGGTGTTCCGGATGTAGGCGGGAGGCCCGACCCGATGCCGAAGACCATCCGCGTCGAGACCCGCGGCCCCCGTGCCGACGTCGTCCTCGCGCGCCCCGAGGTCCACAACGCCTTCAACGAGGTCGTGGTGGCAGAGCTCCGCGAGGCCTTCGACGCCCTCGGCCGCGACCCGGCGGTGCGGGCGGTGGTCCTCCGCGGGGAAGGGAAGTCCTTCTCGGCCGGGGCGGACGTGGAGTGGATGCGCCGGATGGCCGCGGCCTCCCTCGAGGAGAACCGCCGGGACGCCGAGGCGATGGCCGCCATGTTCCGCGCCGTGGCGGAGTGCCCGAAGTACGTCGTGGCACGGGTGCACGGGGCCGCGCTCGGGGGCGGGACCGGGCTCGTGGCCGCGGCGGACGCCGCGGTCGCCGCCTCCGACGCCCGCCTGGGCTTCACCGAGGCCCGGATCGGGATCGTCCCGGCTGTCATCAGCGAGTGGGTCCTGCGCAAGGTCGGGCCCGGGCACGCCCGGGCGCTGTTCCCCACCGGCGAGCGGTTCTCCGCCGAGGAGGCCCGCCGGATCGGCCTCGTCACGGAGGTCGTCCCGCCGGAGGAGCTCGACGCGGGCGTCGAGCGGCGGGTGGCCGAGGTCCTCGCGGCCGGACCCGCCGCCGTGGCCGCGGCGAAGAGGCTGCTCAGCCTCCGCGAGGAGTGGGCCCCGCTCCCCGCGGCCGAGCGCGACGCCCGCGCCGCCACCTTCATCGCCGGACTCCGCGCGACCCCCGAGGCGCAGGAGGGGATGAAGGCTTTCCTGGAGAAGCGGAAGCCCGGCTGGGCGCCCTAGTTCGCCCCGCACCTCTCGGCCGGCCCCGTCCGGCATGGTAGACTCCCGGTATGAAGGCAAGCCGATCGATCCACCTGTCGTCCAACCGGCTCCGGCTCTCCCCCAAGTGCCAGGTGGTCATCCCCCTCGCGCTCCGCCGCCGGCTCGGGCTGCGCGCCGGGGCGATCCTCCAGGCCATCGTGTACGAGGGGCGCCTGGAGCTCATCCCCGTGCGCCGCCTGCGGGAGATGCGGGGGTTCCTCCGCGGCATCGACACGCGGGTCCCGCGGGACCCCGAACGCGCGTGAACGTCATCGACTCCTCGGGCTGGCTCGAGTACCTGGCGGACGGGCCGAACGCGGCGTTCTTCGCGCCGGCCCTCGAGGACACCGCCCGCCTCCTCGTCCCGACGATCAGCGTCCACGAAGTCTTCCGGCGCGTCCTCATCCACCGGGGGGAGGACGCGGCCCTCCAGGCCGCGGCCCTCATGCACCAGGGGAGGCTCGTGCCTCTCTCCGAGGGCCTGGCCCTCCTCTCCGCGCGTCTCGGGGTCTCCCACCGCCTCCCTCTCGCCGACAGCATCATGCTCGCCTCCGCCCGGGAGCACGCGGCGACGCTCTGGACGCAGGACTCCGACTTCCGGGGCCTTCCCGGCGTGCGGTTCGTGGCGGCCCGGCGCAGGTAGCCGCCCGCCATCGTCCTCGACCGGGGCCACCCGCGCCCGGGCGCGCCGGACCCGGCCCGGACCGCCCGGATCCGTGACGATGCCGTGAACGCGGGCAGTTCGGGTCGGGTGCGGTACGCTCTCCCCCGTGGCCGCCGTCCGGACCGTCCTCGTCGCGAACCGGGGGGAGATCGCCCTCCGCGTGGTCCGGACCTGCCGGGTGCTCGGGCTCCGGAGCGTAGCCGCGCACTCGGAGGCGGACGGCGCGCTCCCCTTCGTGGTGGAGGCGGACGCGGCCGTCTGCATCGGCCCCGCCCCGGCGCGCGAGTCCTACCTTTCGATCCCCCGGATCCTGGAGGCCGCGAAACGCTCCGGGGCAGAGGCGGTCCACCCGGGCTACGGCTTCCTCTCCGAGAACCCCGACTTCGCCGACGCCGTCGAAAAGGAGGGGCTCGTCTTCATCGGGCCCCGCGCCGAGTCGATCCGGGCGCTCGGGAACAAGGTCCGCGCCAAGGAGGCCGCCGCCGCGGCCGGGGTCCCGGTCCTCCCGGGCTGCGCGGGGCTCTCCGGGGGCGCGGGCCTGCTCGACGCCGCGGCCCGCGTCGGGTTCCCCCTCCTCCTCAAGGCGGCCGCCGGGGGCGGGGGCCGCGGGATGCGGGTCGTGGAGGCCCCCGGGGCCCTGGAGGAGGCCTTCGCGACGGCCTCCGCGGAGGCGCTGGCGGCCTTCGGGCGTGCCGACCTCTTCGCCGAGCGCCTCATGCGCCCCGCCCGCCACGTGGAGGTCCAGGTCTTCGGCGACGGCCGGGGCCGCGTCGTCGCGCTGGGCGAGCGCGAGTGCTCGGTGCAGCGCCGCCACCAGAAGGTGATCGAGGAGGCCCCGGCCCCGGGCGTGGACCGCGCGCTCCGGCAGCGCCTCTGCGCCGCCGCCGAGGCCGTGGCCCGCTCCGCGGACTACCGGGGCGCGGGCACCGTCGAGTTCCTCCTCGGTCCCGGGGGGGAGTTCTTCTTCCTCGAGATGAACTGCCGCCTGCAGGTCGAGCACCCGGTCACGGAGGCGGTCCTGGGGGCCGACCTGGTCGCGGCGCAGCTCCACCTCGCCGTGTCGGGCGACATGCCCGACCTCCCGCCGCCGGAGCCCCGCGGCCACGCCTTCGAGTGCCGGGTCAACGCGGAGGACCCGGCCCGCGGCTTCGCGCCCTCCACGGGGCCGATCCTGGCGCTCGAGGTCCCGACCGGGGGGGCGGTGCGCTTCGACGGGGGCTACGAGGCCGGGGACGAGGTCACCCCGCACTACGACTCCCTCCTGGGCAAGCTCGTCTGCTGGGGGGCGTCGCGCCCCGAGGCGCTGGAGCGGGCGCGGGAGGCCCTGGCGGGGCTCGTAGTCCTCGGCCCGCGCACGAACGTCTCGTTCCTGCGGGCCGTCCTCGACCACGCGGAGTTCCGGGCGGGCGGGGTGTCCACGACCTTCCTGGACGAGCGCTTCGCGGACTGGACCGACGGCGCGGACGGGTCCGACGCCGCGATCCTGGCGGCGGCGCTGGCGGCGCTGGCGGGGAGCGGGGCGGGGACGCCGCGCGGGCCGGGGGGGCGCGGTGCGCGGCGGCCCTCCCCCTGGGAGGCGCTCGGCGGCTGGAGGGTCGGGAGATGACCTTCGCGGGGACCTTCCTCTCCGGGGAGACGGAGCGGCGCGTGAGCGCCACCCTCCGCGACGGCGTCCTCCGCGGGACGCTGGACGGGAAGCCCTTCGAGCACGAGGCGCGGGCGGAGGCGGGCGCGGTGCACCTCCGGATCGACGGGAGGTGGCGGCGCGCGGTGGTGGCGCGGGACGGGGCCCGGGTCCTCGTGCACCTGGAGGGCCGCGTCCACGAGCTCCGGGTCCCGGGCGCGGGGGGAGGCCGGCGCGGCGCCGCGCGGCGTCACCTCGCCGCCGACGACCCCTGGGTCGTCTCCCCCATGACCGGCACGGTGAACCGCGTGCCCGTGGCCCCGGGCGAGGAGGTGGAGAAGGGGGCCACGCTCGCCGTGGTGGAGGCGATGAAGATCCAGTTCGTGGTCCGCGCGCCCTGCCGCGCGCGGGTCGGGGCCGTGAAGGTGAAGCCCGGCGACCCCGTGGAGCTGAACCAGGTCCTCGTCGAGTTCGAGCGGCGGGAGGAGAAGCCGCGATGAAGCTCGGGACGCTCCCCGCGCGCGTCCGGGTCACCGAGGTCGGGCCGCGCGACGGCCTCCAGAACGAGAAGGAGGTCGTCCCCACCGACGCGAAGGTGGCCTTCGTCGAGGCCCTGGCCGCCGCCGGGCTCCCGGAGGTGGAAGTCTCCTCCTTCGTCTCGCCGAAGTGGGTCCCGCAGCTGGCCGACGCGGAGGATGTCTTCCGCCGGCTCCGGCGGCGCGAGGGGGTCGTCTACTCGGCGCTCGTCCCGAACGAGAGGGGGATGGAGCGGGCGCTCGCGTGCGGGGTCCGGAAGGTGGCGGTGTTCGCGGCGGCCACGGAGTCCTTCAGCCGCCGCAACACGAACGGCTCCGTGGCGGAGGTCCTCGGGCGCTTCGTCCCCGTGGTGGCCGCCGCCCGCCGCGGGGGGGTGGCGGTGCGCGGCTACCTCTCGACCGCCTTCGGGTGCCCCTACGAGGGGCCCGTGGACCCGGCCGCCGCGGCGGCGGTGGCGCGCCGCCTCCTCGACCTGGGCTGCGACGAGGTCTCGGTGGGCGACACCATCGGCGTGGCGACGCCGGGGCGGGTGCTGGCCGGGCTGGAGGCGCTGGAGCGGGCGGGCGTCCCCCGCGAGCGCACGGTGCTGCACTTCCACGACACGCGCGGGACGGCGCTCGCCAACGTGCTCGCGGCCCTCCAGGCGGGCTACGCCTCCTTCGATTCCTCCGCGGGCGGCCTGGGGGGGTGCCCCTACGCCCCCGGGGCCGGGGGGAACCTGGCCACCGAGGACCTGCTCTACCTCCTCGAGGGGCTGGGGGTCGCGACCGGGGTCCGGATCGAGGCCGTCCGGGAGGCGAGCCGCGGGGTCGAGGCGGTCCTCGGGAGGCCTCTCCCCGGGAAGGTCCTCCGCGCGGGCCCCGCCCCGGTGGCCGGGGACCCGGGTCCCCGGCCCGCGTAAGAGGGCCTTTACTCCTCCCTCCCGTTCCCTTACGGGTCGGGCCCCCCGGGTCCCCCGGGGAACAGGCGCATCCCCCTGCCGGGGCCGCGATTCCGCGGACCGCCCCGATTCGGTACGGGCCTTGCACTTCTCCCGGCGGAACCCGCCCGACGGGTTTCCCAGGAACTTCTTTCAGACGACGGGGCCCGGTAGCCAGATCCCCTCTTTCCACACTTTCCCTATCAGCTATCGGTCCCTGGCGAACGGGCCGGCGGGCTTCCCCCCGCCGGCCCCGTCTTTTTACGGCGGCGGGGCCGCGTGGGCACCCGTAGGCTCGCGCCGTGAGACTCATCGGGGCCTCCCTCGCCGCCGCCCTGCTGGCGGCCTGCGCCTCCGCGCCCCCCCCGCTCGACCCCTCGGGCCCCGTCCCGCCCGACTTCCTCCTGGAGGTCGCCTCCGAGGGGGCGGAGAACCCCCACTGCGACTTCCGCGTCGCGCTCTCCGCCGACGGGGAGTTCGACTACGAGGTCCGCCACCGGGGGACCGCGCCCGCGGACCGTCGCGGGCGCACGCGGCTCGACGCGCCGGGACTGCGGGCCGTCTGGGCCGCGGTGGCGCGCAGCGGCGTCTTCTCGCTGCCGCCCCGGATCGAGCCCCGCGCGGGGACCCGCGACCCCTGGGCCGCGGAGCGGGGAGAGGTCTCCTACGGCGTGCGGGCGGCGGGGCGCGGGGCCGCGGTGACGACCGTGCACGCGCAGGAGAGGGGGCTCGAGGGCGTCCTCGCCGCGCTCTTCGCCGCGGCGCCGGCGGTCTTCACCGCGCCGGGCGCTTCCTCTCCGTAGCGGGCTTCGCGGGCCGGTCCTCGCGGAGCAGGTGGGACCGGGCCCACTCCATCGCAGCCGCGCACGCCTCGGGGCCCGGCGGATCCCCGCGGACGACGGCCCGGGCCTCCAGGAGCTCCCCGTCCTCCCCCCGGACCTCCGCCCGCACGGGCCAGAGCGACTCGTCGTACCAGGTGGTCATCGTGCGCGCAGGCCCCGTGAGGCTGCGGTGGGTGACCCGGAGCGCCCCCGCGACCGGGCCCCCCGGGACCTCCACGTCCTCCCGGGCCTCGACGGCGCCCCGCACGCGCCGCCCGTTCCCCAGGTCCACCTCCCAGGTAGTCCCGGGCGCCAGGGGCGCGGCGATCTCCAGCCGTCCCTCCCCCTCGGCCCGGCCGCCCGCGTCGAGGAGACGCACGGCGAGCCCCCGGGCGTCCCGCGAGACGCCGAACACCTGGGCGGGGGCGGCCCCCTCGAGGCGGGAGAAGGCGGGGGCCGCCGCGACCTCCTCGCGGAAGGTCCCGTCGGCGAGCTCGATGCGGCGGTGCCGCTCCGCCCAGGGCGCGGCCCCCGGCCGGGCCGCGACGAACAGCCGCTCCCCGCCGGAGAGCCGGGGCCCGGGCGCGGGGGCCGCCGCCGGCGCCGCGCCGGCGGCGGGAGGCACGACGGCGGGAGCGGGGACGGGCGCGGTCGCCGGGGTCCCGGCGCAGGCCGCGAGCGACGCGGCGAGGAGGAGCGCGGGGACGAGGCGGAACGCCGGGACAAGGAGCCTCACGGGTCCCATGATGGCGTCCCGGGGCCGACGCCAAGCCGGAATCGAAGGGGGCGGCCTCCCCTGCGGGCGGCCGCCCCCGGATCCGTCGGGGTCCCCGGCTACTTCACCTGCTTCTCGAGCTCCGTGACGACGGACTGCGCCCTGTCCGCGGCCTTCGTCCCCTTCCAGGAGACGAGGAAGCCCTTGTAGAGCGGGAGGGCCTGCTTCGGCTTCATGGAACGCGTCCGATCCCTCAGGGACTCGAACTTCCTGCCGGCGTCCACCTCGCGCTTCTTCACCGGGTCGGCGAGGATCGACCTGAGGGAGGCCTCGGCCTTCTCGGCCGGCTCCAATCCCTTGAAGGACTCGGCGACGCTCTCCAGCGTGTCCGCGGCCTCGTAGACGTTGCCCTTGCCGAGGTCGGCCTTGGCGGACTCGAGCCGGGAGGCGCCGGTCTTCGCGATCCAGTCCAGGGCCTTCTGCACCAGCGCGGTCTCGTCCGCGGAGAGCCCGCCCGCGGCCAGCGCCGCGTCGAGCCCCTTCTTCGCCTCGGCGTACTTCCTGCCCTCGAAGGCCTTGCCCACCGCCGTGAGATTCTTCGGCAGGTCGGGGGCGAGCCGCACCTTCGCGAGGAGGCCCTCGATGACGTCCTCCCCGAGGCTCGCGGGGTGCCCCATCCACGCGATCTTCCCGTCCGGGTCCACGACGTAGGAGGTCGGGAACCCGCGCCCGCCGACGGCGGCGAGGCTGTCACCCCCCTCGATGACGATGGGGTGCACGGCCTTCGTGCTCTCCACGAACTTGTCCACGAGGCCGCGCGCCTCGTTGGTCACGGCGAGGACCACGAGCCCGCGGTCCTTGAACTTCGCCCACAGCTCGTCGAGGTGGCCCACCTGGGCCTTGCAAGGCCCTCACCACGTCCTGAAGACCTCGATGAAGACGACCTTCCCGTTCAGGTCCTTGAGACTCACCCGGTCGATGCCCAGGAACTCCTTGCCCTCGAAGTCGGGCGCGGGGTCGCCGACGCCCGCCGCCGCGAGGGCGGGGGGTGCGTCCGCCACCGACAGGGCCGCCGCGAACGCGGCGACCGCGAACCAGGCCTTCATGGCTGCCTCCTCCCGGCCGCGTGCCGGGTCCGTGGACCCTATGGGACCTCGCGCAGGATACCCCCCGGGGCCACGGGACGGGCACGGTTCCGGGCGGACCGCGGCCCGGCGGCCTCCGCTCATCCGCCCGGCCCGCGGAGCGCCCGCTCCAGGGCGAACCCGAGGAGGAGGAGCCCCGTCGCGGCGCGGGTGCCGATCTCCCAGCGCGGGCCGGCGAAGCGGGCCCCGCGGGCGACGGCGGCCGAGAAGAGGAACCCCCAGGTCGTGGCCCCCGCGACGACCGCCGCCGCGAAGGCCGCCGGCCCGGCGAGGCCCGCCCCGGCGCCCGCGGCCTGGCCCACGGCCCCGATCCAGAAGGCCGCGTTCCACGGGCTGGTGAGGGCCATGCCGAGGCCGAGGAGGAACCCCGCGCGGGCCGAGCCGGATCCCCCGGGCCCCGGAGGCGCGCCCCCCTCCCGCCGTGCGCGCCATCCCGCCAGGGCCTCGAGGAGGGACCGCGCGGCGAGGAAGCCGAGGAGCGCCACCGAGACCCCGTACATCGCCGGGCGCACCCCCGGGAGCTCGAGGAGGGCGGCGAGGCCCGAGGTGACCGCGATCGCCCACAGGAAGTCCCCCGTGGAGGCCCCCAGGCACACGGCGAAGGCCGGCCGGAACCCGCGCGCCACCCCGCGCCGGAGGATCTCCGCGTTGATGGGGCCGGGCGGCCACGCCACGGCCCACCCGAGCGCGTAGCCCCGGGCCAGGAGGGGGAGGAGGTCCGGCACGCGGGCGGTCTACGCGGCCGTCGCCCGCCCTCCGAGGAAGTTCCTGCGCCGCCCGGGCCGCCTACTTCCAGGCCCGGCCGTCGATGGTGAGGAGGAGCTTCCCGTCCCGGCCGGAAAAGGCCCGCACGCGACCCGCCCCGACGATGTCCCCGATCGTCTCGCCCACCGATCCCACGAGGAGGTCCGGGACCCCGTCCCCGTCGAGGTCCCCCGCGCACGCGAGCGAGTACCCGCGGCACTCCATCTCGCCCTCCCCGTCGATGGTCCGGAGGAGGGACCCGCCCTTCCCGGAGTACACGCGCACCTGGCCCGCGTAGGTGCGGTCCCCGGGGGAAGCGCCGAAGGCGCCGACCGCCAGGTCCGGCACACCGTCGCGGTCCACGTCGCCGCAGTCCACGGCCGCGCCGCCGAAGTGTTCGGCCGCCGAGGTCCCGTGGAGCGAGAGGAGGAGCGCCCCGCCGCGGCCGGACACGACGACCACCCCGCCCAGGACCCCCCGGGCCATGTGGCCCGCGGGCCCCCGCGCGACGAGGACGTCCGGCACCCCGTCCCGGTCGAGGTCCCCGGCCGCCCCGACGATCTCGCCCGCGGCGCCCTCGGCGGTCGTCCCCGGGACCTCGAACAGGACGGAGCCGTCCCGCCCGGAGAGCACCCGCGCGATGCCGGCGCGGCTCTCGCCCGTCCCGCTCGCCCACGGGGCCCCGGCCGCGAAGTCGGGGACGCCGTCGCCGTCGAGGTCCCCCAGGGCCGCGACGGAGACCCCGAAGTGCTCCTTCGGCCGGGCTCCGGGCACGACGAACAGCGGGGACCCCGTCTTCCCGGAGTACGCGCGTACCTCGCCCGCGTTGGCGAGCCCGGGACGGCTCGCGAGCGGCGCCCCGGCGAGGACGTCCGGGACGCCGTCCCCGTCGAGGTCCGCCGCGGCGGCCACCGACGCCCCGAGGTTCGCGACGGCCTCCGTCCCGGCGATCGCCCGCAGGAGCGAACCGTCCTTCCCCGAGAGCACGAGGACGCGGCCCGCGCGCCGGAGTCCGCCCGGGCTCCCGTCGGGCGCCCCGACGAGGAGGTCGGGGCGACCGTCCCCGTCCATGTCCCCCGCGGCCGCGACGGAAGCGCCGAGGCTCTCCGGCTCGGCCTGGTCCTCGAGGGAGAACAGGAGGCGCCCGTCCTTCCCCGAGAACGCCCGGACCCGGCCGGAACGCGCGACGGAGCCGGGGAAGTCCCGCCCTGCGGTCGCGACGACGTCGGGGACGCCGTCGCCGTCGAGGTCCCCGGCGGACGCGACCAGGCGGCCGAGGCCCTCGCCCTCGACGAGGGAGGCGTCCGAGGGTCCAGGCTCCGAGGGTCCCGGCGCGTGCCTCTCGGGGCCGGCGGCTGGACCCGGGGCCGGCGCGGTCGGCGCCGGGTCCTTCCCCGACGGTCCCGCGCAGGCCCCCGCGGCGAGGATCGCCGCCGCGACGCCGGCGAGCCGGACGCGGCGCGAGGCGGCGACGATCGACCACCGTGCCGTTCGGTCAGGGATCATGGCGCCGCTCCCCCCCGCAGGAAGCCCTGCGGTCCATTCGAGGGTATCACCGGGGGGGATCCCCGATCCACGGCGGGCCCCCCCGCGGGAAGAATCCCCCCGCGGGGGTGAGGAGATGGAGCGGGCGAAGGGATTCGAACCCTCGACTTTCAGCTTGGGAAGCTGACGCTCTACCACTGAGTTACGCCCGCTCGGTGGCCGGACCGATTCGACCCGGAAGGGGAGCGCGGGTCAAGGTTCGGGGCGGGAGGGCGGGCCGGGGAAGCCCGCCCCTGCGAAGGCCACGGCGGGCGGGGGGACCCCAGGGACTTCGAGGCCCGCCAGTGGCGGGCCGAGCCTGGGGAGCCCCGCCCCTACTTCGCCAGGGCGGCGACGGCGGAGGCCTCGTTGTCGTAGGTGGAGAAGGCGCGGTCGAGGCGGGTGATCCCGAAGAGCTTCTGGATCATCCCGTTGAGCCCCGAGAGGGCCATCTGGCCGCCCTGGCCCTCGATCTGCTTCTTCAGGGAGATGAGGACCGAGAGCCCGCAGGAGTCCACGACCCCGACGTTCCGGAGGCTCACGACGATGTTCTTCCGGCCGCGGGCGAGCGCCGCGGCCACGATCTCCTTCAGCGCGGGCTTGAGCGTGTCGGTGGAGGAGTAGTTGAGGCAGGAGTCCTTGAAGGTGATGACGAGGGTGCCCCGGTCCTTGTCCTCCTCGACCTCGAGGCGGTACGCCATCTCGCCTTCCAGTTCTGCCATCACGACCTCCCCGGTGCCTGCAGGGGAGTATACCCCTCGATCCCGGGACGCATCCCCTATGCCCAATCGGATCGGGCGGTCCCCCGGCCGGGGGCCTAGAATGCCCGGGACGCGGGGTTGCGCGCCCGGGGGGCACCGATGACCGACGCCGCGACGGGGCAGCGGAGCTTCTTCGAGGGCCTGAAGGTCCCCTTCGACCTCAAGGGTGTGGCGCTCGGGGCGGTCGCGTGGCTCGCTCTGGTCCTGGGGGGGCGTGCGCTCGGCGCGGATCCCTTCCCGAAGTTCTCCTCCGTCCAGGGGACCTGGGACAGCATGAGCGGCTGGCTCGAGCTCGACGGCGGGAAGTTCGCGATCCTGCTCTCCCTCGTGTGCCTGGTCTGGGCGCTCCCGGGGGTGGCCTGCAGCCGCATCGCCGCCATGCGGATCGCCCGGGACGAGGGGGTGGGGGCGGGGGAGGCGCTGGGGTTCGCGGCCTCGAACCTCAAGGGCTCCCTGGGGGCGCTCCTGTTCCTCGCCGTGGCCATCGGCCTCTTCCTCGGATGCAACCTCCTCGCGGGGCTCCTGGGGTCGGTGCCCGTGGCGGGCGTCGTGCTCCAGGTCGTCCTGCTCGTCCCGATGATCCTCTCGACGGTGATCCTCTTCCTGCTCGGCTTCGGGACGCTGGTCGGGATGCCCCTCGTGGCGCCGGCCCTCGCCACGGAGAGCAACGGGGCGCTCGACGCGGTCTCCCGGGCGTTCTCCTACGTCTACTCGCGATTCATGCACTTCGTCCTCTACGCCTTCCTGATCGGGATCGTCTTCGGGGTCCTCCGCTACGCCGTGGGCTCCATGGAAGCCCTCCTCGCCGGCACGTTCTGGAAGGGGGCGATCGAGAACGACACGGCGCGGGCCGCGATCCGGGGGTTCGAGGCGGCCGTGGCGCTGCGCTGGCCGGACGGGGGGGGCGAGGTCGTCGCCTGGGTGTTCGGCCTCCTCTTCCACCTCTGCCTGATGGGCTTCGTCGCCTACTGGGCCTTCGGGGCCTGGACGGCGGCCTACTTCGCGCTCCGCCGCGAGGTGGACGGCACCGAGGACGAGGAGATCTGGGTCGCGGGGGAGGACGAGGGCGGGTTCGGGACGCCGGAGGAGCCGGAGAGGTTCCCCGCGCCCGCGGCCCCGCCGCCTCCCGCGAAGTAGCCACGCCGTTTCGCTTATGATCGAGCCCATGCGCGCCGCGCTGGCCGCCCTCCTCCTCGCGCTCCCCGCGGCACCCGCGCTCGCCGGCGACGAGGCCGGCGACGCCATCCGCCGGATGCAGGACCAGTGGGGCAAGGCCGACGAGGCCGCGCGGGCGGCCCTCCTCGAACCGCTGGTCGCCTCGGCCGACCCCCGGGCGCTCGCCGCGGTCGCCGAGCGCGCGCTCGCGGACGTGCGCAAGATCGAGGAGTGGCGGAAGCGGCGGGAGGAGATCCCGAAGCGGCTCGAGGAGCTGGCGAAGCCCGGGGCGGTCCCGAGCCAGGCGAAGGAGGCGGACAACCTCCGGGCGGACCTGGACGCGATCCCCGGCTGGGAGGAGCGGACGCGGAAGGCGCTGGCGCTCCTCTCGCGGGGGACGGCGCGGCTCCTCGACGCGCTCCCGGACCCGGGCTTCGCGGGGCCCGGGCGGGAGACGCTCCGCGGGGCGTTCCACGACACCTCCCCCGGGGTCCCGGAGTGGCTCGCCGAGGCGGTGGGGGGCTCGCGCAAGGACCGGACCGCGGTCCTCCTCCTGGACCTCGCCGCCGACGCGCTCCTGGAGTACCGGAAGCAGCTCGCGGACCGGGCCTCGCCGGCGAGGAAGCTGGACGAGATCAACCAGAAGATCGCCAAGATCGTGCACGAGTACGTCCTGCAGGAGCAGAAGAAGGGGAACCCGTACCCGGTCGGCATCCCCGTGGCCCTCCTCGGGACGCTGTCCGACGACCAGAAGGACGCGGAGAAGGTGCTCCGCCCGATCCAGGAGAAGATGGACGCGGCGGCCGGGGAGCGGGCCGGAGCCGCGCTCGCGCTGGGGCGCATGATCGCCGGCGCGGCCGATGTCGATCGCGGGCGGCTCCTCGACCTGATCGAGAAGAAGGTACTCGGGGACCCGGACTTCGAGGTCCGGGCCTTCGGCGCCGCGGTCCTCGCGCCCGTCCCCGGGGAGCGGGCCTTCTCCTGCCTCAAGGCCGCCGCGGCGGACCCCGACCCCCGGATCCTGGTCGCGGCGCTGGAGGCGATCGGCGCGCGGACGGAGTCGGAGGCGGTGGATCTCCTCGCGGCGAGGCTGGCGGACCCGCGCTGGCACGTGCGGGCCGCCGCCGCGGCCGGGCTCGCGCGCACGGGGCGTGCGGCGGCGGTCCCCCCCCTCGTGGAGGCGATGGCGAAGGCCGAGGGGCGCACGGTGGACGACTTCCACGAGGCCCTGCGCCTCCTGACCGGGCAGAACTTCCCCGCCGCGGCCGCGGCGTGGAAGGAGTGGTGGGACCGGGAGGGGAAGTCCTTCAAGGGGCCGAAGGACCCCGGCGGGACCGCGGCGGGGGGGGCGGGGACGGCGGACGCCCCGGCGCCCGCGGGGGGGGAGGCCGGGACCGCGAAGGCGGGCGAGAGGGTCTCCTTCTACGGGATCGAGACCCGCTCCCAGCGCATCCTGTTCGTCCTCGACTTCTCGGGCTCGATGTCGTGGCAGGCGACCGAGAAGGACCGCGGGAAGTCGAAGATCGACGTGCTCCGGCAGGAACTCCGCCGCACGCTGACCGGGCTCCCGGACGGGTCGCGGTTCAACCTCGTGGCCTTCTCGAGCGACGTGCGCGTGTGGAGGAAGGTGCCCGCCGCGGCCGACGCGAAGACGCGGGCGGAGGCCATCGACTGGGTGGAGAAGCAGAAGGTCGTGGGCTCGACCAACATCTACGACGCGCTGGAGCGGGGCTTCCAGATGATGGGCGTGGGGGCCGCGAAGGACAAGTCCTACGAGCCCGCCTTCGACACCGTCTTCTTCATGACCGACGGGACCCCCACGAGCGGCAAGGTGAGGGAGCCCGAGCGGATCCTGGCCGAGGTGCGCCGCTGGAACGAGGCGCGGCGCGTGCGGGTCCACGTGATCGGAATGGGCGGGCACGAGAAGGGGGAGCAGGCGCGGGCCGGGGCCGCCGGGAAGGGTCAGGACGACCTGGACGAGGACTTCCTGAAGAAGCTCGCCGACCAGAACGGGGGGCAGCTGGTCCTGCGGTAGCCGGCACTGCGGCGGAAGGCGGGCGGGGCAGACCTCCCCGGCTCGGGCTGCCACCGGCAGCCCTCGAAACCCCCGGGGACCCCCGCCCCTACGACGGCCCGGATGCGGCTTCCCTGTACGGGCGGGCTTTAGCCCGCCCGCCGTTCGCCTACCGGGGCTTCCACTCCAGCCGCGCCGTCGCCGGGGGGCCGCCGGAATACCAGAGGACCACCCCCTCGGACCTCTTCGCGTGCAGTCCCGTGATCCCCGTGTGCCAGAGGGGCTCGATCACCCACCGGTCGTCCCGGCACTTCCCGCGCTGCGCCCGCACCTTCTCGTGCCCCCGGAGGAGGGGCGAGTCGCCCAGCGGACCTGCGGGGTAGGAGGCGGCGTCCTTCCTCCCCGCCTCGCGGAGCAGCGCCTCGAACTCCTGCGCCCTGGCGCGCAACTCCCCCTCCCGCCGCTCGGCGAGCGCCGTGGACCCGGCGTACCCCCCGTGCACGACGAGCGACTGGTACTGGAGCGGGAGCGCCACGGTCCAGAGCGCCATGGCGAGGACCACCTTCCAGGTCCGGCGGAGGTCGGCGATGAGGGCGAAGGAGACCACCCCGCAGGAGGCGGGCACGGCCCACTGGAGGGTCGGCGAGGAACCCCTCGCGAACCCGAGGACGAGGACCCCGAACCCGAGGACGCCCGCGCCTGCACCGGCGAGGATGCGGACCCCGGTCGGGCGCTCCTTCAGGAGGGACACGACGACGAAGACCAGGGTGAGGAGCGGCAGCGCCACGATGGCGACGGCGTGGAAGGCCGCCTGCATGGCGGGGCTCCCGCGCTACTTCGGCTTCTCCCCGCCGGGGGGGGACGCCGCGGGGGCCGTCTTCGGCACGGGGAGGACGTCCTTGCGCGGCGTGGGGGTCCCGGGCTCGCGGGAGCAGCCCTGGGCCAGGGCGACGCACTCCTCGAGGACCCCCTTCGACGCCTCGGCGTAGATGACCGCCTGCCCCCTCCGCATGACGGTGCGGGCCGGGGCCGCCTCGCCCGTCTCCTGCGGGAACGCCCCCTGCAGCGCCTTCTCGAAGGCCTCCGCCTCCGTCGCGTCGTCCCACCAGGAGACCCACAGGAGGGCCTCGACGCCGCCCGGGTACCCGACCAGCGCGACCCGGTCCCCGCCCCACCCGGCGGCCACGGCGCGCGCCGCCGCCGGGTCGGACCCCCGCGCGATGAACACGAGGGAGGTCCCGAGCTCCCCGAGCGAGGTGTCCACGAGGACCCGCGCCTCCCCCGGGGGCTTCGGCAGGAGGAGCCGGAAGGGGGCCTCGCCGGCCGCGTACTTCTCCGGGTGGAGGACCTGCTCCGTGCAGGGGGGCGGGGAGCGGAAGGCCTCGTCCACCGCGTCGTTGCGCCGGGGGCTGCGGCGGAGGTGCTCGACGAAGATGACCCCGTCCAGGTACTGAGACCTGAAGGCGAGCACCAGGGCGGGGGGGGTCCTCCCCTTCGCCCTCAGGATCGCGTCCGCCATCGCCTCCCCCTGGGCGCGGAGGTTCTCGAAGGGGATGGTGTCGTTGAGGAACCCCCCGGCGCGGTACTCCACGCTCTCGGCGTCCCCCTCGCAGAGCGCACCGTAGGCGAGGATCCGGTCGAACTCGAGGGGGCCCCCGAGCGCGGTCTTCTCGAAGTCGAAGTGCTGGTCGCCGAGGGCGTGCGTCATCTCGTGGATCATCGTCTGGATGGACCGCGGGATCCCCGGGAGGAACGAGATCCGCTTCCCGTGCGGGTCGTAGTTGGCCGAGACGGCGGTGGGGAGGTACTCGGCGAGGAGCTTCCGGAGGTCGGAGCCCGCGGGGATGACGCCCAGGCGGGCGAACATCCGGCTGGCCGGGGCCATCTTCTCGGTCCCCCCGAGGACCTTCTCCAGGTCCTTCAGGTTGCGGTCGAGGAACTGCTCGCGCGTGATGGGGGAGGCGGGGGGGATCGACTTGAACTTCAGCCCGCGGACCCTCTCCACGACGGGGACCGCCTTCTCCTCGAGGCCCCGGAGGACCTCCTCGTCCGTCGGGGCGGCCGGCTTCGCGCGGGTGGGCGGCGCGGGGTCCTCGGCGCGCGCGGGGGCGGCCGGGAGCGCCAGCGCGGCGAAGAGGAGGGCGGCGACGAGGGCGCGGCGGCGCGGGTCGCTCATGCGGGGAGCCTAACCTCCCCCGCCGTCGCCGCGCCACTCCGGGGAGCGCGGCCCGCCGGCGGTCACCGCGCGCGGCGAACGGGGAAGAGCGGCCGGGGGGGGCCGAACTCCCGGCGGACCTCCTGGAGGAGGGCGCCCAGCGCCTCGCGCCGCTGCTCGGGGAGGAGGGCCTGGATCCTCCCGAGCCCCTCGCGCAGCCGCTCGCGCGCCTCGGCGAGGCGTGCGGGGGGGACGCGCAGGAGCGCGAGCAGGCGCTCCTCGGGGGGGGTGTCGAGGTAGCGCTCGACGCGCGTCCGGACCTCGGGCCAGACCTCGGGGAGGAGCGGCTCCACGCGCTTCCAGAGGAACTCCTCGAGGAGGCGCGCGGCCTCCCGCTCCCTCTCCGCGGCAGGCAGCCCGGCGAGCCGCTCGCGCCCGGGGGCGAGCGCCTGCTCGCGGATCCGGTCCCCGAGGGCGCGCCGGGCCTCGATCCGCTTCTCCGGGTCCCGGCCCTCGAGCGCCTCGCGCTCCGCGGGCGTCGCGAACTCCTCGGCGAGGGACTTGAGCGCACGGCCCACGGCGATGCCGAGGACCCAGCGCCGGAGCCTCTCGCGCTCGAAGGGCCCGAAGATCGAGGCCGCGAGGGCGCGGACCTTCTCCATCGTCTCGGGGGGGAGCGACGCGGCCACGCGCTCCTCGAGGCGCCGGGCGGCCTCGATCTTCAGCCGCAGCCGCTCCCGCTCCGGGCCGCTCATCCGCTGGACCTGCTCCCGCCGGCGGGCCAGCCCCTCGAGGCCGCCGGACCGCTGGAGGCGGTCGCGCAGCGCGGCGCGCCTCTCGGGGGGGAGGGCGCGGAAGGCCTCGAGGCGACTGTGGATGCGCGTGCGCTCCTCGGGCGTCATGGCGGCCCACCGCTCCCGGGCCTGGCGGAGCCGCTCGGCGCGGGCGCCGTCCGGGGCGCCTTCGGGGGGAGGGGCGGGCGCGGCGGGGGCCGCGTCCTGGGGGCGGGCCGCCGCGGCCGGCGCGGCGGCGGCGAGCGCGAGCCCGACGGCGAAGAGGAGGGCGGGCGGGGGGGGCCGG
>CAZKTF010000026.1:0-22420 GCA_964555565.1 uncultured Planctomycetota bacterium | reverse complement strand
TCGTCGTCCTCGACATCAACAAGGAGAAGAAGGAGATCTCCCTCGGGATGAAGCAGACCGAGACCAACCCCTGGACCCTCGTCGAGAAGAAGTACCCCGTGGCGACGGTCATCGAGGGCACGGTCCGGAACCTCACGAACTACGGCGCCTTCGTCGAGATCGAGGAGGGGGTGGACGGGCTCCTCCACGTCTCCGACATGTCCTGGACCCGCAAGGTCGGCCACCCCTCCGAGGTCGTGAACAAGGGGGACAAGGTGAGGGCGGTGGTCCTCCAGGTGGACCAGGAGAAGAAGCGCGTGGCCCTCGGCCTGAAGCAGATGGGCCCCGACCCCTGGCTGGACGAGATCCCGAGGAAGTTCTCCATCGGGACCCTGTCGCGCGGGAAGGTCACGAAGATCACGAACTTCGGCGTCTTCGTGGAGCTCTCCCCCGACCTGGAGGGGCTGCTCCACGTCTCCGAACTCTCGGACAAGAAGGTGGAGTCCGCGGAGGAGGTCGTCAAGGTCGGCCAGGAGGTTGAGGTCAAGGTCCTGCGGGTCGATCCGCAGGAGCGGAAGATCGGCCTCACGATGATCCGCCCGGGCGAGGTGATCGTGGACGACGAGGAGGACCTCTCCAAGGACAGGCCGAAGAAGAAGCCCGCGAAGAAGAAGGCCGCGCCGGCGACGGCGGCCGCGGGGGCCGCCGCGCCGGAGGAACCGGCCGGGGCGGACGCGCCGGAGGAGCCGGCCGGGGCGGACGCGCAGGAGGAACAGGCCGGGGCGGACGGGGCGGAGGAGCCGGCCGGGGTGCCCGCGGAGGCGCCGCCGGACGCGGGCCCGTAGAGCCATCCCGATGGACCGGCACGGGGGAGCCGTCGCGGCCGCGCTCCTCCTCCTCGCCCCGGCGGCCGGGGGCTGCTCCTCGGGGCGGTGGGGGGAACTCTCGAACGCGGAGCTCCTCGGGCAGGGGCAGTTCGTGCAGGAGGTCCGCCCCGGCGCCGCGCGGGAGTTCCAGGCATCGACCGGGCGCGCGTCCGCCTCCGAGGCCGCCGCCTTCGCGGACCGCGCGGAGGATCAGGTCGCCTCGGGGGACCCGGCGGGGGCCCTGGCGACGGTCCGGGACGCCCTCCTCCGGCGCCCCCCCGAGGCCGAGGGGGAGCGGCTTCGGGCCATCCGCGCCGCGGCGAAGAAGGCCCTCCTCAGGGAGTGCGTCGTCCGCGCGGAGGTCCTCCCGGCCTTCCCGCGGATCACCGAGGGGGACGTCCTCCCCCTCCGCCTCGTCCTCCACAACCTCTCCCCGGTGCCGCTCTCGGTGCGCGCGCCGCGGGGGGGGGTGTCGGCCACGCTCTTCCGGCTCTCCGTCACCCGGACCGCCCGGGACGTCTACGGGAACACGCGCTCCGACACCTGGGAGGAGCGGGTGCCGATGGGCGCCGCCGAGGTCGCGCCCGGGGGGGAGATGGCGACCCGGTTCGCATTCGCCACGGAACGGTTCCGGACCCAGTTCCCCCGCGGCTTCGTCGAGTACTCCTTCGGGGGGGCCGTCCTCCCCTCGGGCATGGCCGCCGGGGAGGCGGAGATCCACGACCGCTTCCCCCTCCAGGGGGCCCGCGTCCTCTCCTTCCCCCTGAGGTGGGAGGAGGTCGCGGCCGACCCGGCGCGCGGGGTGGACGAGGGGATCCGGCGCGGGAACCCGGTGCGGGTCCTCGTGGCGGCGGCCTGCACGGCGCCGGACCGGCGCGCCTCCGAGGGGCGGCGCCTCGCGGCGCTCCTCGGGAAGGAACCCCCGCTCCCGGCGGCCCTGGAGTCCGGGCTGCGGGCGGCGCTGCGCGTCCTCGGAGGGGACGCCGCGGCCGACGAGTGGTCCCCCGACGACTGGGACCGTCTCGCCGCGACGCTCCGCCCCGCGGCGCGCGAGGAGGAGTGATGGCGGCGAAGCGTGCCGACCTCGTGGCCGCCTTCCGGTCTCGCGGTCTCGTCCACCAGGTGACCGACGAGGCCCTGGGGCCGCTCTCCGCGCGGGAGCCGATCGTCGGCTACATCGGATTCGATCCGACGGCTTACAGCCTCCATGCCGGGAGCCTCTACCCCGTCATGCTCCTCGCCCACCTCGGGCGTGCGGGGCACCGCCCGATCGCGGTGTTCGGAGGCGGAACCGGGATGATCGGCGACCCGTCCGGGAAGTCCGCCGAACGCCCGCTCCTCGACAAGCAGACGATCGACATGAACGTGTCCAACCAGACGCGTCAGGTGACGCGAATCCTCGAGAGGGCCGGCGTCCACCAGGTCACGTGCCTGAACAACGCGGCCTGGCTCGGCGACCTCCACCTCGTGGAGTTCCTCCGGGACGTGGGGAAGCATTTCACCGTGAACTGGATGGTCGCCAAGGAGTCTGTGCGGGCACGCCTTGAGGACCGGGAGCACGGGATTTCCTTCACCGAGTTCTCCTACATGCTGCTCCAGGCCTACGATTTCCTCCACCTGCACAAGGAACACGGCTGCCGCCTACAGATGGGCGGGAGCGACCAGTGGGGAAACATCACCGCCGGTATCGAGCTCATCCGGCGCCAGGCCGGCGGGGAGGCCTTCGGCCTGACGTCGCCGCTCCTCCTTGACGCGTCCGGGAAGAAGTTCGGGAAGAGCGAGGGCGGCACGGTCTGGCTCGAGTCTTCGCGCACGAGCCCCTACGAGTTCTACCAGTTCTGGTTCAACCAGCCCGACGCACAGGCGGAAGGGCTCCTGCGTGCGTTCACGCTGATGCCCGACGGCGAGATCGAGGAGACGATCGAGCAGGCGCGCCGCTCGGATCCAGGGGAGCGCGTCCTCCAACGGCGGTTGGCCTTCGAGGTAACCAACCTCGTCCACGGGGAGAACGCCGCCTCCAGTGGCGCCCGCGGCTCTGAGCTTCGCAGGGGCGGACTCAGGCTGCAGGAGATCGGCGTGGCTGAGGAGATCTTCGAGGCTTTCGAGGGAGCACCTCGAATCGACTTCCCGCGCTCGCTCCTCGTAGGGACGTCCCTCCGGGTGCTCTTCACGCACCAGGGGGTCGGACTAATTCGATCGACCTCCGACTGGCGCCGCCACCTGGCGCAGGGGAGCATCTACCTGAACGACGAGCGGGTGAAGCCCCCGCCTGGGGCGCCGGAGCCCAAGATCGAGGAACACGACGTCCTCTACGGCAAGGTCGTCGTCCTCCGCCGCGGGAAGAAGGACTACGCGCTGGTCCGCGTCATCGACGGCTGACGGCGGGCGGGTGCCCATGTACGGGCGGGGTTTACCCCGCCCGGCCGTTCGCCCGCGGCAACGGCCGGGCGGCCTGAAGGCCGCCCGTACAACGGCCCCGTTTCGCCCGCCGTTCAGCGCCCTTCCAGGATCGCGTCGAGGCGGCGTTCGCGCTCGCGGAGGCGCCGGGCCAGCGCCTGGAACCTCGGGTGGCCCCGGAGCGTCGCCAGGTCCCCGTCGCGCACGAGCCAGTCGCTCCCGATGGCGTCGAGCACGCCCGGCATCTCCAGGAAATCCAGCGCCCGATCCGGATCCCCCGGCCCAGCGCGCTGGGCCAGAAGGCAGGCGCGGTTGTAGGAGTCCACGCCGTCCCTCCTGCCCTCCATGGCCACGGCGTAGAGCCTCTCCGCCCTGTCGAAGTCGCTGGTCCGCAGTTCCCCGGCAGGCTGGAGCCGGCCGAGCCGGATGAGGGCGTGCGCCTGGCGCCGGGCCTCGTAGGAGGGCGTGTCCTCGGGCTCCCCGTGCGTCCCCCGGCTCGCCTCCAGCATCCCCCGCAGCGGGGCGGGGTCGCCCAGGTCGGCGATGGCGGACCGCATGGCGTCGTCGAGGCCCGCCGGGATCGGGTCCGTGTCGTGGAGGAGGTCCCCCGCGGGCCGGGCGCGCAGCGCCGCCCGCAGGCGCTCCCGGGCCGCGACGTCGCCCGAGTCGGAGAGCGCGTCGATCGCCCTCAGGCGCAGCTCCAGGCGGTCCCTCAGCGGGGGCGGCGGCACGCGCCACCGGTAGGGCCCGAAATCCAGCTCCTCGGGGCCGGCCGTCCTGCGGTCGAGCGCGATGGCCGTGAGCACCCGTGCGGCCGTCTGCCCGTGGACGCGCAGGGGATCGAACATCCCGCTGTAGGAGCCGTCGGCGTCGTCCCAGATGGAGAGGAAGTCCCGCTCCACGGCCGCCCGGCCGATCTCGAACAGCGCGTCCCGGGCCCTCGCGGCGGGGATGCCGCGCGCCGCGCCGGCCCGGCCCTGCACCACCGCCGCGAGCGCGACCCGGGCGTCCTCGCCGCAGGCCACGAGCGTCTCGGTCGCGGCCTCGCGGAGCGAGGCGTCGTCGGAGGCGAGGGCCGCGACGGCGACCGCGACCGTCCCCGGGGGCGGGTGGAACCGGAGCGCGGGACCCGCCTCCAGGCCCGGGTCGAGGCACGCCTCGAAGGACGCGAGCGCCTCCAGGGCGGCCCGCCGGCCCGCCGCCGGGCCCGAGGCCGCCTCCTCGAGCAGCACGGCCCAGCCGGCGGGACCCGTCCGGAGGAGGGCCGCCGCCCGCTCCCGCCGCACGGCGAGCGCCGCGGAGGGCGCGGGGGACTGCCCGGCGGCGGGCGGGGGGACCTGGTCCCGCGCGGGCGGGAGGAGGAGCAGGAGGAGGAGCCAGGGCCCCGGCATGGCCCCATCCTAGCACCCGCGACCGCCGGGCCCCGCGGCGGGGAGCCCGGGAGCCCCTTTCGGAACATGCGTATCGGCCAGTTGACCCATCAGGCCACCCGGACCGGTTTCTCGGTTCGCCGGGAGGCGTCAACGACCGCCGTCCCTCCCCGAAGGAGCCGCAGGCCCCTTGCGAGTATCACCTTGGCCGCGTTGATGTCCCGGTCGAGCGTGAGCCCGCACGGGCATCGGTGGACGCGCTCCGCGAGCGCCTTCCTGACCACCGCTCCGCAGCCGGAGCATTCCTGGGAGGTGCCCCGTGGATCGACCCGCACAACGACACGGCCAGCCTCTTCCGCTTTGCCGTCCAACTGTGCGAGCAGCTCTCCCCACGAGGCACGGTGCATCGAGCGACGGAGTCCCCGGCCCTGCGCCGTCTTCGGGCCGGAGCGAGTGAGCGCCTTCACGCCGAGGTTCTCGAGCACGACGATGTCGTTCTCGCGGACGATCCTCAGCGTCAGGTTGTCGAGGTGATGCTTCCGGGATCGGGCGAGCTCCAGGTGGCGGCGGGCGAGGATCCCGCGCGCTTTGCGGCGGCGGTTGCTCCCCTTCTTCCTGCGGGAGACGATCCTCTGCCACCGCCTGAGCCGCCGCTCCTTCGCCTTGAGCGCCGGGTCGATGACCATGGTCTCGCCGTCCGAGGTGGCGACCAGCGAGAGGAGCCCGAGGTCGAGCCCGACGGAGCGGCCGGTCTTCGGCAGCGGCCTGGCCTCGACCTCGCAGACCAACGCTGCGTACCAGCCGTCGGCCTTGCGGGTCACGCGGACCATCTTGAGGGCGTTCTTCGGCGGGATCTCGCGCCACGGCCTCCAGCGGATCGAGAGCCCGAGAAGCCTGAGCCTCCGATCCGTCACCTGGAAGCGATCCGTCTCGAAGGTATTGAACCTCTCCTTCGCCCTGAACCTCGGGAAGCCGGGGGTCCCTCCGGCCTTTGCGCGCCTGAAGAAGGCTGCGTAGGCGTCGTCGAGTCGGCGTAGGGTGAACGCGAGGGGGCGCTGTTGGATGCCAAAGCATGGCCCTCCATCGGCGCAGACTTCTTTCAACTCGAGGCACTGCGCGAAGGCCGAGAGGGTCTTCCCACGGCGGCGGTACGCCTCCTTCCGCTGCTGGAGTGCGGCGTTGTAGAGGTCGCAGCATGCCGCGCGGACGCGGTCGAGTCCCAACTCCTGGGTCGGCGTGGGGCATAGGCGGAAGGAGTAGGCGCGGATCACGGCCTCATTCTACCCAGGCTCCAGGACAACCAACGGTCAACTGGCCGATACGCATGTTTCGGAATGCCGGGCGCCCGCCATGGCGTATCCTGCCGCCGCGGCCATGCGCGAAGCGGACGGGAAACTGGAGACCGAGCTCAAGCGCGGCATCCTCCAGATCGCCGTGCTCTCCCTCCTGCGCGAGCCGCGCTACGGCTACCAGCTCGGTCGCGTCCTGGCCGAGAAGGGCCTCGAGGTGGAGGAGGGGACCCTCTATCCGATCCTCCGCCGGCTGGAGGAGCAGGAGCTCCTCCAGTCCTGGTGGGTCACCGAGCACGCACGCCCGCGCAAGTACTACCGGACCACGCCCGAGGGCCTCGAGAGCCTGGGGACGCTGCTCCTCATCTGGGGCCGCGTCGATGGGGCGCTCCGGCAGATCCTGGCGGAAGGGGGGGGGACCCCGCCGCCGCCGCCGCCGACGTCACCCGAGCCGCCCGGGACGGATGCCCCGGGGGCCGGGGGAGGGACGACCGATGGAAGATGACGCGCTGCGCGGCTACCTGGACACCGTGGAGGGGAACCTCCGCGGCCCGGGGAAGGCGGACATCCTCCGCGAGATCGAGAGCCACATCCTGGACGAGGCGGAGGCCCTGGCCGCCGCCCGGGGCGGGGAGATCGAGCCCCAGGACGTCCGCAGGGCCATCGCCGACCTGGGCGACCCCTCGGACCTCGCCGTCTCCTACTCCTCGGAGCGGTACCTCATCGGCCCCAAGGAGTACGCGGGCTTCTGGTACTTCACGGGGCTCCTCTTCGCGGTGCACCTCGCCATGCTCCTCATCGCGGCGGCCACCGCGAGCCAGTTCGGGTTCTTCCCCTTCAACGTCCTCCCCCCGACGGGGCCCGCCGGGGCGCTCACCCTCTTCTCCCTGGCGGTCCAGGCCTTCCTCTTCGACGCGGGCCTCGTGTGCATGCTGTTCTTCCTCCTCGGCCGGACCTTCCGGCGCGTGGACCTCCCCAACCTCACCTTCCGGGTGGAGTCCTCGCGGGGGCCGAGCCTCAGGCGCGTGGTCTTCGTCATCCTCGTCGGGATCCTCCTGGGAGCGCCCGCGGTGCGGGACAAGCTCTTCATCGTGCGGGCCCCGGTGGACGGGAAGGTCGATTGGTTCTCCATCTTCCTCCCGGCGTTCTCCTCCGTGCTCCCGGTGCTCCTCGCGTTCCTCGGGTTCATGGCCGCCAAGGACCTGCTCTACGCGATCCGGGGGGAGCGCCGGCTCACGGTGGCGATGGACGGCGTGGCCGCGGTCCTCGGGATCTTCGTGTCCCTCTACCTCCTCTCCCGGCCTCCCGTCGTGGGGCTCCCCCTCGACTTCCCCCTGGAGCGGGAGAAGATCGACTCCCTGAACGACGGCCTCGCGCGGGTGCTCGACTTCGGATTCATCATCTGGGCGGCGCTCTTCGCCGCCCGGGCCGCGAAGCGGATCGCGCGCCTCCGGCTGATCTGGTAGGGCCGGCTCAGGAACGCGAACGGCGGAGGAGCCACAGCAGGGACGACCAGACGGCGGTCGCCACCCCCGCGGCCACGTCGTGGCCGCGGGCCGCGAGCACGATCGCATCTAGGAGCAGGAACCCGAAAACGCCCTCGCGCACGATGGCCCCGACCGCGGTGGGCGAGTCGTCCCATCGCGCCCTGGTCAGGGCCCCCATGACACGATACGCGAGAAGCACCCAGAGGAGCATCGGAAGCACCATGTTCACTCCCCACCTCGCGAGCAGGGGGAGGGCGAGCCACCCCGGCACCAGGATCCCGATGACCGCGAGCCCGAGCCGCGCACGCCGCCGCGGCGAGTCTTCGAGCAGGCTCGCGGCCGTGACGGCGGCGCCGTGCAGGAGCCACACCAAGGGGAGGAGGAGCGTCCGTCCCGGCGCCGCCGCCAAGCGCTCTCCGAATTCAGGGACGATGAGCGCCGCCCCGAGGACGCTCCCCCCGCGGCAGAGTCCCATCGCGAGCGCGCCGGCCGGGCCCCAGCGCTTGAGGAGGAGGTCGTAGGCCGCCGCGACCACCGCGACCCCCGCGTAGGCGAGGAGGGGGCCCCGCCCCGCGAGTCCGGCGAGGGCCACGCCCAGCCCCAGGAGGAGGACGCCCAGGCGCGCCGCGCAGGCCCGGGGGACGAGCCCCGCGGGGATCGGCCGATCCGGGTGGAGCGCGCGGTCCCGCTCCGCGTCGGCCGCGTCGTTGAGGGCCGCGCCGCCGGCGTACACGAGGGCCGCCGCCCCGACGACGGCGAACGTGGGGACCGAGGCGCAGGGCGCGAAGAGCCAGGCCGCCGTGGCCGCGTCCGCGGCCGCCGTCAGGACCCCGGGCCAGCGCACGAGGCGCAGGTAGGGGCCATCCCTGGAGGCCCTCCGGGCCGCGGCCTCCGGCACGGGCTACCCCGCGCCGACGAGCCGCGCGATGTCGTTGTAGAAGACCAGCCCGACCAGCCCGAGGAGGACGACGAGTCCCGCCCACTGGGCGAGCGCGACGACCGTCTCCGAGGGCTTCCTCCGGGTCACGGCCTCCACGCCCAGGAGCGCGAGCTGGCCCCCGTCCAGCACGGGGATGGGGAGGAGGTTGAAGACCGCCAGGTTGACGCTCAGGATGGCCAGCAGCCACAGGAACGACGGCAGCCCCGACTGGACGCTGCCCCGCGCCATCTGGCCGATGAGGATGGGCCCGCCCAGGTTCTTCGCGCTCACGCGCGTCGTGAGGATCCCGGAGAGCGTGGAGCCGACGCCGCGCAGCGTGGTCGTGAACCGCTCCCCCGTGAGCGCGAACAGCTCCCCGGCGGAGCCGGCGCGGACCACCTCCCGGGAGTCCTGCCCCGACAGCCCCTCCGGAAAGGTCAGGAGGGCCCCGGCCTCCCCGAACACGGCGAAGGCGGCCGGGGCGAGGTGGCCCTCGCGCCGCCCCTCGGCCTCCGACTCCCAGGTGACGGGGATCGGCTTCCCCGCCGCCTTCTCCACGCGCGCGGGGATGTCGGCGAAGCCCGCGAGGGGGGACCCGGCGAAGGCGAGGATGCGGTCCCCGCTCCGGAGCCCCGCGGCGGCGGCGGGGGAGGGGGAGGCGTTTCCGGAGGGGTCCCGGGGGCCCCCGGCCATCACCTCCACCCGCCCCGGCGCCGGATCGGAGCGGAACAGGAGGTCGGCGAGGAACTCCCGCCGTCCCGGGGCGTCGGCGGGGGCACGGTACGTCCGCTCCCCGGATTCGCCGCGAGCCACGCGGACCTCAACGGGGCCGGGCGGGGCCCTGAGGACCGCGGCGCGGAAGGAGACCTCCCCGGACACGGGCGTCCCGCCCACGGCCCGGGGCCGATCGCCGGGCTCCACGCCCGCCTCGGCGGCGGGACCCCCGGGGCGCACCGCCTCGATCTCCCCCCTGAACGGGGTGAGGCCGATCCGTGGGCGGGTGCCGATCGGGGGCAGGGACACGACGGCCTCCCCGCCGCCCCTCGCGAGCGTGATCCGCAGCGGTCCCGAAGGCGGGAAGAAGAGCGAGTGCGAGAGGGGATCGGAGTACAGGCGGTCGAGCGTGCAGGGGACCCCATCGACGGCCACGATCAGGTCCCCGGTCCGGAACCCGGCCGCCTCGGCCGGGCTCCCGGGCTCGATCACCAGGGAGTCGTCCGCCCCGCCCGGGCCCACTCCCAGGACGGGGGCGCCCCGGTTCGCGTCCTGCACCGGCGTCACGACGATCTCGAGGCGTCGGCCGGCCCGGTCCACCTCGAGCCGGAGAGGCTCCCCGCGCAGCGCCTCGTGCTGGAGGTCCCCGAACTCCAGCAGGTCGCGCCCGTCGCTCCGGAGGACCCGGTCCCCCTCGCGGATCCCCGCCCGCCAGGCCGGGCTCCCGGGAACCACCCCGCCGATGCGCGGGGGCAGCAGCGGGACGCCCGCCAGGAGGGCCGCGGCGAACAGGACGAGCGCGAGGAGGGCGTTCATGGCCACGCCCGCGAAGATGATGAGCGCCCGGGCCCCGAGGGGCTTCGCCGGGTAGTCGTCGGGGGCGTAGCCCCCCTCGGGCCGCTCGGTCTCGCCGGACATCTTCACGTAGCCCCCGAGCGGGACGAGGGAGAGGCGGTAGTCCGTGTCCCCCCGGCGGAAGGACCACAGGACCGGCCCGAACCCGAGGGAGAAGGCGAGGACCTTCACCCCCTTCCACTTGGCCACCAGGAAGTGGCCGCCCTCATGGATGAAGATCAGCAGCCCCACACCGATCACGACCTGGACCCAGGACGCGGTCTCCCCGAGGATGCCGGCCAGCACGCTCACCGCGCGACCCTCCGGTCCACCGCCGCGCGGGCCTCGCGGTCCGCGGCCAGGGCCTGCTCGATCGTGGGGTCGGGGACGACGCGGTGCTCCGCCAGGACCTCGCCGACCAACCGGGCGACGTCGGTGAACCGGATCCCCCCTCCGACGAAGGCCTCCACGGCCCGCTCGTCGGCGGCGTTGAGGACCGCCCCCGCGGTGCCGCCCGCGCCCGCCGCGGCGTAGCCCAGGGCGAGCGCCGGGTAGCGGCGGGGGTCGGGGGCGGCGAAGTCGAGGCGGGCCAGGTCGGAGACCTCCAGGCGGAAGCCGGGGACCTCGGGGCGCTCGGGGTGGGCGAGGGCCCAGAGGATGGGGAGCCTCATGTCCGGGCGCCCGAGCTGGGCGATGACCGACCCGTCGCGGAACTCCACCATGGAATGGACGATCGACTGGGCGTGGAGGACCACCTCCACCCGCTCCGGGGGGAGGCCGAAGAGGTGGACCGCCTCGACGACCTCGAGCGCCTTGTTCATGAGCGTGGCCGAGTCGATGGTGATCCGCACCCCCATCTTCCAGGTGGGGTGGCGGAGGGCGTCCATCGCGGTGGCGTCGCGGAGCGACTCGAGCGGCCGGTCCCGGAGCGCCCCGCCGGAGGCGGTGAGGAGGACGCGGCGGACCTCCTCGCGCCGTCCCGCGAGCATCGCCTGGGCCACGGCGCAGTGCTCGGAGTCCACGGGGAGGATCTCGGCGCCCGACCGCCGCGCCTCGGCCAGCAGCAGCGGGCCCGCCATCACCAGGGACTCCTTGTTGGCGATCGCGACGCGCTTCCCGCGCCGCACCGCCTCGAAGGTGGAGGCGAGCCCGGCGGCCCCCGCGATCCCGGCGAGGACCGTGTCGCACCCCGGGGAGTCCAGCAGGGAGACGAGTCCCTCCTCCCCCTCGCGCACCTCCACGGGCTCCCCGTGCAGGGCCCGGCGGGCCTCGTCGGCGGCCGCCCTGTCCACCAGCGCGATCGCGGGGGGCCGGAACTCCCGCCACTGGGAGACGATGTCCGCGGCCCGCTGGTGCGCCGCCAGCCCCGCCACGCGGAACCGCCCCGGGTGCTCGCGGATCACCGCGAGCGTGCTCTTCCCGATGGAGCCGGTGGAACCGAACACGAGGACGGAGCGCATGGGGGGCGATTGTAGGGGCGGGCGGAACCCCGCCCGGCCGTTTCCGTCGCCTCCGGGCGGGAGGGCGCGGGCGGAGGTAGGATGGGGAGCGGAGGAGAGACATGGCGCGCGCTGAGCTTCTCGCCTTCGCGCTTCTCACGGGGGCCCTCGCGGCGGCGTCCCTCGCCACGGGGGAAAGGATCGCCCCGCCGCCCCCCCCGGTCCCTGCGCGTCCGGCCGGACCTGCCCTGACCGGGAGGCTCGTGCGGGGGAGCGCGGCGAACTCCCTGGCCGGGCGGGTCACCCTGGCCGTCGCGGGCCAGCCCCCCCGCACCCTGGGGACCGGGGGCCGCGGGGCCTTCCGGGTCGAGGGCATTCCGCCCGGGGCCATCTTCGACGTCTCGCTGGAGGCGCCGGGAGTCCTGCCCCTGCGGTTCGAGGGGCTCCGGTTCCCCGAGGACGGGGATCTCGACGTCGGGGACGTGCCCCTCGGGGCGGGAAGCACGGTGGAGTTCCTCGTGACCCGCGACGCGGCGGAGCCCGCGGAGGGCGCCACGGTCGCGCTTCGGCGCCTCCTGGGCCCGGGCATCGCGTGGGACCTTCCCTGGTGGACCGGCAACGCAGATCCGGTCTTCGAGACCCGGCCGTGGGCGGCGGCGGAGGCCGATCGGGAGGGCAGGGTGTCCCTCCGAGGCGTACCGCCCGGCGGCTGGTGGGCGGACGTCACCGCCCCGGGCCGCAGCCCCGTCGCGAGGTTCGTCGCCGTGAGGGAGGGCGAGGCCCGGGAGCCCCTTCGGCTCCACCTGTTCCCCTCCCACCGGCTCTCCGGCATCGTCCGGACGCCGGAGGGACGGCCGGCCCCGGGCGTGCGGGTCGAGGTTCGCCCTCTCGGCGTGGGGCTGCGCGAGCCGTATCCGGCGGCATGGCAGGCGGATTCGGGTCCCGAGGGCGCGTACCGGATCGAGGGGCTTCCTCCCGGACCTGCCGTCGTCTTCGTTGAGGCCGTCCCCGGCTGTCGGATCCCCGCGGCGAAGGTCCAGGTCCCCGACCTCGAAGACATCGACATCGCCCTCGAGCCCGGGACCACCTTCCGCGGGCGGGTCCTCGACGAGGGGACCGGGCGGCCCGTGGCCGGCGCCCGGGTGACGGTGGAGGTATCCGAGGGAACCGCGTGGGGATTCGATCCCTGGCCGGCGGTCGCCGGCACCCTGTCCGGCCCGGACGGATCCTTTGCGGTCCCCGGCCTGCCGCGGGGCCGCCTGACGCGGCTCGAGGTCCGGAGGGCGGGGTACGCGCCCCACGCATACGATTGGAGGGCGGCCTACGGCGGGGAGAGCGCGCCCACGCTGGAGTTCCCCCAGGAGGTCCGGCTCCCGCGCGCGGGCGCGGTGCGTGGTCGGGTCGCGGACTCCCAGGGCAGGCCGCTCCCAGGAGCCCTCGTCTTCGCCGTCCGGCGCGGGAGAGGCGACCTCCCGAGCGAGGTGCTGGATTCCTTCGTCGCGGGCGCCCGGACCAACGAGGACGGGGCGTTCCTCCTCGGATCGTGCCCGCCGGAGACAGTCGCCCTCCGGGTCCATGCACCCGGCTGGTGGCAGCCGGGCGAGGCGTCGGGATCCCTGGGGCCGGTGCTCCCGACCGTGTGCGTGCCCGCCGGCGGCGAGGTCGCGGGCTCCGTCGTCGTCCGGCCCGGCGTCCTCGTCGAGGGCACGGCGCGTCTCGCGGACGGGCGACCGGCCGCGGGATTCCGGGCGCTTCTCCACGCGAAGCGACTGCCGGCGATCGCGGGCGACGAAGTGCTCATCGACGCGGAGGGGAGATTCCGGTTCGAGGGGGCCCGACCTCTCGGGAGGTGCGAGGTGCGCGTCCAAGGGCCCGACGGACATCGGGGATGCTCGCCCGTGCTCGACGTCCTCCCGGGCGTCCCCGTCCGCGGGGTCTCGGTGGAAGTGAAGCCCGGGCCCGGGATCCCCTGCGTCGTGCGCCGGTCGGACGGCGCTCCCGCGCCGGACGCGCGGATCTGCTTCCCGGGGCGCGTCAGCCTCTGGGAGGACATCCCGAACATCCCCCTGTTAAGCCTGCGCGAACCCTCCGTGCCGGCCGCCGACGGATCGTGCCGGGCATCCCTGCGTTTCGAGCACGGAGGCCCCTTGCTGGCCTTCGCCCGGGACCTCGCCCCGGTCCTCGTGGAAGGACCGGAGGAGCCGGCCCACGGGCCTTCGGCGCCGCGACTGATCACCCTCGCGCCCGGCAGGACGATCGAGGGGCGGGTCGTGGACGAGGGAGGGAACCCCGTGGCGGGCGCCGGGATCTCCCTCGATCGCCACCCGCCGCCCTTCCCGAGCGGCGGCTTCCTCCGCCAGGTCACCGGGGCCGACGGCCGGTTCATGCTGAGGCACGTCATCGAGGGGGACGCGCTCGTGCTGGTGCGCCACCCGCGGTGGCCCGCGGCCCGCAGGTCCGTCCCGCCCGGGGTCGCCGAGGTCGAGGTGGTCCTTCGCGCGGGGCTGGCGATTGCCGGAACGGTCGTGGACCATCGGGGCGGAAGGGGGATCCCGGCGATCGGCGTGAGGGTCGCGCCGCCCGGGGACGATCGGTTTCGAAGACCGAGCCTCGGAACGCCGGTGCCGGACGCCATCACGGACGGGGAGGGGCGTTTCCGGGTCGCGAACCTGCGCGGCGGCGAGTACCTCCTCCTCGTCGCCGAGCCCGGCCACGACGGCGAGACGCCGGGAGGGTACCGGGCCGAGACCCTCCGTCGCGTCCGGGCCGGCACGGAGGACCTCCGCATCGTCCTCCGCGAGGGCCGGGTGCTCGCGGGGCGTGTCGTGGACGAGCGCGGGGAGCCCGTGCGCTGCGGGATCGACGCGACGATCCTCACGCTCGGCCTGGGGACCCACCCTCCGCCGGAGGAGGGCCGCGAGACGCGCACCGACGAGCGGGGGCGCTTCCGGATGACGGGCCTTCCTCCCGGCGAGTACGAGATCCGGTTCTCGGCGACGCGGGGGCGGGGCGCGGGTGGTCCCGAGAGGCCGATCGGATACGCGTCCGCCGTGGTCCCGAGCGCCTACTCCGGCGCGGAGGACCTCGTCGTGCGGCTCTCCCGCGGCTTCCCGATCGCGGGGCGGGTGGTCGGGGAGGACGGTAACCCGATCCCCGGGTTGGGCTGGGTCCGCCTGCGGCCCGCGGGATCCGGGAGCAAGGACCCGGGAGAGACGACGCTGGTCCGCGGCTGGGACGACGGGAGGTTCACGACCGTTGCGCTGCCGCCGGGGCGGCCGTTCGACGTCTCCGCGGAGGAGTTCGACGGGTTCCTCCCGACGACCCTCACCGGCGTCTTCCCCGGCACGAAGGACCTGGTCCTCCGCCTCGAGCGAGGGGAGTCCATCGAGGGGCGGGTCCTACTCCCCGACGGGAAGGCGGCCCCGTCCGGGACCCCCGTGAACGCCACGGTGTCCGGGGGATCCAGGTGGGGCCGCGACGGCTCGCACGGCTCCTCGCGGACGGGAGCGGACGGGAAGTTCCGGATCTCCGGCCTGCGCCCCGGCGCGTTCGTCCTCCTGGCCGGGGGAAACAGGTCCGGGTATCCCGTCACGCGCGCGGCCGGGACCTTCCGCGCCGGGTCCGCGGGCGCGGACGTCCGCCTGGAGAGCGGGGTCACGCTCGTCGGGCGACTCGTGGACGACGCCGGGGACCCCGTCCACGTCGGCAGGCTGTGCGGCCGGCAGCGCGGAGACCCGGACAACGACCTCGAGGCGACGGTCGCGGAGGACGGCTCCTTCGTCGTCCGGGGGCTGCGCCCCGGGAAGGTCGAACTCCGGACGTACCGCGGGATGCTCCTGGAGGAGATCGGCGAGTTCCAGGCCCCCGCCCGTGACCTCCGGATCGTCGTCCGCCCGGAGTAGGAGGACGGCCGGAAGGGCCTACTCGCTCGCTGTGATCGACCCCAGCCGCCGCAGCGGCCAGTAGGCGGCGAGGAAGTCCACGCCGGAGCAGACGGTGCGGCCGTCGGCGTCGGGCTCCTGGACCGCCTCGTAGGGGTCGTTCTTCCAGCAGAAGGAGGACGCGGGCATCTCGTCCACGCGGAGGGGCTGCGTGAGGCGTTCCCGCCCCCGGCGGCTCGTCCAGAGGGAGCGCGTGCGGTCGGGGCGGCCCCGGTGGTCGGCGGGGTGCTCCGTGGCGTCGGCGGGGAAGTCGCGGAGCGCGGCCCGCGCGGCCTCGAGGTCCCCAGGGAGGGCCCCGGCCGCGGCGCCCGCCGGGCCCGCCACCGCGATCCAGAAGGCGTTCCCCTCGCCCCGGTGCAGGCCGAGGATCCGCCGCATCGCCTCCTCGGCCCCGCGCCGGAACCGGGCCCGCGAGGCGTCCTCCCCGGGCGGGGTCCTCAGGGCGGAGGCCAGGGCCAGCGCCGTCATGTTCGGGTTGTTCCAGTTCTCCTTCCCGAGCGCGCGGATCGTGGGGTAGCGGAGCGCCGCGTCGGCGCCCCCGCCGAGGAGGTCCTCGAGGCCGCGGCGGTGGCGCGGCTCGCCCGTGGCCCGCGCCGCGGCGTCGGCCAGCCCGAGGAGGATGGCCGCGTTCACGCCCACGGGGAACCCCATCACGCGGGGGGAGAGGTTCCCGTAGGTGGTGGGGGTCCCGCCCGCGTCCTCGATCCGGCCCCCGCGCCCGAGGACCCGGTCGGCCAGGTCCCCCAGCAGCCGGGCGGCCCGGGCACGCGCGAGGGGATCCTCCACCAGGTCCGCCACGGCCGCGAGCCCGTAGAGCAGCCCCGCCACCTGGTCCTTGGAGAGGTCCCCGCGCCAGCGCCAGCCCTCGTACCCCGCGGCGCCGTCGTGCCACTGGTCCGGGTAGGGCTCCACCTGGCGCCCGTTCCCCGAGCGGTAGGCGTACCGGGCGAAGAGCCCGCGCTCGCCGGTCACGCCGGAGAGGAGCGCCAGCCCGTCGAGGAGGCCCCGCACGCGGGTGAGTCCGGCCGGGTCGCGCGTGGCCGCCCACCGCTCGCACTCCGCCCCGAGGAGGACCCCGGTCCAGCAGGCCTGGTCCGAGAGGTAGGACCGCTTGACGGGGCCGGCGGGACCCTCCGGGAGGCGGACCCGGTAGTCGAGGAGCCCCTCGGGGCGGAGGTGGCGGGCGTCGAGCCCCCGCTCGAACCCGGCCTCCTTCTCGCGGAGCGGGAGTCCCTTCCCCGCGGCGGGCGGGAGCCGCACCGGGGGCGCGGCGGAGAACCGCGGGAAGACGCAGCCGGGAGCGAGAACGAGCAGGACGAGCACGGTGGCAGGCGCTTCCGGTCCGTTGGTCGTCGCCGCCGTGGTAGCCGTGGCCGTTCCCTCGCGGACCATGAAGGCATCGTACCGGAGGGGCATTAGACTCCCGCCCCATGACCGAGCGCCGGCGGTCCACCGTCCCCCGCGCCTCCGCCTACGCGCGCGTTGGCGTGGACATCGATCGGAAGATGCGGGCCATCCAGGCCGCGAAGCGCGTGTTCGCCTCGACCTTCGACCGGAACGTGCTGGGGGGGATCGGGGGCTTCGGGTCGCTCTACCGGTTCCGGCCGCGCGGGATGAGGGACCCGCTTCTCTGCGCCTCGACGGACGGCGTGGGGACGAAGCTCAAGATCGCCTTCGCGATGGACCGGCACGACACGGTGGGGCAGGACATCGTGAACCACTGCGCCAACGACATCCTCGTGCAGGGGGCCCGGCCGCTGTTCCTCCTCGACTACGTGGCCTCGGGGCGGCTCCGGCCGGCGACGCTCCGGGCGCTCTTCGCGGGGCTCGCGAAGGCCTGCCGCGAGAACTCCTGCTCGCTGGTCGGGGGCGAGACCGCGGAGATGCCGGGGATGTACCCGGAGGGGGAGTACGACCTCGCCGCGACCATCGTCGGCGTGGTCGATCGCCCGGAGGTCCTGCCGCGGCCCGGCGTCCGCCCGGGGGACCTCCTCCTCGGGCTCCCCTCGACGGGCCTCCACACGAACGGCTACACGCTGGCCCGCCGGGCGCTCGTGCGCCGGCCGGCGGACCTTGGCCGCCGGGTCCCGGAACTCGGGACGACCCTCGGCGACGCGCTGCTGGCGGTCCACCGCTCCTACGCGCCGCTGCTCCTCCCGCTGCTGCCGCGGCGATGGGTGAAGGCCATGGCCCACATCACGGGGGGCGGGTTCTACGACAACGTGCCGCGCGTCCTCCCCCGCGACTGCAGGGCCGTGCTGGACCCCGGCGCCTGGGAGGTGCCCCCGCTGTTCCGGCTCCTCTGCGCCCGCGGGAAGGTCTCGCGCGCCGAGGCCTACCGCGTGTTCAACATGGGGATGGGGATGGTCCTCGTGGCGGCCCCGCGGGACGCGGACGCGCTCCGCCGTGCGCTCCGGCGCCGTGGCGTGGAGGCGCCCGTCATCGGGGAGATCCGACCCGGTCGCGGCGACTGCGTGCTGAAACAGTAGGGGTCAGACCTCGGGCGTTTGCAAACCGTGGCCTCAGACCCCTCGCGTCGCTCCCCAGCGTTTGCAAACGACCGGGGTCTGACCCCTCTGCTCCTCAGCACCCGCGTTTGCAAGCACCCGAGGTCTGACCCCATCGCCTGGCCCCGCTGCAGCCGCCACCTCTGCCGGACGATAGCCAAGGGAGAGAGGGCCCCTCGTCGAGGCGCGGGCCCCGGAGGCCCCCGTGGAGCCGTTCCCCGCCGTCACCCTCCTGACGGTCCTCGTCCGGGAACGACCGCGCACCGCGGTGGGGCTCGGGGACTCCGTCTACGACCTGGCGGCCGCCGTGAAGCGGGCGGGGGGGACCCGGGCGACCGGGGTCCGGCCCGCGAGGCTCGAGTCCATGCTGGAGGCGGGGCTCCCCCCGCCCGGGCGGCTGCGCGCCCTCCTCGACGGGCTCCGGGCGTCCGGCGCCCTCGAGGAGGCCCGCCTCGCGGACCCCGTCCTCACCCTCCCCTTCCGGCCGGGGAAGGTGATCGCCGTGGGGCGCAACTACGCGAAGCACGCGCGGGAGCTCGGCAACGAGCCCCCCGCGGAGCCCTTCTTCTTCGGGAAGGCCCCCTCCTGCTGCGTCGGGCCGGGAGAGCCCGTGGTCCTCCCCTACGGCGTGCCGGGGGAGGTCCACCACGAGGCCGAGATCGCCGTGGTGATCGGCCGGCGCGGGAAGCACATCCCGGAGACGATGGCGATCGACTGGGTAGCGGGCTACGCCTGCGCCAACGACGTCACGGCGCGCACCCTCCAGCGCTCGCTCCAGGAAGCGCGGCTCCCCTGGTTCGCGGCGAAGAACGGGGACACCTTCCTCCCGCTCGGGCCCGGGCTCGTCCCGCGCGAGGAGGTCCCCGACCCGGCGGCGCTCCGCGTCCGCTGCCTCGTGGACGGGAAGCCGCGGCAGGACGCCCCCGCGTCGCAGATGCTCCACGGGGTCGCGGCGCTCGTCGCCCGCGCCTCCCGCCGGATGACGCTGGAGCCCGGGGACGTCCTCCTCACGGGCACGCCCGAGGGGGTGGGTCCGATCGAGGCCGGGCAGACGGTCGAGGTCCGGATCGACGGTCTCGGGGTCCTCCGGAACCCGGTCGTGGCCGAGGCCCCCCCCGCGTGAGGCGGTGCACGGTCCGCGGGTCGGCGGCCGCCGCCGTGCTGGCGACGCTCCTGGGGTCGGCCCCCTCGCGGGCGGGGGGGGAGGAGGACGCTCCCCGCCGCCCTGCCGAGGCCCGCACGATCCCCTACCGGCTCCCCTCGCCCGAGGAGGCGTCGATCGGGGTCTCCTTCGTCCCGGGCTCCGCCCCGCCGGCCGTGGCGGGCACGGCCCCCGGCAGCCCCGCGGAACGGGCGGGCCTCCGGCGCGGGGACGAGGTCGTGGCGCTCGACGGCGTCGAGCCCCCGGACGCGACCGCCGCCGCGTGGATGATCCGCGTCCGCGTTCCCGGCGAGCGGGTGCTCGTGGAGTTCGGGCGGGAGGGAGTCCCCTGCGCCGTCCCGGTCCCCCTCGTCCCGCGCCCCGGCGACGGGGCGCTCTTCCGCGGGCCGGTCTTCCGGCTGGCCGTCGTCCCGCTCGCGCTCCAGGACTCGCCGCGGTCCCCGGCATCCGCGGACACCGTCCTCGACCGTCTCTTCTTCTCCGTGGAGGCCCACCGCGGCCCCCTCCCCTCGGGGAGGCGCCTGCACGGGAGCCTCCGCGACTACTTCCGCGACCAGTCCCGCGGGGCCCTCGAGGTCACCGGCCGTGTGCTCCCCGCCGTGCGGGTGCCCGCCCCCCGCCGCGCCTTCGCCGACCAGCCGATGGGGGCCGGGCCCGACAGCCTCTACGCCCGCGCCATCCGGATCCTCCTCGCGCGGGAGGGGGACGGGGCGCTCGACCCCTTCGACGGGGTGGCCTTCCTCTACCCGGGACCCGTGGCGTCGGCGCCGCGCCGCGCGCTCTGGCCGCACCGGGCCTCTCTCCGCGCGGGGGGGCGCGTCCTCCCCTACTTCGTGAAGAACGTGGGCGCGGAGGAGGAGCCGGAACCCATCGGCGTCCTCTGCCACGAGTTCGGCCACCTCCTCGGGCTCCCGGACCAGTACGGGGTCGCGCACCGCACCGGGGTGGGGGACTTCTGCCTCATGGCGCTCGGCCACCGGGGCGGGGGCGAGAGCGGGGTCGATCGGCCCTTCGGCCTCTGCGCCTGGTGCCGCGCGGCCCTGGGGTGGCTCCGGCCCGCGGCCGTGGACCCCTGCGCGATCCAGGACCTCGCCCTCGGCCCCTCGACGGCCGGCCGCGGCGAGGCCTTCGTCGTCCCGGGCGAGGGGACGAGCGAGTGCTTCCTCCTCGAGAACCGCCGCCGCGCGGGCTGGGACGCGGACCTCCCGGGGGAGGGGCTCCTCGTGTGGCGGGTGAACGGCCCCACGGGCGAGGGACCCTTCGAGCGCCCCTGCCTCGACCTGGTGGAGGCCCACGGGATCGACGCGCCCGACGCCTCGATGATCCGCCCCGACGAGGTCCCGTTCCCCGGGCCCCGCGGCGGGGCGCTCACCGGCGAGACCCACCCCGGGAGCGCGGGGGTCCTCCGGCTCACCGCGATCCGCACGCTCCCGGGCGGCGTCGTCGCCTTCCGGATCGGGGACCCCCGGCCCGTGGAGGCCCCTCCCCCGCGGCGCGTCCCTCTCCCCGTGGACTCCGCGGGCCACGCGAGCCTCCGCGACCCCGTCACCGGCCTGCTCGTCCGGGTCTACGCCGGCCGCCCGGAGGACGCCCCCGCGCGCGACGAGGCCGAGGTCGCCCCGGGAGAGCCCGCGTCGGAGGACTGAAGGGCCGACGCCTTAGCGTGCCTTCGGACGCTTCAGCGCGCTCCAGTCGGGCGGGGGCTGCGGGACCTGGGGGACGCCGGCCTTCGGCGGGGGGAAGACGGCGCGGGGGACGGGAGGGCGCGCGGGGTCGCCGGAGCCGCGGTTCTCGAGCGCGTGCTGCCAGGACACCCCCCCCGGCAGCGCGGCCAGCGCCCGGACGGCGTCCACGCCGGGCCGGCGGGGCCACGCGAGGGCCACGAAGCCGCGCGGCGAGGGGGCCGTCGCGGCGCGCCGCGGCCGACCCTCCTCGTCGGCCAGCAGCACCGCGAACCAGTAGGCCGGCCCCGCGTAGACCCCGGCGACCGGGGAGGGCTCGAGCCCGCGCCTCGCGAGCCCCGGGTCGCGGGCGAGGAGCTCGGGGAGGGGGAGGTAGGTCCCGCCGCCCCGGAGCGCCGCCTCCTCCGCGTCGGCCATCGCCCCGAGGACGTCCAGGGCGGCGGTCTCCGCGGAGGCGGCGTTCCGCGCCCAGGCCCCGGGCGCGACGGCGTAGGCCACGCCCAGCACGACCACGAGGAGGGCCCCGGCCTCGAGGAGGCCCAGGGCGGGCCGGAAGCGGCGCTCCCCGGGGCCGGACATGGCCGCGAGCCTACGGCGCGCACGGGGGAGCGCCGCCGAGGATCCGGGCCGCGGGTTAGGATCGGGGCATGGAGGCAGGGGGCGGCCGCGCCGCGGGCGTCCTCGCGGCGCTGCTGTCCACGCGGCCCACGCGCCGGGGCCTCCAGGTCCTCTACGCCGCCGGCGTCTTCCTGCTCCTCGGGCTGGAGAGGCCCCACGCCACCCTCTACGCGGGCTCGGCGCTCCTCGGGGCGCTCTACCTCGTGGGGCACCTCGGGGCCGCGCGTGCCGGGGCCTCCCTGGCCGTCTCCTGCGACGCCTCCTCCCGGGTCTTCGCCTGGGAGGAGTTCCCGGTCCGCGTGACCGTCCGCAACGCGGGGCCCCGGACCGTGCGCGGGGTCTTCGCCCTGGAGACGGCCGCGGCCGCGGAGCCCGCGGGCGCCGTCGGCGAGGTCCCCCCGGGCGGGACGCGGACGATCGAGCTCCGCGCGCGCGTGCGCCGCCGCGGGGTCCACAGGATTCCCCCGCCGGCGGTGGAGATCCTCTGGCCCTTCGGCCTCGCGCGCTGGCGCCCGGCCCCGCCCGGGTCCGTGGAGGTGCTCGCCTACCCCCGGCGCATCCCCGTGGCGTGCACCCGCCCGCCCTCGGCCGCGACCCCCGAGGCCGCTCCCCGGGCCGCCGCGGTGGCCTCCCCCCGCGGGGGCGAGGCGCTCCGCGGGATCCGCGAGTGGTGCCCCGGGGACCCGGCGCGCGGGATCGCCTGGCGGGCCTCCGTGCGCCACGGGCGCCTCCTCTCCCGGGAGTTCGAGAGGCTGGAGCCCGGGAGCGTTGTGGTGGCGCTGGACGCCGATCCCCGCGCGCTCCCGGTCCCGGAGCGCCCCGTCGCCTTCGAACGCGCGCTCTCCGCGGCGGCGAGCCTCCTGCTGCGCCTCCGGGCGGAGGGGAGGCGGGCCTCCTTCGCGGCGTGGACGCCGGAACCGCTCTGGGTCCCCGCGGCCACGGGGCCCGCGGGCCTCGCGGAGGCGCTGGAGCGCCTCGCGCTCCACCGCTCCGTCCGCCCCGCGGACCCGGCCCGGGACCCGCTGGCCCTCGTCCCGCGGGCGAGGCTCCGGGGCGCGGAGGTGGTGCTCGTGCGGGCCTCGGGCACCCCGGTCACCCGCCCCGCGCTGCGGTGGGTCCGCCCGGCGGGGGCGGTCGAGGGGGCGCTCCCGTGAGGCGCCGCGAGCACGTCCTCCCGCTCGGCCTCGTCGTCGCCGCGGCGACGTTGCCCGTGGCG
>CAZKTF010000025.1:0-23733 GCA_964555565.1 uncultured Planctomycetota bacterium | reverse complement strand
GAGCAGCAGCGGACCTTCGACCTCGTCGTCTGGTACGACGAGGCTGCGAGGAACGACCTGGCCGCCATCCGCTCGACGCTCCTCGACACTCCCTCGGGGGCGCGCGTGCCCCTGTCGGCCGTGGCGGAGGTCCTGGAGACCACCGGCCCCAACACCATCAACCGGGAAAACGTGGTCCGCCGCATTGTCGTCTCTTGCAACACACAGGGCCGGGACCTGGAGAGCGTGGTTGGTGACATCAAGGCCGCGGTCGCCTCGCGCGTGAAGGTCCCCCCCGGCTACTTCGTGACCTACGGCGGGCAATTCGAGGCCCAGGAGGCGGCCCGCCGGCAACTCCTATGGCTCTCCATCGGGAGCGGCGTCGGGATCTTCCTCCTCCTGGTCGTGGCTCTCGGGAACTGGAGGGCGGCGTTCCAGGTCATGGCGGCGCTCCCGCTGACCGCCGTGGGCGGCGTGCTCGCCATCTACCTCACCCGCGGGACCCTCTCGATCGCCTCTCTCATCGGGTTCATCACCCTCGTCGGCATCGCATCCCGAAACGGGATCATGATGATCTCCCACTACATCCACCTCATGCGGCACGAAGGCGAAGCCTTCGACGAGAAGATGATCGTCCGGGGATCGCTGGAGAGGCTCGCCCCCGTGCTCATGACGGCCATGACCGCGGCCCTCGGACTCCTTCCACTCGCGCTCGGCAAGGGCGAGACCGGCAAGGAGATCCAGCAGCCGATGGCCGTGGTCATCCTCGGCGGGCTGGTCGTGGCCACGATCCTCGACCAGGTCTTCCACCCCGCCTTCTTCTTCAAGTTCGGCCGGAAGGTGTTCGAGCACGAGAACGTGGCCGCCGCCTCCGCAGCCCCCGCGGGCGCGGCGACCGTAAAGGAAAGCGGGGCAGAACCCGGGTCCGAAGGGACTCCGGGGAAGGGAGCGTCGCCATGATGGGAAGAGGTGCCGTGTTCGCGTTGGGAGCGGGGGTCCTCCTCCTCGCCGGGGCCGCCGTCGCAGGAGAGGACGAGAAGAAGATGCCCACCGAGGGCGAGGTCCGGGTCTTCGTCTCCGACCCCAAGGGCGAACCCCTCGGCGGTGACAAGGCGACCGTGACCGTGTACCTCGACTACGGGGGCTTCAAGAAGACGCTGAAGACGGAGGCGGTCAAGCCGAAGAAGGCCCCGGCCAAGGAGGAGGGCGAAGACAAGGAGAAGGGCGAGGCCCACCACGGCCCCGAGACCCACGGCGGCCAGGTCGTCACCTCCGACGACTACAGCATCGAGCTGGTCGTGGCCGTCGAAGAAGGGGAGCACGAGAAGGGCGAGAAGGCCGAGGAGCATGCCGCGGACGAGCCGTACTTCGAGGCCAAGGTCCCGCTCGTCGTCTATCAGGACTCCATGAAGGACGCCCCTCCCGCGGACAAGGCCGGGAAGTGCGCCAAGTGCGGGATGAACATGACGGCGCAGCCCGCGAAGTTCACCGCGGTCGTCGTGGTCAAGGTCGGGGACAAGACCGTCAACGCCAAGGGCTTCAATTACCCGGAGGAGAGGCCGAAGACGCTGGCCGAGGCGGCGAAGAAGATCGAGGGACAGCTCGCCGAGATCGACGAGCTCGTGGCCGGGAAGAAGCTGGACGACGTCCACAAGGTGGCCGGGAGGATCTCCAAGGTCGCCGAACACCTGGGGGACATCGCCCCCGCCGCCGACAAGGCGGCCCTCACCAGGCTCGGGAAGGAGATCGTGGAGCTCTTCGAGGCCATCGACAAGGCGGCCGACGCAGGCAAGGCCGACGACACGAAGAAGGTCGTGGGCCAGTACCGCGAGAAGCTGGCCGCGCTGAAGAAGTTCGTGAAGTAGCCGCCAGGGTCCGGGGATCGGCGGGGGCGTGTCCCCGCCGGTCCTCGAGAAAGCGAGGAGCCAAGATTCCTGCGGAAGCGCGCGGGCTACCGGCGCCGGGCGCGGCTCCCCGCCCGGGCCGCCCTTCGCGCCCTCGAGACCCGCCAGCCGCAGGGAGCGGCGCGCTCGCCCACCATCGAGGCGCCCGGATCGCTCCGGCCCGGGATCCCGGCTCACCCTCCCCCGTGCACAGGCGCCCGGGGGGTCCCATGGCACATGCATGCACGTGCGTGTAGGATCCTTCCGGAGGTGTCGCATGCGCACGACGGTCGAGATCCGGGACGAGCATCGCGCGAGGCTCCTGGAGCTGGCGGCGCGGCGCGGCATGAAGGGTTTCTCGGCCCTCGTGGAGGAGGCCCTCGAGGCCTTCCTCCGGGACGAGGCGGCCCGCGAGCGGAAGGTGAAGGCGGCGCTCCGTCTCCAGGGTTCCATCGACGCGAGGACCGCGGCCCGGATGCGGCGCGTCGCGCGCCGCCTGCGGAAGTCGTGGCGGTGACCTTCGCGGACACGGACGTCCTGATCGACTTCCTGCACGGCAGGGATCCGGGCCGGTCCACCGTGGCCGCCGGGATCGCCGGGGGCGACCTCGTGACGACCGTCATCTCGCGTTTCGAGCTCCTGTCCGGGGCGAGGACCCCCGCCGAGTGGAAGCGGGTCCAGGACCTCCTGGAGGCCGTCCCGTCCTTCCCCCTCGGCGCCGAGGCGTCCGACCTCGCGGCGAGGATCTCCTCGTCCCTGGCGCGGAAGGGACGGCCTCTCGGCCCGGCCGACTGCATGATCGCCGGGGTCGTCCTCGCGAACGAGGGCTCTCTCCTCACCCGCAACCGGCGGGACTTCGAGAGGGTGGAGGGACTCCGGCTGGAGCCGCTCGCGGGGTAGGACTCCGGGGAGCCGGACGGGGATCCCGCACGACGCGTCCTCGGCGGGGCGTATCGTCCCGGGATGGCCTCGGGGCGTGTGGAGGGCGGGGGGAGGTTCCTCGCTCTCGTCGCCATCCTCCTGTCCCCCTTCGCCCTCGCGGCGCTGGCCGGGGAAGGAGGCCCCGCCTGGGCCGTGGACGGGACCGCGATCCACGGGCAGGAACGGAAGTGGGACTGGCTGGAACTCCGGTCGTGGCGCCGCTTCTACGGGTTCGTGGCGGCGGTGTCCGTCCTCGAGGTATGCCTCTTCGCGACTCTCGCGGTCCGGGGCTGAGCCGCCCTCCCGGGCCCGGCCCGGCCCGCGCTCCCCGCTCCCGCGGAACCGTGCGGGCTACCGGCGCCGGGCGCGGCCCCCTGCCCGGGCCGCCCTTCGCGCCCTCGAGGCCCGCCGGCCGCAGGGAGCGGCGCGCTCGCCCACCCCCGAGGCGCCCGGGACGGCCCGGGTGGACGAACCCGGGTCCGCGCCGACGGGCGAGGGGGCCGAGAGGTGGCGGGCCGTGATCGCGAGGATCCCCCCGAAGACCCCGAGTGCCCGGAGCCGGTCCGGCCAGGTCGCGAGCGGGAGCAGGGAGGCCATGGGCGGGCCATGCTACCGCCCCGGGCGACGGTGGATCCCTCCGGAGTGGGGGTTCGCGAAGTTGACAGGGGTCATGAGCCCCGCTAGGGTTCTTCGCCCGTGTCGCGCGTGATCAGCGTCCTGCTCCTCGTGCTCGCCGTGGTGAGGGATCCGTACCCCGTCGGCGGAGGCGAGGCGATCCTCTGCTTCGCACCGGGAGCCGACGGCCACATCGCGCTCGAGTTCGGCCCGTGCGGCCCCGGGTCCGCGTCGGAGGACACCCCGTCCGGCCCGGGGCTGGGTCATCCGCAGCGCGACGCCTGCCTCGATCTCCCCCTCAGGGCGCAGGGCCCGGTCGCACCGGTCCGGGCCCCTGATCCCGCCATGGCCCACGCGGTCCTCTGCGCCGGCTCCACGTCCGGCGAATTCCTCGGCGCACCGGCGCACGACGCTGTTCCTCCCTCCGCCTCCCCGCCGGGATCGCCCGGCCGTTCCGGCAGACTCCGCCGCCGGATCTAGCGGCTTCCTCCTCGGTTCCCGTCGCGTCTCCCTCGACCGAGAGGAAGCCCATGCCCCGTCCCCTTCGCTCCTCCGTCTCGCTGCTTGCGCTCCTGAGCCTCGCCGCCTGCGCGGCGCCTCCCCCCCGCCCACTTCCGCCGATGCGCCCGCTCGGGCTCGCCGAGCCGCGCCCCGCCCCCGGGGACGCGTCCCTCGAAGCGCCGGAGGGCCCGCTCACCCTCCGCGCGGCCCTCGCCCTCGCCCTCCTGGGAAGCCCCGACCTCTCGGCCGCCTCCTTCGAGGTCCGTGCCGCCGAGGCACGCCGCCTCCAGGCCGGGCTCGTGCCCAACCCGGAGGCGGGGTTCGCGGTGGAGAACGTGGGCGCGAACCTCCACGGGGTCGCCGAGCGGACCCTCTCGCTCTCGCAACTGGTCGAGCTCGGGGGAGACCGGGCCGCCCGCCGCGCCTTGGCCGACCGTGAGGCGGACCTCGCGGGGTGGGACTACGAGGCCCGCCGCCTGGACGTCCTCACCTCGACGGCCAGGGAGTTCGTCGCGGTCCTCGGCGCGCAGGCGCTGCTCCGCGTCGCGGAGGAGAGCGAGCGCATCGCGGGTGATGCGCTCGAGGCCGCGCGCGGGAGGGCGGAGGCCGGGGCCGTGAGCCCCGTGGAGGTCCGCAGGGCGGAGATCGAGGCCGCCACGGTCTCCATCGACCGGGATCGGGCCGGGAGCGCTCTGGCCGCCGTGAGGGCGCGCCTCGCGGCGAACTGGGGCGCCGGGCCGGCCCGGTTCTCCGAGGCCGTCGGAGACCTGGGCCTGGAGCCTCCCGTCCCTCCGCTGGAGGCCCTCGTCGCCCGACTCGGCCGCAACCCCGACCTCGCCCGGTCCGAGGCGGAGATCCGGGCGGCGGAGGCAGCCGTGGACGCGGAGAGGGCGGCGGCCGTCCCGGACGTCACCATGGAGGCGGGGCGCCGGGGCTTCGAGGAGACCGGCGATCGGGGCTTCCTGTTCGGCGTGTCCGTGCCCCTCCCCCTCTTCGACCGGAGGCAGGGCTCCATCGCGGCGGCCGAGGCGAGGGTCTCCGCCGCGAGGGCCCGTCGTCGCGTCGCGGAACTCCGGCTCCGGGCGGAACTCGAGGGCGCGAGGGCGGGCCTGGAGACCGCCGTCCGCGAGGCGAGGACGCTCCGCACCCGCGTCGTCCCCCTCGCGAAGGAGCTGCTCGACGCGACGGTGGAGAGGTACCGGGCCGGGAAGCTCGGCGGGTACCTGGAGCTCCTGGACGCCCGGCGCACCTTCTCCGAGTCGAGCGCCCGCGAGGCCGAGGCCCTCGCCGACATGCAGAGGAGGCGCATCGAGATCGAGAGGCTCATCGCCGGGTCCCTGGAAGACGCGACGGCGCCTGGAACGAAGGAGTGAGGCCATGAACGCACCGAGACCGCCTTTCCGCCCCTTGCTGCTCGCGGCTCTCGCCTTCTCGGCAGGGTGCGGGGACGGGAAGCGCGGCGACGGACCCGGCAGGCACGAGGAGGCCGGGAAGGCCGAGGCCCGCGCAGGGGAGGGGAAGCACGCGCCGGACCGCGTGAAGCTCACCCCGGCCGCGCTCGTCGAGGCGGGCCTGGAGGTCGCGAGGCCGGGTCCGGCAAGGCTGGAGACGACCCTCGAACTCCCCGGCGAGGTCATCGCCGACCCCGACCGGGTCGCCCATCTGACGCCCCGGGCGGCCGGGGTGGCGGTCGAGGTCCGGGCCGCCCTCGGCGCGCAGGTGAAGACGGGCGACGTCCTCGCGGTGATCGAGAGCGCAGACCTCGGCGTCGCGAAGACGGACTACCTCGCGGCGCAGCGGGACCTGGAGCTGGCGAAGTTCGACGGCGACCGCGAGAAGACCGTCAGCGAGAACACGCAGCGTCTCCTCGACCTCCTCGCGAAGGAGCCCACGCCCGAGGAAGCGCGGAAGGGCAGCGCGGGGGCCGCCGTGGGCGAGGACAAGGCGAAGCTCCTCACGGCCTACTCGAACCTCTACCTCGCCCGGAAGAGCCGCGAGCGCGAGGAGGACCTCTTCCGGCGGAAGATCGGCAGCGAGTCGGAGGTCCTCGCCGCCCGCGCCGCCCTGGAGACGGCGGAGGCCGAGTACACCGCGGCCCGCGAGTCGGTCTTCTTCGGGCACAGGGCGAGGCTGCTCGACGCGGAGCGGGCGCTCAAGGTTGCCGAGGCCACTCTCCAGACGAGGGAACGGCACCTCCACATCCTCGGGATCCCCGAGGCCGAGGTCGCCGGCATCGGGAGCGAGCCCGACGATCGGATCGCCCGCTACGCGCTCCGGTCGCCGATCGCGGGGGCGGTCGTCGAGAAGCACGTCGCGCTCGGCGAGAACCTGGAGACGACGAGCAGGGTGTTCGTCGTCGTGGACCTCTCCTCGGTGCAGGTCCGCGTGTCCGTCCCGCCCGGCGACCTGGCGAGGGTCCGGCGCGGACAGAGGGTCCGGGTCCGGGTGGACGCCGGGGCAACACCCCACGAGGGGACCGTCGAGTACCTGAGCCCGGTCGCCGATGAGAGGACACGGACGGTCGAGGCGCGGCTGTCCCTTCCCAACGCCGACGGAAGCCTGCGCCCGGGACTGTTCGCTTCCGCCCGGGTCGTCGTCGAGGAGGCCGCGGTGCCCCTTGCGGTTCCCGTGGAGGCCGTCCTCCGCCACGAGAACGGGGACGTGGTCTTCGTCCGGGAGGGCGAAGGGGAGTTCGAGGTCCGACCGGTGAAACTCGGACGGAGGGACGACAAGGCTGTCGAGATCCTCGAGGGCCTCAAGGCCGGGGAGCACGTCGTCGTGAAGAACGCCTTCACCCTCAAGGCCGAGCTCGGGAAGGAGGCGGGCGGCCATGGGCACTAACCCCATGTTCCAGGTGCGCGCCGTCGTGCATCCCCACAGGCTGGGAGAGGTGGTACGGGCGCTCCACGCCCTCCCGCACTTCCCGGGGTTCACGGTGTCCGACGCGAGAGGGCAGGGTCGGGGAAGGGGGGTCGGAGGCGCCTTCAAACTCGTCGAGGACGAGATCGACTACCACCGGAAGGTCGCCGTCGAGGTCGTCTGCGCCTCGGCGCAGGTGGACGTCGTCACGGAAGCCATCGCGCGCACCGCGCGCACGGGCCAGGCGGGAGACGGCATCCTCACCGTGGAACCCCTCTGCCGCGTGGTCCGGATCCGGACGGGCGAGGAGGGGGAGGGGGCCGTCTGATGCTCGATCGCATCGTCCTCCTCTCGATCCGCCAGAGGGCCTTCGTCGTCCTCCTCGCCGTCGGACTCGCCGGGCTCGGGCTCTGGAGCTTCGCGAGGCTTCCCATCGACGCGATCCCGGACATCACGAACGTCCAGGTCCAGATCAACACGCCGGTCCAGGCCCTCTCCCCCGTGGAGGTGGAGAAGCTCGTCACGTTCCCCGTCGAATGGGCCATGGGCGGCATCCCCGGCGTCGAGCAGGTGCGTTCCCTCTCCCGCTACGGCCTCTCGCAGGTGACCGTCGTCTTCGTGGACGGGACCGACATCTACCGGGCCCGCCAGCTCGTGGCGGAGAGGCTCCTCGAGGCGAAGGAGCAGCTCCCCGAGGGGATCGGGGAGCCCACGATGGGCCCCATCTCCACGGGCCTGGGCGAGATCTACATGTGGAGCGTCCGCGCCACGGGTCCGAAGCCCGACGGCACTCCCTACTCGCTCATGGACCTCCGCACCGTCCAGGACTGGATCGTCCGGCCCCAGCTCCGCACGGTCCCGGGCGTGACCGAGGTGAACAGCATCGGCGGCTTCGAGCGGCAGATCCACGTGACGCCGGACCCGGCCAGGCTCCGGTCCTACGGCCTCTCCTTCCGGGACCTGGCCGAGGCCCTCGCGGAGAACAACGCCAACGTGGGCGGAGGCTACATCGAGCACCGGGGGGAGCAGTACGTCGTCCGCTCCACGGGGCGCGTGTCCTCCCTCGACGACATCCGCAACGTGAGGCTCGGCGTCCACGACGGGGTCCCGGTCCTCGTCCGGCACGTGGCCGAGGTCGGCGAGGGGAAGGAGCTCCGCACCGGCGCCGCCACGGAGAACGGCGAGGAGACCGTCGTCGGGACGGCCATCCTGCTGCTCGGCGAGAACAGCCGCACCGTCTCCCGCCGGGTGGACGCGAAGATCCGCGACGTCGCGAAGGCGCTCCCCGAGAACGTGGAGGTCAAGACCCTCTACGACCGGACCCACCTGGTGGAGGCCACGCTCCGCACGGTGAGGGACAACCTCGTCGAGGGCGCGGTCCTCGTCGTGGTGGTGCTCTGCCTGCTCCTCGGGCACGTCCGCGCGGCGCTGATCGTGGCCCTCGCCATCCCCCTGTCCATGCTCTTCGCCGTCGTGGGGATGGTGGAGCTGAAGATCGACGGGAACCTCATGAGCCTCGGCGCCGTGGACTTCGGGATCATCGTGGACGGCGCCGTGGTCCTCGTGGAGCACATACTCCGTCGCCTGGGGGAGGGAGCCCGTTCGCTGGGCCGGGCCCCCAACAAGACCGAGAGACTATCGATTGCCTACGAGGCGACCCGGGAGGTCGCCCGGCCGGTCGTGTTCGGCGTCGGGATCATCATGATCGTGTACATCCCGATCCTCACCCTCACGGGCATCGAGGGGAAGATGTTCCGCCCGATGGCCCAGGTCGTCCTCCTCGCACTGGCAGGGGCCCTCCTCCTCACCTTCACCCTCGTCCCCGCGCTCGTGGCCCTGCTGATGGGCGGGCGCGTGGCGGAGGGGGAGAACCGCCTGGTCCGGGGGGCGAAGGCTGCCTACGCCCCCGCCCTCGACGGGGCCATGCGCCGCCCTGCGCTGGTGCTCGGGGCGTCCGTGGTCCTCCTTGCGGCCACGGCCCTCCTCGCCTCGCGGCTCGGGAGCACTTTCGTCCCGCGACTCGGTGAAGGCTCCCTCTCCCTCAAGACGACCCGGATGCCCGGTATCTCGCTCTCCAAGAGCGTCGCCATGAACGGGGGCATCGAGAAGAGGCTGCTGCGGGACTACCCCGACGAGGTGGCGCTCACCTTCGCGAGGACCGGTGTCGCCGAGATCGCGACGGACCCCGAGGGGCCGAACAACTCGGACACCTACATCATGCTGAAGCCCCGGGAGGGATGGAAGCGGGCCCGCACCCAGGAGGAACTGGCCGACGCGATGGCGGAGTCCCTCGCCGACATCCCGGGCCAGGCGTACGAGTTCAGCCAGCCCATCGAACTCAGGTTCAACGAGCTGATCTCCGGCGTCCGGAGCGACGTGGCCGTGAAAGTCTTCGGTGACGACCTGGACGTGCTCCGCTCCCACGCCGGGCGGGTCGCCGCCGTCCTCTCCTCCGTCCCCGGGAGCGCGGACGTCAAGGCCGAACAGGTGACCGGCCTCCCCGTCCTCACCGTGGACATCGACCGCGCCGCCATCTCCCGCTACGGGCTCAACGTCTCCGAGGTCCAGGAGGTGCTCGAGATCGCCGTCGGCGGACGCGAGGTGGGGGAATGGATCGAGGGCGACCGGCGCTCGCCCATCGTCGTCCGCCTCCCCGAGCGGATCCGGGAGAACCTCGACTCCCTGCGCAACATCCCCGTCCCCCTCCCCGAGGCGGAGACGCCCGGGGCCGTCGGCGAGGCGGCGCCCGGCTCCCCGGGCCCCGCCTTCCTGCCCCTCTCCACCTTCGCTCGCATCGAACTGGTGGAGGGCCCGAACCAGATCAGCCGCGAGTCGGGCAAGCGCCGGGTGGTCGTCCAGGCCAACGTGCACGGCCGGGACCTCGGTTCCTTCGTCGAGGAGGCCCAGGCCCGGATGGATCGGGATCTGCCCCGCCTTCCCGAGGGGTACTGGATCGGCTGGGGAGGGCAGTTCGAGAACCTGCTCGCCGCGAAGGAGCGGCTCCAGATCGTCGTCCCCCTCGCGCTCTTCCTCATCCTGCTCCTCCTCTTCGCCACCTTCGGGTCCCTCAGGCAGGCGATCCTCGTCTTCACGGGAGTCCCCCTGGCCCTCACGGGAGGCGTCGTCGCCCTCTGGATCCGGGGCCTGCCCTTCTCCGTCTCGGCAGGCGTGGGCTTCATCGCCCTCTCGGGCGTGGCGGTCCTGAACGGCCTCGTCGTGGTCTCCTTCATCAACAGCCTCCGGGCGGAGGGGAAGTCGATCGAGGAGGCGACGCGGGAGGGATCCCTCGGGAGGTTGCGGCAGGTCCTTGCGGCGGGGCTCGCGGCCGCACTCGGGTTCGTCCCGATGGCGCTCGCCACCGGGACCGGCGCCGAGGTCCAGCGCCCCCTCGCGACCGTGGTCATCGGCGGCCTCGTGTCCTCGACGGTCCTCACCCTCTTCGTGCTCCCCGTCCTCTACCGGCTGGCCCACCGCCGCGACCAGAACGGAACCGGTCCGGCGGAGGAAGTCTCGGATGGATCCCCCGGGTCTGTCCCCGCCTAGCCTCGCCGCCGCGCGCGACTGGCGGCGCGTCGCCGTGTGGCTCGTCGCCTCGACCCTGGCCTACAACGTGCTGGAGGCGGTCGTGGCCCTCTGGTCGGGGGCCGTCGCGGACAGCGTCGCCCTGATCGGTTTCGGCTTCGACAGCGTCATCGAGGTCGCCGCCGCCGCCGCGCTCCTCTGGCGGTTCTCCGTCGAGGCGAGCGGCGCCTCGCAGGAACGCATCGAGAGGGCCGAGCACCGCGTCCACCGTTTCATCGGCCGGACCTTCCTCGCCCTGGCCGCGTACGTCGTCGCGGACGCCGCCTGGACGCTCTGGCGCCGGGAAACGCCGGACGAGAGCGTCGTGGGAATCGTGCTGGCCTCGGCCTCCCTCGTGCTCATGCCCCTCGCCTCGTGGGGCAAGCTCCGCGTCGCCCGCCGCATCGGGAGCGCGGCCCTGCGGGCCGAGGCCATGGAGACCCTCGCCTGCTCGTACCTCTCCGTCACCCTCCTCCTCGGCCTCGCCGCGAACGCCTCGCTCGGGTGGTGGTGGGCCGATCCCGTCGCGGCGATCCTGATGGTCCCGTGGCTCGTGAAGGAGTGGCGGGAACAGGTCCGGGGAGGCTGCGGCCATGCCGACTGACGACGTCGGCGCAGGCCGCCGCCGTCTCGCGATCCGCTGACCGTTCGCCTCCGGCCCACGCCCGCCCGGCCCGTGGCCCCGATCCTTGACTCCCCCGGGCCCCCCGGTGACCATGGTCCCCCTGATGCGCGTCCTCGCCGTGTTGCTCGCCCTCGCCACGGTGCTCCTGCCCGGGGTCCCCGCGTGCGCGCTCTGCCTCCTCGCGGGCGGGACCTGCGCGCCGGCCGTGGTCGGATGCTGCGGGGAGTCCAGCGCGCCGGAGGGCCCCGCCGCCCGGGACGACGCGGACCTCTGCGCCTGCGGGCCGGGATGCGACGGCAGGACGCACGCGACCCGGACCACCCGGCCGGATCCGCTCCCCGATCCTGCTCCCGCGGCGGGGTGGGCGGCCGGCCCCTTCGCCGCCGCTCCCGCGCTCGTGCCTGCGGGCCTCGCCGGCGACGGTCTGTTCGACACTCCGCCTCCGTTCGCGATCGCCTCGCCGCTGCGCATCTAGCGCTCCCTCTCCGTCCCCGCTCCGCGGGGACCCCGCGCCCGTCCCGCGTCCCGAGGGGAGTGCATGCCCGTCCGCGCCTCGATCCTCCTGGCCTTGCTCGCCGCCGGCTGCGCCGCAGCCGCCGCGCCCGCCCCCTCCCCGCCCGAGGCGCTGGCGGAGCTCGACCGCCGGGCCACCGCGGCAAGACCGCAGGCGCCGGAGGGGACGCTCGGCCCGGAGGAGGCGGTCACCCTGGCCCTCCTCCTCAACCCGGACCTCCGGGCGGAGCGGCGCGCGGCCGGCGTGGCCGAGGGCGAGGTCGTGACCGCGGGCCTCCTCCCGAACCCCGACCTCGACGTCTCCCTCGCGCGCGTGCAGGGGGTCGGAGGCGGGATCGCCAACGGGACCATCGAGGCCGCGCTTCGCCTCTTCCCCCCCCGGCCGGGGGAGCGCGGCGCGCGGGTCGCGGCGGCGCAGGCGGGGCTCGAGGAGTCCCGGGCGGGAGTCGAGGCCGCCGAGCGGGACCTCGCGGCGCGGGTCCGGGAGGCCCACGCCGGGTGGCGGGCGGCGGAGGAGCGGCTCCGGCTCGCGGGGATCGCGCGGGAGTCTGCGGCCTCCCTCCGCGCCTGGGCGGAGGGGCGCGCCCGCGCGGGCGCGGCCTCGAGGCTGGAGACGCTCCTCACGGCCTCCGACGCCGCCGCCGCGGCCCGGGACGAGAGGGAGGCCCGGTCGGCGGTCGAGGCGGCCCGCGAGGAGGTGTGCGGTCTCCTCGGCCTCCCCCCGGGGACGCCACTCCGCCCGGCGCCGCCTGCGCCGGGGGCCGGGGACCCGCCCCCGCCCGAGGGCGCGGCGCTGGATCCGCTCGTCGCCGCAGCCCTCGCCGCCCGGCCCGAGGTGCGGGTCGCCCGGGCGCGCCTGGACCGGGCGGAGCAGGAGCTGCGACTGGCGCGCCTCCTCCGCTGGCCCTGGCCCTCCCTCGGCCCCGTCTTCGAGCGGGACGAGGGGAAGAGCGACCGCTTCGGCGCGGGGGCGGGGATCGCGCTGCCGCTCTTCGACCGGGCGCAGGGCGAGGTCGCCTCCCGCGAGGCGGCCCGGGACGCCGCCCGCGAGGCCTACCTCGCCCGGGTCCACGCGGTCCGCGCCGAGGTGGCGGCCGCGCTCCGCGCGCTCCTGGCCGCGGAGCGGGCGCGCGCCGCCGAGGAGGCCGAGGTCCTCCCGCCGCTGGAGGAGGCGCTCGGCCTCGCCGAGGAGGGCTTCCGCGCGGGGAACCTGGACCTGGCCACGCTCCTCGCGGCCCGCGACCGCGTCCTCCGGGCGCGGTCGTCGCACGCGGACCGGAGGCTCGCGGCCGAGAAGGCCGGGATCGGGCTGGACCGCGCGCGGGGGCTTCCGGCCCCCGCGCCGGCGGAACGGACGGAGGAGGTGGTGCGATGAGGCGATCCACGATCGGGGCGGCCGTGCTGGCGGTCGCCGGGCTGCTCCCGCTCCCGGCCCTCCGTGCCGGGGACGGCGAACCGACCTGCGGGGTGGAGAAGGTGAAGTTCCCCCTCACCGACGAGCTGCTCCGCCGCGCGGGGATCGAGTGGACGCGCGCCGGGAGGCACGCCTTCCCCGAGAGCGTCGTCCTCGCGGCGGAGCTCGTCCATCCCGAGGACCGACTCGTCCGCGTGCGGCCGCGGGCGGCGGGGACCGTCCTCGAGGCGCGGAAGACGATCGGCGACCCGGTGGCGGCGGGGGACGTCCTCGCCGTGATCGAGTCCGCCGAGGTGGCCGACGCGCGCGGCGCCTTCGTGGGGACGTCCGCCGACCTGCGCGCGGCCCGGGCCACTCTCGCCTCGGAGCGCGAGACCGCGACGAAGGCCCTCGGCGCGCTCGAGCGGGCCGTGGCCGAAGGACGCCCGCTGGCCGAGGACGCCCTCCGCCGGCAGCGGGACCTCGCGAAGCAGGGGCTCTCCTCCGAGAAGGAGCGGCTGGAGGCGGAACGCTCCTTCCTCTCGGAGACGCTGGGGGCGGAACGGGAGCTGGCCCTCGCCACGCTGGAGACCCGGCGACGGCTCGCCGAGGCGGAGGCCGCGGAGCGGAAGGCCGCCGCGGCGCTCCGGGCCGCCGCGGCGCGGCTCGCCGCGCTCGGCTTCTCCCCCGAGGAGAGGCGGGCGCTCGAGGCCGAGGACGCGCCGTTCGACGGGCGCCTGGAGGTGCGGAGCCCGCTCGCGGGGACGGTCGTGGCCCGCGCCGCCACGGTCGGCGAGGGCGCCGTCCCCGACGCGACCCTCTTCGAGGTCGCCGACGCCACGACGCTCCTTGCCGTGGCCCGCGTCCCGGAGCGGGACCTGGCGCGGCTCGCCGCGGGGCAGGCCGCGCTGCTCCAGGTCCCGGCCCACCCCGGGCGGCAGTTCAAGGGCCGGGTCCTCCACGTGGGCGAGGTCCTGGACCCGCACTCCCGCGCCGCCGCGGTCCGGATCGCCGTGGGGAACCGCCGCGGCCTCCTCCGCGCCGGGATGCTCGGGCGGGTCGCCGTCACGGTCCGCCCGGCCGAGACGGCGGTCGCCGTCCCCTCCGACGCGGTCCAGACCGACGGGTGCTGCATGCTCGTGTTCGTCCGAGGCCGCGAAGGGCAGGTCCGCGTCCGCCGCATCCGGCCCGGGGCCGAGGAGGGCGGCTTCACCGAGGTCGTCGAGGGGCTCGCCGACGGCGAGGAGGTGATCGGGAAGGGGGCGTTCACGCTGAAGGCCGAGATGCTCCGGTCGAAGTTCGGGGGAGGTTGCTGCGAGAGCGACTAGTAGGGGGGGGCTTGCCCCGGGCTTGGGCCGCCACCGGCGGCCCTCGAAACCCCCGGGGGCCCCCCCCCGCCGTTGCCGTTGTAGGGGCGGGCCTTAGCCCGCCCGGCGGTTGCCGTCACAGGGGCGGCCGGAGGCCGGAGGCCAGTTTCGGAGGAGGTCCCCATGCGTTTCGTCGCGACGCTCGCCGTCGTGTCCGTCCTCCTGGGCGGGGCGGTCCTCGCCCAGGAGAAGCCGAAGAAGCCGCACCCGAAGCCCGAGGAGCGGGTCGCGGTGGAGGGGAAGGTCATCTGCCTCGGCTGCTGGCTCGCGGAGGAGACCGGCGCGACCCCCGACTGCGATGCCGTCGGGAAGCACGCCAACGCGCTCCTCCTCGCGGACGGGACCGCGTGGCATCTCCTCGACAACACGCGGGGGCACCACCTGCGGGCGGACCGGAAGCTCACCGGGAAGACGATCCGCCTGTCCGCGTGGAAGGTCCCCCGCGCCCAGGTCCTCGAGCCCTGGGGCTACGAGGTGAAGGAGGGGGACGCCTGGAAGCCCTTCTCCTACTGCTCGGACTGCGCCGGGTACGAGGCGGGGACCTTCGACACCCTCTGCCCCGACTGCGCGCCCGGGGAGAAGAAGTAGCCCTTGCTCGAGGCGATCCTCTCCTGGTCGATCCGCCGCCGCGTCCTCGTGATCGCGGCGGCGGTCGCCGTCGCCCTCGCCGGGACCGCCTCGATGCTCGGCCTCCCGATCGACGCGGTCCCCGACATCACGCCGGTCCAGGTCCAGGTCGTCACCGTCTCGCCGGCCCTCGGCCCGCTCGAGATGGAGCGGCAGGTCACCGTCCCCGTGGAGACCTCGCTCGCGGGGACCCCGGGGCTGGTCGGCCTCCGCTCGATCTCGAAGTTCGGGGTCTCCGTCGTAACGGCGGTCTTCGGGGACCGGACCGACCCGTGGTTCGCGAGGCGCCTCGTCGCCGAACGCATCGACGCCGCCGAGGTGCCCGCCTCCGCCGGCCGGCCGGCCCTGGGCCCCCCGGCCACCGGCCTGGGGGAGGTCTACCAGTACTCGCTCGAGGGGCCGGGGCGCTCTCTCGAGGAGCTGCGGACGATCCAGGACCGGATCGTCCGCCCCGCGCTGCGCGCCGTCCCCGGCGTCGCCGACGTCTCCTCCTTCGGCGGGTTCGTCCGCGAGGTCCACGTCGTGGCCGACCCCCTGCGGCTGGCCTCGCGCGGGGTCTCGCTCGGCCGGCTGCGCGAGGCGTTCGGGCGCGGCGCCGCGGACGTGGGCGGGGGCTTCGCGCTCCGGGGGAGCGAGCAGGCCATCGTCCGGGGGCTCGGGAGGCTCGGCTCCCCCGCGGAAGCGGCGGAGGTCGTGGTCGCCGTCCGGGAGGAGGTCCCCGTCCGGGTCCGGGACGTGGCGGAGGTCCGGATCGGCCACGAGATCCGCCAGGGCGCCGTGACCCGCGACGGGCGGGGCGAGGTCGTGGCGGGGATCGTCCTGATGCTCCAGGGGGAGAACAGCCGGACGGTCGTCCACCGGGTGGAGCAGGCGGTGGCCGCCCTCGGCCCCCGTCTCCCCGCCGGGGTCGAGGTCCGCTCCTTCTACGACCGGGCCTCGCTCATCGACCGGGTGATCGGCACCGTCACGACGAACCTCCTCGAGGCCGCCGTCGTCGTGATCGCGGTCCTCCTCCTCCTCCTCGGGCACCTCCGCGCCGGAGTCATCGTCGCCCTGGCGATCCCCCTGTCCATGCTCTTCGCCTTCAACCTCATGCTCGGCGTCGGGGTGTCCGCGAGCCTCATGAGCCTCGGGGCCATCGACTTCGGGCTCCTCGTGGACAGCAGCGTCATCCTGGTCGAGAACTGCATGCGACGCCTCGCCGGGGCCGCGCCCGGGGAGGACACCCGGGAGGTGGTGCGCCGGGCGGCCGTGGAGGTGCGCGGGCCGACGATGTTCGGCGAGCTCATCATCATGGCGGTCTACGTCCCGGTCCTGGCGCTGGAGGGCGTGGAGGGGCGGATGTTCCGGCCCATGGCGCTCACCGTGATCTTCGCGCTGGCGGGCTCCCTCCTCCTCTCCCTCACGCTCACCCCGGCGCTCGCGGCGACTCTGCTCCGCGGCCCCGGCGGCCGGGCGCACGGGGAGACCGCGCCCGTCCGGTGGGCCCGAGGGGCCTACGCGCCGTTCCTCCGGGCCGCCCTGGCGGCCCCCGTGGCGGTCGCGGGCGCCGCGGCCCTCGTGGTGGCCGGGGGCGCCCTCCTCGCGGCGCGCCTCGGGACGGAGTTCATCCCCGAGCTGGACGAGGGGGCGATCGCGATGAACGTCGTCCGCCTCCCGAGCGTGGCGCTCGAGGCGTCCGCGGCCCACTCCGGTCTCGTGGAGCGCCTCCTCCGCGCCGAGTTCCCCGACGAGGTCGAGACCGTCGTCTCGAAGATCGGCCGCGCCGAGGTCGCCTACGACCCGATGGGGCCGGAGCTGGCCGACGTGTTCGTCATGCTCCGCCCCCGCCAGGGGTGGAAGCGGGCCGGGAACCGGGCCGAGCTGGCCGCGCGGATCGGGGAGGCGCTCGCGAAGGTCCCCGGCGCCCAGCACTCCTTCTCCCAGCCCATCGAGCTCCGGATGAACGAGTTCGTCGCGGGGGTGCGCGCCGACCTCGCGGTCCGGGTCCACGGCCCGGACATGGAGACCCTGCGGAAGGCCGCGGAGGAGGTCCAGGCGGTCCTGCGGGAGGTCCCCGGCGTGGACGGGACCCCCGCCGTCGAGGTCGTGAAGGGCCTCCCCTACCTCGAGGTGAGGCCGGACCGCGCGGCGGCGGCGGCCTCCGGCGTGGACGCCGCGGCGATCCTCGAGGTCGTGGAGTGCATGGGCGGGGTGACCGTGGCCGACGTCCTCGAGGGGGACTGGCGCGTGCCCCTGGTCGTCATCCTCCCCGAGGACGTCCGGACCGACCGCGCCGCCCTGGAGGCGCTCCCGGTCGCCGGAGCGGACGGGACGGCGGTCCCGCTCTCCCGGGTGGCGGAGATCCGAGAGGTGGAGGGCCCCGCCCAGGTGAGCCGCCTCGCGGGCTCCCGGACGATCTCCGTCTCGTGCGACGTCGCGGGGCGCGACCTCGGATCCTTCGTGGCGGACGCGCGATCGAGGATCGAGTCCCGCGTGAGGCTCCTCCCGGGATACCACTTCGAGTACGGCGGGCAGTTCGAGAACTTCGAGAGGGCGCGGCGGAGGCTCTCGGTCGTCGTCCCGGTCGTCCTCGCGATCGTCCTCGGGCTGCTCGCGTGGTCCTTCGGGGCCCTCGCGCCGGCGTTCCTCGTGTTCTCCGGCGTCCCCCTGGCAGCGGTGGGAGGAGTCCTCGCGCTCCACCTCCGCGGGCTCCACTTCTCGATCTCGGCGGCCGTGGGCTTCATCGCGCTCTTCGGCGTGGCCGTCCTGAACGGCCTCGTCCTCGTCTCCTTCGTGCGGGACCTGGCGGCGCGGGGGACGCAGTGGCGGGCGGCGGTCGAGGAGGGCTGCCTCGCGCGCCTGAGGCCCGTGCTCACGACGGCGCTGGTGGCCAGCCTGGGGTTCCTCCCCATGGCCCTCTCGACCGGCCCCGGGGCGGAGGTCCAGCGCCCCCTGGCCACGGTGGTCATCGGCGGGCTTCTCACCTCCACCGCCCTCACGCTCCTGGTCCTTCCCGCGCTCCTCCTCCTCGCGGGCCCGGGCCGATCGCGGCCACGCTGACCCGGGCACGGGCCGGCGGGGGCCCCGCATCCGTGCGGGGGCGGGCGCGTCCTCCCCCCCCGCCCGGTACCGACCGTTGCATTCGCGGCGCCGCGCGGCTCTCCTATACGGTGCGGTGGACGGTCCCCGGGGGGTGCCCGGGGAAGCCGCTGGAGGAGGTGCGGGATGGCCATCCGGGCGACGAAGGTCGAGGTGTGGGCGGGGGAGATCGAGGACCGGGCCGGGGGCCTCGCGGCGGTGCTGGGACCGCTCGGCGCCGCCGGGGCGAGCCTGGAGTGCGTCATCGCCCGCCGGCAGCCGGACCGGCCGGGGAAGGGGATCGTGTTCCTCGCCCCGGTGCGGGGGAAGAAGGCGGAGGCCGCGGCCGCGTCGGCGGGCCTGGTGCGCGCGACGAACATCGCCACGCTCCGGGTCGAGGGGCCGGACAAGCCCGGCCTCGGGGCGCGCATGGCCCGCGCCGTGGCGGACGCGGGGGTCAGCATGCGGGGCCTGAGCGCCATGGCGCGCGCGGGGAAGTTCGTGGGCTACGTCGGCTTCGACTCCCCCGCCGCGGCCGAGGCGGCCGCGAAGGCGATCCGCCGGGTCAAGGCCTAGCCGGCGCGTCGAGAAGCGGCGGGCGGACGAGGAACGCGGCGAGCCCGCCCGCCGCGAACCCGCCGATGTGGGCGAAGTTCGCGATGTGGGGGTCGAGGAACCCCGTCGCGATCGACCAGAGGGCCCACACGCCCAGGACGACGGCGATGCGGTGGTCCCTCACGAAGATCCGGTCCCTGTGGCGCCGGAGCGTGGCCGCCATGCATCCGAGGAGGCCGAAGATCGCCCCCGAGGCGCCGACGGTCGGCGCCGGCTCCACGGCCGCAGAGAGCAGCCCCCCCGCGACGCCGCACGCGAGGTAGATGGGCAACATCCGCAGCGCCCCGAAGGCGTGCTCGCAGCCCATCCCGAGGACGTAGAGGGCGAAGCAGTTCCCGAGCAGGTGGTCGAGACCCCCGTGGAGGAACATCGAGGTCCCGAGCCTCCACACCTCGCCCCGTCCGAGCTCCTCGGTCGAGAGGGCCCCGGCCGCGAGCAGGCCCCCCTCGCTCTCGAGGCTGCCCCCGGAGACCTCGAGCGCGTAGACGATGGCGTTCCCCCCGATGAGGAGGAGCGTGACGAGGGGCGCGTAGGACATCCCGCGCTCGAAGTCCCGCCTCCCCGCGTGCGGGTCGGTCTCGAGCATGTCCGCGGTGATGACCCGCGCCGCGGGCACGGCGCCCCCGCGGTCCGCTTCCCCCCCAGGACGGTGCGCCTCCACGGGTCCCGGTCCTACCGCTTCTCCCCGCTGTCCAGCATGACGCCGACGGCGACGGCAAGCCGCCGGTCCAGCCGGCGCTCCGGGTCCGCGGTGAGGTCCAGGACGTAGCGGTCGAACAGCGTGAACTTCCGGTTGAACTCCCCGATCACCCGCTCCGAGGTCCCGTCCCCCTCGAGGAAGATGAAGTTGGTGCGGAGGGCGCCGAAGAGCGGGCCCAGCAGCCGGCGGAGGAGGGAGAGGATCGCGGAGTCCTCCCTCGCCACGAAGATCGGCCTGCCGGCGGCGTCGGTGCAGCGCCACTTCTTCCTCAGGATGTCCGAGAAGGAGTTCTTCGTGAGCCGGGCCAGGATCGCGCCGTCGGCGGACCGGATCGCGAACCGTGCGTAGGGGAAATGGAACTTGTTCAGCTGCTCCACGCGGAGGACGACATCGTTCATCGAGGAGTCGCGGCCCACGGTGACGTGGCGCTTGGGCGCGAGCCAGTAGCCCACGGCCACGGTCGCGGCGATCACGACCACGAAACCGACGATGAAGAGCAGCGCCCGACCCCCCTCCAGGTCCCCCGGCGAGCCGCCGGATCGCCGGTCGCCGCCGCCCATGGCCACGAAGATGACCGTGATCCCGACGATGAGCACGAACGCCGCCGCGAACACCGCCAGCAGCTTGCGCAGGAAGCGAGCCGGCCGGACGACGAAGAGGATCGGCCGTCCCTCCTCGTCGCAGAGGTCGTATTTCTCGCTGATCGCCAGCACCTTCTGCCGCAGGAGGTACTTGTCCCGCTCGAAGGCCGGGTCCGCCTGCGCGGCCCGCCGCAGCTCCGGGGCGCGCGAGACCGCCCCGCACTTCGGGCACTTCACCTCGGTGCCCGCGAACTCGTCCTTCAGGGAGTAGGTGGCGCCGCAGGTGCACGCGTGGGTGATGGGCATCGGAGCCGGGCCTCCCCTCCTGCGGCCCCCTCGGCCGCGCCGCCGGAGATCGGACCGCGGAGCGGCGGGGAATGCAAGGGGCTCCTCAGGCAGGCGGCTCGAAGGGCTTCGTCTCGAGGGTGCCGTCGGCGCGGCGCGTGAGGGCCTCGACCTTCTTCTCCGCCCGGTCGAGGATGGCGTGGCACTCCTTCAGCGCCGCCACGGCCTTCTCGTAGCGCGCGATGGAGTCCTCGAGCGGGAGCGCGCCGGACTCCAGTTCCCGCACGATGGCCTCGGCCTCGGCCAGGTGCTCCTCGAAGGTCTTGTCAGGCTTCCTGGCCAGGGGTTGGCCTCCCACGAACGGCGGGCCGGGCAAGCCCGGCCCCTACAACGACACCCTGGAACGGATCCTGCCTCGCGCGAGGCGGGTCTCGATCGGATCTCCGGGCCGCAGCGCCGCCGGGTCGAGCAGCGGCCCGGGGTCCCCCTCGCGGGTGGTGACGCTGAAGCCGCGCGCCAGGACCTTCAGGGGGGAGACCCCCTCCACGAGCGCCGCGACGGCGCGGAACCGCTCCCCGCGCCGGTCAAGGCCGGCCCGGGCCCCCGCGTCGAGACGCTGACGGAGCTCGTCCACGCGCTGCCCCCGCTCGCGGAGGACGTCCACGGGCCGGCGCAGCGCGTGGCGCCCCTCGAGGGAGAGGACCCGCTCCCGCGCGAGCGCGAGCCGCGCCCGCAGCCCCTCGGCGAGGCGCGCCCCGCGCTCCCGGATCTCCTCCTCGACCTCGGCGAGGACCGGGACCACCGCCTCGGCCGCCGCCGTGGGCGTGGAGACGCGCAGGTCCGCCACCAGGTCGGCGACGGTGAAGTCCCCCTCGTGGCCCACGGCGCTCACCACGGGCGCCGGCGAGGCGGCGATGGCGCGCGCCACGCGTTCGTCGTTGAAGGCCCCGAGGTCCTCGGCGCTGCCGCCCCCGCGCCCCACCACGACCACGTCCAGGTCCGGGAGCGTCGCGAGGTCGGCCAGCGCCTGCGCGACCTCCTCGGCCGCGGTGTCCCCCTGCACGCGGACCGGCCGGAGCGTGACCCAGGCCCGCGGGAAGCGCCGGAGGACGTTGCGGAGGAGGTCGCGCACGGCCTGCCCGGTGGGCGAGGTCACGATCCCGATCCGGCGCGGGAGGAGCGGGAGGGGCCGCTTGCGGAGCGGGTCGAAGAGCCCCTCGGCGCGGAGCCTCTCCTTCAGCTGCTCCAGGGCGATCGCGGCGGCGCCGACCCCCTCCGGCTCGAGCGAGGAGACCGCGAGCTGGTACTTCCCGTGCGGCGGGTACACGTCCACGCGCCCCACCGCCACGACCTGCATCCCGTCCTCCACCCGGAACTTCACGCGCGCGGCCTGCGAGCGCCACAGGACCGCCCCGAGCGCGGCCCCCGCGTCCTTCAGCGAGAAGTAGACGTGCCCCGAGGCCGCGGGCCGCCAGTTGCTCACCTCCCCCCGGACCGCCACCGAGGGGAAGGCGTCCTCGACCAGGCCCTTCAGGGCGAAGGTGAGTTCGCTGACGGAGAGGACCTTCGTCAACGCGCCACCTCCGTGAAGCGCGTCTCCCGCACGCAGGTCACCTTGACCTCGCCGGGGTAGGTGAGCTCGTTCTCGATGGCCTTGGCCAGGTCGTAGGCGATCTTCTTCGCCAGGCGGTCGGAGACCTTGCCCGGGTTGACGATGACGCGGACCTCGCGCCCCGCCTGGATCGCGAATGCCTGCTCGACCCCGGCGTAGCGGTGGGCGATCTCCTCGATCGCCTGGAGGCGCTGGACGTAGCGCTCCAGGCTGTCCCGGCGGGCCCCGGGCCGCGCGGCGCTCATGGCGTCGGCGGCGGCGGTGAGGACCGCGTAGACGGTCTCCATCTTGACGTCCTCGTGGTGGGCCGCGATGGCGTTCACCACGATCGGGTTCTCGTCGCAGCGACGGGCGATGTCCCCGCCGATGAAGGCGTGGCCCCCCTCCACCTCGTGGTCCACGGCCTTGCCGATGTCGTGCAGGAGGGCGCAGCGCTTCGCCAGCTTCGGGTCGAGCCCCAGCTCCGAGGCCATCACCCCGGCCAGGGAGGCGCACTCCGTGGCGTGGAGGAGGACGTTCTGGCCGTAGGAGGTGCGGTACTTGAGCCGCCCGAGGAGCGAGACCAGCTTCGGGTGGATCCCGTGGACCTCGCAGTCCTGGAGGGCCTTGCGGCCCGCCTCCTGCACCACCTCCTCCATCTCGGCCCTCGTCGCCTTGAGGGTCTCCTCGATCTTCGCGGGGTGGATGCGGCCGTCCTTGAGGAGCCGCTCGAGCGCCCGCCTCGCGGTCTCGCGGCGGACCCCGTCGAAGGCGGAGACGACGATGACGCCCGGCGTGTCGTCCACGATGACGTCCACGCCGCTCGCCTTCTCGAAGGCGCGGATGTTGCGCCCCTCGCGGCCAATCACCCGGCCCTTCATCTCCTCGCTGGGGAGGTCCACGGAGGAGACCGTGATCTCGGCGGAGTGGTCGGCGGCGACCCGCTGGATCGCGGTGCCGACGACCTCGCGGGCCCGGTCCTCGACGTCCGCCTTCACGCGGTCCACCATCTTCGCGACCAGGGTGGCGTGCTCCACCTCCAGGTCCTTCTCGATCTTCTGGAGGAGCATCGTCCGCGCCTCCTCGCGGGTCATCCCCGAGAGGTTGGTCAGGACCATCTTCTGCTCCTCGAGGACCCGGGCGGTGTCCCGGTCCCGGGCCTCCAGGGACTCGCGCTTCTGGACGAGGGCGCGCTCCTCCTCCTGGAGGGAGCGCATCTTCTTCTCGAGCGCCTGGTTGCGATCGGCGAGCGTCTCCTCCAGGCGCCCCAGGCGCAGCTCCAGGTCGGCCAGCTCCCGGCGGCGGCCGGATTCCTCCTGGGCGACCTTCTCCCGGCGGCGGAGGGACTCGTCCTTGGCGCTCAGCTCCGCGTCGCGGCGGATCCGGTCCGCCTCGAGATTCGCCCCGGCGAGGACCTTCTCGGCCTCCAGGGCCGAGGTCTGCGCCTCGTGCTTCTGGCGCTGCCGGGAGAGGAGGAGGGAGATCACGACCCCGATCGCGAGTCCGACGAGGGCGAGGCCGATGGCGAAGCCATCGCCCATGGCGAGAAAGGCGCAGGTTTCCGGCACGGCGCAACCTCCTTCGGGCGATGCCCGGGAGGCCGTCCGGTGGAGGGCTCAGGCGCTACGCGGGGGGCGGGAGCGGCAACGGCCCTCCGCGTTCCCGCGGGGGCCGGCGGCCAGGTTCGGACCTTGCCGGAGTGTCGTAAGACCATTCGCCCCAACAGGTTGCGATTGGGGCTGTGGTGAGTGCTCCGCCGTATCTCATGGCGTTCCAGCGTTTCCCAGCGAGCGTCTGGCACCCTTCCGGGCGGCCAGCATTTTTTCCAGCCCGCGCCGCCAATGGGGGCGCGGGGTCAAAGAGGGATATGTGCCCCTCATGGTATCGGCAGGGATGGGGGCGGGTCAAGAGAGGCGGCCCCGCTGCAACGGTTCCGCAACTACCCGCCAGGTTGCTGGCCACACGAGCGGAGGGGCGTGGATTCTTTGCCGGAGCAGTTTCGCGGGACTGTAGCAAGGCCGTCGGGAGCGTAGCGAGGCCGCCGGCGACACGGCCGA
>CAZKTF010000024.1:0-24458 GCA_964555565.1 uncultured Planctomycetota bacterium | reverse complement strand
CGAGGTCCCCTTCACCCTCCCCCCGGGCACGCGCCTGGCGTCCTGTCGCGGGGGCGAGCCGCTCAAGGCGAAGGCCGAGGACCGGTTCGACCTCATCCTCGGCGCGCGCGGGATGGTCCGCTTCGGGAGGGACGTCCTGACGGTCGAGGGGACCGTGGAGATCCTGAAGGCCGAGGAGAAGCGGGCCACCTCGCTCCTGCTCCTCCTCGCCGACGTCGATACCCCCTGGACGCCCGTGCGGGACCTGCTCGCCGCCGCGGCGGGCGGGGGCTGGAAGCGGATCGCGCTCGCCACGAGCGACCCCGCCGCGGGGGCGGCGCTGCGGCTCCTGCCCGTGGGGATCCCGAAGGGCGAGGGGCAGTCCGCCGGCCAGGACGCCGTGACCCTGAGGGTGGACGCGGAGGGGAAGGTCCACGCCGGGGACGTCACCCACGGGACCGCCGCGGCCCTGGAGAAGTGGGCCCGGGAGCGGCACGCGGAGCTGGCGGACTTCTACAAGGACGACTACGCGGACGACGTGGACACCACCCTATGGACCGTGGAAGGCGGCGACGGCGCGACCGCCGGGGGCGTCATCGCCGCGCTGGACGCGCTGCGCGCCGCGGGCGTGAAGGTCGCGCGGATCGCGGGAGTCGAAGGAGAGAAGAAGTAAGGGTCTGACCTCATTCGCCTGGCCTAGGCCAGGCGAATGGGGTCTGACCCTTACGGCTACTTCATCTTCTTGTTCTTCCCCCGGCAGGGCTTGCGGCCGTGGTTCGCCTTCTTCGACCGCCAGGACAGCATGTAGGTGCGCTTTCTCTTGGCCATGATCCTCGGGACTCTATCCGGCGGGTCCGCCGGGGGCCAGCAAACGCGAGGGGCCTGACCCCGCGGGAGTTTTGGAAGCGCGCGGGACGCAGATAGGATGGACACCCCGGTTCACGGTTTTCGCACGGAGGGATCCATGGCAGCGACGTACGTCCCGGCGCAACGCCTCGGGATGGCCGAGGCCTTCTCCGCGGGGGTCCCCGCGGAGTTCACCACCTTCGTCAAGAGGACCTACGGGCTCCTGACCTTCAGCCTGTTCCTCGCCGCGGGCGCCTGCGCGCTGACGATGAAGCTCATGCCCGTGGTGGAGGTCACCCGCGGGTACGAGACCTTCCGCGTCCCGCAGTTCCCGATGTGGGGCATGTGGGCGTTCGCCGGCGGGGGGTTCGTGTTCTCCCTCGTCGCCGGCGGCGCGAAGGCCGGGGCGCGCTCGGGCGAGGCCTCCCCCCTCGGCCTGCTGGCGCTCTGCGCCGCGGTGAGCTGCTGGGGCGCCTTCCTCGCCCCGGTGATCAAGCTCTACGTCGGGATGGGCATGGCCCAGACCGTCGCGCTCGCCGGCGGCGTGACGGCCGTGACCTTCACGGGCCTGACCCTGTTCGTCCTCGTGACGGGCAAGGACTTCTCCTTCCTCCGGAACCTCCTCTTCGTGGCGATCCTCGGGTTGATCGTCGCGGGCGTCGCCGGGTTCTTCGTCCAGAGCGCGCAGTTCCACTGGTGGCGGGCCGCCATCGGCTCGATGATCTTCTGCGGGTTCATCCTCTTCGACACCTCGAACGTCGTGCGGGTCTACGGTCCCGGGAACCTGGTCGTGCCCGCGGTCATCTCGCTCTTCCTCGACATCCTCAACCTGTTCATCCTCCTGCTCCAGCTCTTCACGCCGCGTCGCAACTAGAGCGGGAACAGGGAGAGCCGTGCCGGGGTCGAGGGAACGCGCGGCCCGTCCCGGGCCGCGGGAAGGAGTCCCGGCCATGCGGATCCCCGTCGGCGCGGCCGCCGCGGTCCTCGCCCTGGCGTTCCTCGGCGTTCCCGTCGGCGCGGAGGACGGGGAAGGAGGGAAGCCCGTGCGCGCCCCCGAGTTCGACGGCGCCCTCGGCTGGGTGGGCGTCGAGAAGCCGCTCCGCCTCGCCGACCTCCGCGGGCGGGTCGTCCTCCTCGACTTCTGGACCTACGGCTGAATCAACTGCGTGCACGTCTTCCCCGACCTGAAGAGGCTCGAGGGGAAGTACGCGCGGGAGCTGACGGTCGTCGGCATCCACTCGGGGAAGTTCGCGGGGGAGAAGTCCACGGAGGGGATCCGCCTGGCCGCGGCCCGCTACGGGCTGCGCCACCCGATCGCGAACGACGCCGACTACGCGATCTGGAAGGCCTACGGCGTGCGCGCCTGGCCCACGCTCGTCCTCGTGGACCCCGCGGGGACGGTCGTCGGCTCGGTCTCCGGCGAGGGGAACTACGAGGTCCTCGACCGCGCCATCGCGAAGGTCGTGAAGGACGCGGAAGCCCGCGGCACCCTCAAGCGCGACCCCCTCCCCGGCCTGCGCGTGCCCGAGGCCCCCGCGGACATGGCCGCCCTGGCCTACCCGGGGAAGGTGGCCGCCGGCGGGGACCCGCCGCGCCTGTTCGTCGCCGACAGCAACCACCACCGCGTCCTCGTGGCCGACCTCGACGGCCGGGTGCTGGACGTGCTCGGGTCCGGCGAGTCGGGGGGCGCCGACGGGGACTTCGCCGCGGCCTCCTTCCGCCGGCCCCAGGGACTCGCCCTCGACGGGCAGGCCCTCTGGATCGCGGACACCGAGGGCCACCGGCTCCGCCGCGCCGACCTCAAGACCCGCCGCGTCGAGACCGCCGCGGGGACCGGGCGGCAGGAGCTCCGCCCGGGATGGTTCGAGGCCCCCGCGCGCGAGACCCCGCTCAACAGCCCCTGGGACGTGGCCTTCGTGGGCGGGAAGGTCTACGTCGCCATGGCCGGGGACCACCGCCTGTGGGTCCACGACCCCGCCAAGGGCACCGTGGCCCCCTTCTCCGGGAGCGGGCGCGAGGACATCGCCGACGGCGGCCCGCGCGAGGCGGCCTTCAGCCAGCCGAGCGGCCTCGCGGTCCGCGGCGACACGCTCTTCGTGGCGGACAGCGAGGACAGCGCGGTGCGCGCCGTCGAGATCCCCTCGGGGCGGGTGCGCACGCTCGTCGGGACCGGGCTCTTCGACTTCGGGGACCGGGACGGGAAGGGGGAGGAGGTCCTCCTCCAGCACCCCCTCGCGGTGGCGGTCCACGGGGGGCGCCTCCTCCTGGCCGACACCTACAACCACCGGGTGAAGACGCTCGACCCCGTGACGCGCGAGGCGCGCGCCTTCTCCGGGACCGGGAAGCCGGGGAAGGAGGACGGCCCCGCCGCGCGGGCGTCCTTCCACGAGCCCTCGGGTCTCGCCGTCCTCGGGGACCGGCTCTTCGTGGCCGACACCAACAACCACGCCGTCCGCGTCGTGGACCTCGCCACCGGGGAGGTCCGGACGCTCGCGCTGAAGTTCCCGCCGAAGGAGAGGCCCGCCCCGCGGTAGGGCGTCGTATCCTCATCCGGGTCGGCGACCTCGGAGCCCCCAACATGCGCCGCCGCACGGGCCTCGCCCTCCTCTTCGCCGCCGCGCCCGGCGCCTGCGGCTCCCCCGGGCCGCCCCCGCCGGCGGGGAAGCCCGCGCCGCTCTCCGCCACGGACCACGCGGGGGACTCCCGCGCCGAGGACCCCGCGACCCGTCCCTTCGCGGGGCGCGGGACGCGCCCATGGGGAGACGACCCGCGGGAGCCGCACCTCCGCAACGTCCGCCAGCTCACCTTCGAGGGGGAGAACGCCGAGGCCTACTGGTCCTTCGACGGGACGCGCCTGTGCTTCCAGCACCGCGGGGCGGGGGTCCCCGCGGACCAGATCTACGTGGTCTCCCGGGACGGCACCGACCTCAGGCTCGTCTCCACGGGGACGGGCAAGTGCACCTGCTCCTACTTCCTCCCCGGCGACCGGCAGGTCCTCTTCGCCTCGACCCACGAGGCCTCCCCGGACCCCCCGCCGCCGCCCGACATGAGCCACGGGTACACCTGGGCGGTCCACCCGACCTTCGACCTCTTCGTGGCGGACCTGGACGGGGGTCCCCTCCGCCGCCTCGCCGGTTCCCCGGGCTACGACGCCGAGGCCGTGGTCTCCCCCGACGGGAAGCGGATCGTGTTCACCAGCACGCGGGACGGGGACCTGGAGCTCTACACCATGGGCCTCGACGGGAGCGACCTCCGCCGCGTGACCCGGGAGCCCGGCTACGACGGCGGCGCCTTCTTCAGCCCGGACTCGAAGCGCCTCGTCTACCGCGGCCACCACCCCGCCGCGGGGCCTGCGCTGGAGGAGTACCGGGCCCTCCTCGCGCAGGGGCTCGTGCGGCCCACGCGGATGGAGATCCTCACCTCGAACGCGGACGGGTCGAACCGCCGCCGGGTGACGGACAACGGGAAGGCCGACTTCGCCCCCTACTTCCACCCGGACGGGAGGCGGATCCTGTTCTCGAGCAACATGGGCGACCCGAAGGGCCGCGAGTTCGATCTCTGGCTCGTGGGCGAGGACGGCACGGGGCTCGAGAGGATCACCGCCTCCGAGGGCTTCGACGGGTTCCCGATGTTCTCCCCCGACGGGAAGACGCTCGCGTTCTGCTCCAACCGCCACGGGGCGCGGCGGGGCGAGACCAACGTCTTCCTGGCGGACTGGGTGGAGTGACTCCCACGGCGGGCCTGCCCTCGGGGTGGCGGGGGGCGCTGGGGGTCCTCCTCCTCGCGGCCGCGCTCCTCCTCGCGTTCCCCGGGAGTCGCGCGCTCCGCAACCCGGACGAGCCGCGGGAGGCGGAGCTCGCCCGCGGGTACTGGCAGGGGGAGTGGGGCGCGGTCCCCCACCTCAACGGCCGCGAGTTCCTCGAGAAGCCGCCGCTCTACCCATGGCTCCTCGGCGAGGGCTTCCGCGTCGCGGGGGGACCCTCGGACGCCGCGGCCCGCGTCGTCACCGCGCTCTTCGGCGTCGCCGCGGCGCTCGCGACCTGGGCGATCGGGGAGACGCTGCTGGGCGCCGGGGCGGGGCTCCTCGCGGCGCTGCTCCTCGTCGGGACCCCCTTCGCCTTCGACCGGTTCCGGGCCTGCACCACCGACGCGCCGCTGGCGGCCTTCACGACCCTCTCGCTGGCCTGCTTCTTCCGGGGCCACGCGCGGGGCTCCTGGAGGTGGGCCGCGCTCGCGGGGCCCTTCGCGGGGCTGGCCTTCCTCTCGAAGGGGCTCGCCGGGCTCGCCGTCCCCGCGGTGGCGGCCGCGGGGTTCCTGGCGTTCCGCCGCGACGCGCGGGCGATCCTCCGCCTGCACCTCTGGCTGCCCGTCCTCCTCGGGATCGCGGTCGCGGCCCCCTGGCTCCTCGCCGTGCGAGCGGAGGCGGGGGACGAGGGGCTCCTGTCCTTCCTCGACGGGCAGCTCGGGAAGCGCCTCGGCAGCGGGGCCGACCACGCGGCGGGCCCCCTCTACTACGCGGGCGTGTTCCTCTACGCCCTCCCCTGGATGATCCCGGCCCTCGCCGGGGCCGCTGCCGCGTTCCGGAGCGCGGAGGTCCGGGCCCTCCTCCTCGGGCCCCTCTGCTGGGCCCTCGGGGGGATCCTGCTGTTCAGCCTGTTCGCGTCCAAGCGCGCGGGGTACCTCCTCCCCCTCTACCCGGCCCTCGCGCTGCTCGCGGCGGGGGCGGTCGTGGCCGCGGACCGCGGGCTCCTGGGCGGCGTCCCCGCGGCCACGGTGCGGTGGACCGTGGCGGCCTTCGGCGGCTGGGCCCGCCTCGTCCCGCCGCTCCGCCTCCTCGGGCTCCGGGGGGCGGCCTGCGCGGCCGGGCTCCTCCTCGGCGCGGGGGCGCTGGCGACGGACCTCGTCCGTGCCCGCATGGAGGACCCCGGGGAGGCGGGGCGCGCCTTCGTCGCGGAGGCGGACCGCGTCGCGGCCGGCCGCCCGCTCGTCCTCTTCCGCGTCGGCGAGGGGGACCAGGGGCAGTTCACCTTCCCGCTCCGCCGGACGATCCCCGTGGCCTGGAACGAGGCGCAGCTCCGCGAGGCCGCGGGGGGCCGCCCCGTCGTGGTCCTGGCGGAGCCGCGCAAGCTCGAGCAGGCGGTCCGCGAGTGGCCCGAGAAGGGGATCTCCCCCGCCCTCCGGGCCACCCTCCGCCGCGTCGGCGACGGCGTCGCGGGCGGGACCCCCTACGACCTCTACGAGTGGGACGGGCGCTGAGGTTCTGACGGGTCCGCACCGGCCGCCGGCGGGGGCCCGTCCAGGACCTCGCGGACTTTCCGGAGGATGTCCCCGGGCGTGAAGGGCTTCTGGAGGAACCCGGTCCCCGGCGACTCCACGTTCACGCGGTGGCGGTCCGTGTAGCCGGACATGAAGAGGACCCGGAGCCCGCCGCGGCTCGCGCGCAGGCGGCCCGCCATGGCGGGCCCGTTCAGGCGCGGCATGACGACGTCGGAGAGCAGGAGGTCGAGCGCGCCGGGGCGGGCGGCGACCTCGAGCGCGTCCTCCCCGTCGCGCGCCTCGAGGACCGCGTACCCGGCCGAGCGGAGCACCTCCCCGACCAGCGCCCGGACCATCCGCTCGTCCTCGACCAGGAGGACCGTCTCGGTCCCCCGGGGGGGCGGGGTGGCCGCGTCCTGCCGCTCCCCCGCCGTGCCGGCCCGGGCCCCCTCCCGCCCCGCGCCGTCGGCCCGCGGGAACCAGACCTGGAAGGTCGTCCCGCGCCCGGGCTCGCTCTCCAGCTCGATGTGCCCGCCGCCCTGCTTGACGATCCCGTACACGGTGGCGAGGCCGAGACCGGTCCCCTTCTCCGGTCCCTTGGTCGTGAAGAAGGGCTCGAAGAGGTGGGAGCGCGTCTCCGCGTCCATCCCGACGCCCGTGTCCGCGACCGCGAGGAGGACGTGGGGCCCCGGCGCCACGCCGGGCCGGGTCCGCGCGAACTCCTCGTCCAGCGCGGCCGCCGCGGTGAGGATGGTGATCGTGCCGCCCCGGGGCATGGCGTCCCGCGCGTTCACGACCAGGTTCATGACGACCTGCTCCAGCTTCCCGCGGTCCCCGTGGACGCGGGCGGGCTCGGGCCCGGCGGTCGTGACGAGGACCACGTCCTCCCCGAGGAGGCGGCGGAGCATCGGGACCATCCCCCGCACGACCTCGCCCAGGTCCACGAACTCCTGCGCGACGACCTGGCGCCGGCTGAAGGCGAGGAGCTGGCGCGTGAGCCCGGCGCCGCGCTCCGCGGCCTTCTCGATCTGCTCCACCTCGCGCCGGATCGGGGAGTCCGCCGGGAGGCGCTGGAGCACGGAGCCGGAGTAGCCGAGCATCGCGGTGAGGAGGTTGTTGAAGTCGTGCGCGACGCCCCCGGCGAGGCTCCCGATCGCCTCCATCTTCTGGGCCTGGCGGAGCTGCTCCTCCGTGATGTCCCGGAGCACCGCGATCGCGCCGAAGGCCTCCCCGGAGGGCCCCGCGAACCGGCGGGCGCTCGCCAGCAGGGTGCGCGGCTTCCCGCCCGGGGGCCGCGCCGTCACCTCCTGGTCCTCGACCGTCTCGCCCCGGAGCGCCCGCTGGAGCGGCGTGTCGGGACCCGGGATCGGCGTCGCCCCGCCCGGGGCGAAGAGGGGGAAGTCCCAGCCCGCGCTGGCGCCGGCCACGACCCCGAGGAGCTCCCGCGCCGCGCGGTTGAGGAAGACGGGGTTCCCCCGCGGGTCGCAGGCGACGACCCCGTCCTCCATGTTGTCGAGGACCGCCGCCAGGAAGGAGTGGCCGCGCTCCATCCGCTCCCGGACCTCCCGGACGGTGGAGACGAGGCGGACCTGCTCGGTCACGTCCTCCAGCGCGAGGAGGAGGCGGCCCCCGCCGCCGAAGGGCCCCGAGGGGGACACGGCCACGCGGAGGAACCGCGGGCCGGAGGGGCCGGGGACCTCGACGACCTGCTCCTCCCGCGAGGCGCCCGTGGCGAGGACCTGGAGGGCGCGCTCCCGCAGCCCCTCCGCGCGGAGTACGTCCTCGACCGAGAGGCCTCCCGGCTTCCCCGGCCCGGGAAAGGCCGCCCGGAAGGCCCGGTTCGCCACGCGCACGCGTAGCCCCTCGTCGAGGAGGAGGAGCGGGACCGGGACCGCGTCGAGGAGGTGCTCCCCTCCCGGGGAAGGGGCCGGGCCGGGCGTGGAGGGAAGGCGGTCCTCTCGTCCCCGCGGCGCCGGGGTCTCCCGCATGCGCGCTCCTGTCCCCCCCGGGAGACTCTATCGGCAGGGCGGGTCGTTCCAGGCAGTTTCCGTTCGGCGCGAGTCCTCCGGGCCGTCCCCGGCCGCGGGTACCATCCCCGCGGAGCACCCGCATGGAACCCCGACCGGCCGACGCCGATGTCGTCGCGCGCCAGTTGGGGCGCACCCCCCGGGGGGAGTTCCGGGTCGAGCGCCGCTGCCCCTACGGCTTCCCGGCGGTCCTCCGCGTCCACCCGGTCCTCAGGGACCGGGGCCGCCCCGAACCGTTCCCCACCCTGTTCTGGCTCTCCTGCCCGGCCCTCGTCGAGGGGGTCTCCCGGCTGGAGTCCGGGGGGATGATCGGGGCGCTGGAGCGCGAGATCGCCTCGGACCCGGCCCTGGCGGCGGCGTTCGACGCGGACCGGACGGCCTACGCGTCGGAGCGCGCCTCCCTGCTGGCGCCCGGGGAGCGGGAGGAGCTCGCGCGGGGGGGCCTCCTCGCGGGCGTGCAGGAGCGGGGCGTGGGCGGCGTCCGCGACACCCGCACGGTGAAGTGCCTCCACGCCCACTACGCCCACCACGTGGCCCGCGGGAACGCCCTCGGGAGGCTCATCGACGCGAGGGCCCGCCCCACCGGCTGCCCCGCCGGCGGCGTCCGGTGCGCCGGCGCGGGCGGCGCGTGAACCGGGGCCCTTCCCGACCGCCCGGGGCGGCCCGGTAGCAATGGACATCCCGGGCCCGGCCGCCCCCGTCCCCCCCGCGTCGCGCGCGTACCTCGCCGGGACCCTGCGCGCCTGGGCCGCCGTGGTCGGGGTCCTCGCCCTCCACTTCTTCCCCCCGGGCGGCGAGGGCGACCCCGAGATGGCGGAGGGCATCGCGGAGGCGATGTTCCGCATCCAGGCGCGCTCCGTCGTCGGGTTGGCCGAACTCCTCCCCTCCCCGGGGGACGGACGGGGGAGCGGCGGCGCCCTGCGCCAATTCTCCCGGGGCCCGGCCGGGCACCGGCAGCGCTTCGCGGTCGTCGTCGCGGAGCTGTCCGGTCCCGCCGAGGGACTCGCCGCCCTCGACGAGTTGGACCGGGTCCTCGCCGCCGAGGGCGTCGCGGCGACCCCGCGGCAGGCCGAGGTCTCGAGGATCCTCCGCGCGCTCTGGGAGGGCCCCGCGGCCGACCTCCCCGCCCGCGCGGCCGCGGTCCCCGCCCCGGACCGGGCGATCCTCCTCGAGGCGCTCGACTGGTTCGGGAGGCTCGCCCTCGCGCCGGAAGGCGGGGACCTGGCCACCCGGGAGGCTGTCGTCGGCCCCGCGCGCCGGGCGGCGCTCGGGATGCTGGTGATCGCGGGGGCGGCCGTGCTCGTTCTGCTGGCGGGCATCGCCGGGGGGGTGGTCTTCCTCGTCCTCCTCCTGAGGAGGAGCCTCGTCCTGCGGTTCGACCCGGGCGGGACCCCCCCCGGGGTCTACGCGGAGGCCTTCGCGATCTGGCTCGTCCTCCTCGTCGGGCTCCAGCTCCTCGCGGCACTCGTCGCGCCGCGCGGGGCGGGGCTCTGGCTGTCGCTCCCCTGCTCGCTGGGGAGCCTGGCCGCCCTGTTCTGGCCACGCCTTCGCGGGGTCCCCGCGGCCACGCTCCGGCGGGACCTCGGTCTCTCCCTCCCGGGCCCGGCGTGGCGCGAGGTCCTGGCCGGTGTGGCCACCTACGTCATGACGCTCCCGCTCCTCGCGGCCGGGGTGGTGGTCACGATCGTCCTCGCCCAGTTGCAGGCGGGCCATGCGTCGCCGGAGGGGCCCCTCGCGCCGCTCGGCGGCCCCGCGCACCCGGCGATCGTGCCCCTCGCCTCGGGGGACCCGGTCCAGCAGGTGCTCGTCCTGTTCCTGGCGGCCGTCGTCGCGCCCTTCGTCGAGGAGCTGGCCTTCCGCGGACTCCTCTACGCCCACCTCCGCGGGGCGAGCGCCGCGCTGCCGCGGGGGCTGAGCGTCCTCCTCGCGGCGGGCGGGAACGCGCTCCTGTTCGCGGCCATCCACCCGCAGGGCTGGGTGGCCATCCCGGCGCTCGGCGCCATCGCCGTGGGCCTCAGCATCGCCCGGGAGTGGCGCGGGTCGATCCTCGCCTGCATGGTCGCCCACGGCCTCTCCAACGCCCTCGTGTTCTCCGTCCAGATCGTCGTCCTCGCGGACTGAGGCGGAAAGAGGGGACAGTCCCCGGGGTCACGCGACCGGCGGGGGCGGGGGCGGGGAGGGCCCGGCGACGCGGACGCGGTTCGGGCGCGAGCCGTCCACGTCGAGGACCCGGGCGGCGGCGAGGATCGCGAGCACGTAGGAAGCGGCGCGGACCCGGTCGTTCTCGGCGTTGAGGAGCATCTGGAACCCCTCGTCCGAGGCCGGCAGCCACCGGTCCCCCTCGTAGCCCAGGTCCCCGAGGTACTTCGCCGCGGCGTCGAAGGTGAAGGGGGAGACCCGCACGCGGCCTCCCCGGGAGGTCCGCACCGTCGCCCCCTCGGGCCCGAGGAACTCCAGGACGAAGGGCTTCCCCTGGCGATCGTCGGGGGTCCGGAGGCGCTCCCCGGACTTGAGCCGCTCGAGGACGAGGTCGAAGGCCCCGCTCACGGCCGGACCGGCAGGCCGAGGCCCCGGGAGAGGAGGAACTCCCGCGCCTCCGCGGGACGGAAGTCGAAGGGCCCGGTCCCCCCCTGGTACGCGATGCGCCCTTCCTCGTCGAGGACGTAGATCCGCTCGGGCCAGCCCCCGTAGGCCGAGGACACCGCGTCGTCCACGCCGTCCACGACGATGGGGAAGGTGAGCCCGAGGTCCTCCGCCATCGCGAGCGCGGCGGCCCGCCGCTCCCGCGTGGTCGTCGGCTGCCAGACGCGGATCCCCGCCTTCACGTTGTCGCGCGTCTCCCACTCGTCGCAGGCGTGGGCCTCCCGCACGTAGACGAGGAGGAACTTCGCGCCGGGGAACTCCCGCTGCATCTCCTCGACGGCGCCCACGGCGCCGCGGAAGGGTCCTCAGGTGTAGGACCCGAAGACGAGCACGACCGGGCGCCCCCGGAGCCCGGCGAGGGTGAGCGTGGCGTCCCCCCTCGAGGTGGGGAGCGTGAAGTCCGGGGCCGCCTCCCCCACCCGCACCCGCGGCGCCTCGAAGTGCAGGTGGGCCGGGTCGATCCCCGGGGGGAGGGGAGGGAGGGCGTGCCGGGGCCCGGCGCAGCCGGCCGCGGCCGCGGCCGCCAGGGCGAGGAGGAGGGGGCGCATGGCGCGACGAGTCTACCAGCCGCCCCGGGCGGGAACCGGGGCCTGCCGAGCCGCATCCAAGCGGGGACAAGGAGGAGCCATGGCCGACGGGACCTTCAGCCTCGACGACATCCGGGTGGCCTCCCCCTGCAACGCGTCCTGGGACGGCATGGAGGGGGACGCCCGCGTCCGCAACTGCGCCCTCTGCCGCAAGCACGTCTACGACCTCTCCGGCATGACGCGGGTGGAGGCCGAGGGGCTCGTGCGCGGGCGGGAGGGGCGGGTCTGCGTCCGCTTCTTCCGGCGCGCGGACGGGACCGTCCTCACGGCCGACTGCCCCGTCGGGCTCAGAGCCCTCCGCCGGCGGATGGCCCTCCTCGGCACCGCCCTCGCCGCGTCGCTCGCGGTCGTCCTCGGCATCGGCGCTGCCGCGCGCGCCGCGAGGGACGGCGGGGACGGCCGCTCGCTCCGGGAGCGCATCGAGGCCTTCTTCGGGATCTTCCGCGTCCCGGCGCCGCGCTGCGGCCCCATCATGGGCGACATCGTGGCTCCCCCGCCTACGCCCTCCCTCCCGGCCCCCCCGACCTCGTGCGGCGCGCCCGGGGGCGGCGAGGCGGTGATGGGCGAGGCCGTGGCGCCGGCGCGGTAGCGGCGCCTCCCGGGGTCAGAGCGGCAGCGTGAGGCCCTCGCGGGCGACGTGGAACCCGCGGGCCTCGACCGGCCGCGGGTCGTCGAGGAGCGGGTTCGTGTGGTTGAGGTGGAGGAACCAGACCCGCGCGCCCAGCCCCTCGAGGCGCCGCATCGTGTCGGTCACGAGCGGGTGCGGGACCTTCGACATGTCGCGGCCCGGGAGCTCGTCCCCGGAGAGGAAGGTCCCGTCCAGGAACGCGTAGTCCACTCCCTCGACGGCGGCGCGGAGGTCCCGGTCCCAGTCCTCCCACCGGTCCACGTCGGGGATGAACAGCGCCCGGGCCCGCGGCCCTTCCACCAGGTACCCCACCGTGTCCGTGAACTCCGCCCGGTGCGGGACCGGGACCGCCGTGACGCGGAGCCCCCCCAGGTCCACGGCCGCGCCGTCGCGGAGGTCCACGTGGCCGTCGGCCACCAGCGCGCTCCAGGGGGCGTTCCGCGCGAGGAACTCGCGCATGCGCGCCGTCGCGTAGAGGGGGACGCCGCGGGCACCCAGGACCTCCTTCCCGAGGTGGATGAGCCCCGCGTAGTGCCCCACGTGGGCGTGCGTGAGGAACACGCCGTCGGGGACGCGGACTCCGAGCGCGTGGACCTGTGCCGGGAAGTCCGGCGTCGCGTCCAGGAGGTAGCCGCGCTTCCCGTCGGTGAGGCCGAGGCAGGCCACCTTCTCCGCGCGGCGCTCCCCCCGGCGCGCCGCCGCGCAGGGTCCCCGCTCGCACCCCAGGTGCGGCATCCCCCCGTCCTGGGCCGTTCCCAGCACCACGAGCCGCCAGCCCTCCGCCATGGCCCCTCCCCCGCCCCCGCCGCCGCCCTCCGTCCCGGCGCACGCCCCCGCCAGCCCCGCCCCGAGGGCGAGGGCCCACGGGCGGCGCACGCCGGACCTCCCCGCGCTCACCGCGCCTCCCCGCCCGGCTTCGTCGCGGTGAGCCAGAGGCGGTCGCCGTTCCCCGTCGCGTCCGCCAGCGGCTCGAGGAGCTTCGACGCGACGCCGCGCCACCCCGCGCGGTGCCCGTTCTGCAGGCGCAGCCCCTTCGTGCGGATCCCGGCGACCTCGAGCCCCGCCCGCTCCGCCAGCGCCCGGAACGAACGCGGCGAGAAGAACGAGACGTGGCCCCACTCGCGGAACCGGTAGTACTGCCAAGCGGGCCCGATGGCGCGCGCGGTCCAGGAGCGCCGGTTTCCCGTCTTGATCACCGCCACGCCCCCCGGACGCAGCACGCGAGCGACCTCGCGCGTCACGGTGACCGGGTCGCGCAGGTGCTCCCAGACCTCGTTCGCGTAGACCGCGTCGAAGTGGGCGTCGGGGAGCCGCGCCTCCTCGAGAGTCCCCACGCGGATGTCGATGCCGAACCGCTCGCGGCCGAAGCGCGCCGGCTCCACTTCGACCTCGACCCCCGTCGCCTCCCAGCCTCCGTCGCGCGCGGCCGCGACGAAGTGGCCCTCCCGGCAGCCCACCTCGAGGAGGCGGTTGAGGCGCCGCCAGGGGCCGAACATCTTCTCCACCCGCGCCGCGTAGCGGCGGCCTCGGCGGTCCCGCTGGGCGGCGCGCGCGGGGTCGGTGTAGCGCTCGTCGGGGTGGCCCCAGCGCCGCGCGTTGCGGTCCTCGAGCTCCCCGCCGCCGGGCTCGTCGAAGAGGAAGTCGCAGGCGACGCACTCGAAGTACGGGATCCCGTCCCGCTCGAAGAGGGGACGCGCCGGGGCCGCCCCGCAGAGGCGGCACGCGGGGGCCGGCGTCGCTCCGCCCTCTCCTGCGCGCATCGGTGGGTCCTGTCCCCTCCCCCTCGGACGTCCCGGGCCGCCCCTCCCGCGCGCCTGTCGTCGCGGAGTGTAGCAGGGGGCCAGCACCGCGCGACCTCGCCGGATCGGGCGAATTGCAAACGCGCGCTTTCTGACCCGACGCAAGTTCCCCGGGTCGAGGGAGTTGCGCTCGCGGCGCGCATGCACGTGGGGTCTGACCCCTAGTGTGCGTTCAGCGCCAGTGTCAGACTCGGCACCTCGTAGGTACCGAGTGGGGAGGCGTTCCCCATCGTCGCTCCGTACCTCTGGAGCTTGAGGACCACCTTGCCCGCGGGGAGCCCCTTCAACTCGAAGGACCCGTCGGAGGCGTCCGTCGGGTGCATGGACTCGTGCAGCCGGCCGCCCCGATCGATTCCCACGACGAGCAGCGCTTCGAGCGGGGTCCCGTCGGCGTCCTTCAGGGTGCCGCGGAGCACGTGGCCCCTGCGCAGGCGGAGGACGGCCCTCGACTCCCCGGGCGGGACGACCGGTTCCGTCTCGGGCCAGGCGTAGTCGGTCCCCAGGCCACCGGCGGTCAACCGGTAGCGCACCGGGAGGAGACCCTGGAACGCGAAGGCCCCCGTAGCGTCCGTCTCCACCTCGACGGAGTCCTCGGAGCCGTCCGTGGCGGCGGCCTCGACGGTGATCCCCAGGACCGGCTTCCCCTCGGGATCGACGACCGTGCCCGCGATCGCGGCCGGCCGCGCCTCGGGACGGAGGACGACCCCCGTGGCCCCGGCCGGGACCTTCCGCGCCGCCGCCCTGAACTCACCCCCCTGCGACTGGAAGAACAGGTCGTAGGACGTGCCCGCGTCGAGGGCCGGAGTCTCGAACGCCCACTCCTCCCCCGTCCCGATCCAGCGATCCTCCAGGGCCGGCCTCCCGGTCCCCGAGACGCACACCCGGATGCCGCCCTCCAGCTCGCCGCCCGCCACCCTCCCCGAGATGGTCAGGCCCTTGCGGAGCCGGACGACGACGGACTCGTTCCCCGCCTCGACGTCCTCGAGGACCGCCTGGACCCAGGGCGACTCCTGACCGTCCTCGTCGGACCCCGGATTGACCACGAGGCCGTACTTCCCGGCCTCGAGCCCGAAGAACCCGAAACCCCCGTCCTCCTTCGTCCCGCAGGTCTCCGGCTCCCACTCCAGGAGGCCCGCCCGGCGGATCTTCACGTGCGCCGCGTCGCGGGGGACCGGCCTGCCTTCCCCGTCCACCACGCGGCCGACGATGGCGAGCCCCTTCCGCAGGCGGAAAACGACTTCCTTCGCCCCCGCCGCGACCCCCTCCTTCACCGCGGGGACGTGGGAGGTCGGCCGGATCCGCGAGGGCTCGCCGACCGCCACCTCGTAGGTCCCTTCCCGAAGTCCCTCGAGCGTGAAGGAGCCGTCCCGCGCGGTCTCGGCGGTGGATTCCGGATCCCAGACCCCGGCCTGCCATCCGCCCGCCGAGGACGCCCGCACCGGGAGCCCCGCCACCGCGGCACCCGTCCCTTCCTCCAGGACCCTCCCGGAGATCGCGAGCGGCGCCTGGAGGACGATCTCCACGTCCTCCCTCCCGGCGTCGGCGGCTTCCATCACGTCCAGGTACGGACGACGGCTCGCCGTGACCTGGTACTCCCCGGAGACGAGCCCCCCCACCCGGAACCGCCCGTCGGCGCCCGTGACGGCCGCGCCCCACCCGCCCGAGAGAACCGGGGCCGCCTCCCTCCAGAGGGAGACCCGCGCCCCTTCGACCGGGTCCCCCCCGGGGAGGACGACCCGGCCGGCGATCACCTGCTCCGGGGGGAGGACGATCTCGAGGTCCCGGCGGTCCTCCCCGGGCTGGAGGTCCAGCGCGGGACCCGTCACCGTCCCGCAACCCGGGGCGGTGCAGAGCACCGTGTGGCGCCCGGCGGGGAGACCCTCGGCGCGGAACGCCCCTCCCGCGTCCACGGGCGTGGCGACGGCGGTCCAGGTCTGGTTGCGCGAGACCTCCGGCTCCCCGGCGTCCTCAGCCACGGGGAGGACGTAGAGGAGGGCCCCCGCGGGGGGCCGGCCGTCCTCCCGGCGGACGACCCCCGCGAGCGAGCCCCCCTCCCGGAGCACGACGAGGACCCCCTTCTTCGCCTCTCCTGCCTCGAGGAGGAAGGGGTCGGAGCGTCCCTGCTTCCCGCCCGGTCCGAGGACGCGGACGACCTGGGGGCCAACCGTCGCGACCTGCTCGATCCGGAAGCCTCCGTCCGCCCCGGAGGACGCGCCTTCCCACCCCCTCCACGACCTGTCCTGCTCGGGGCCCAGCCGCGGGACGAACCCGGCGGCGGGAGTCCCGTCGGCGAAGACCACCCGGCCCTCGATCGTCCCGTCCGGGACGAGGACCACGTCCTCGACGACCTCCCTCCCCGCCGGCAGCCTGAACGTCTGCACCGGGGAGTTCTCCGAGTGGAGGCCCCAGGCGCCCCCGTAGATGCACGCGGTCCCCGCGTTGGCTCCCCGGACGACGAAGGCCCCGCGCTCGTCGCACCAGGCCATGGGCGCAGCGAGGGACCCGAGTTCGGGGGACTCGACCGAGACCTCGACCCAGGCGTGCGGGACGGGCGCGCCCGCACGGTCCCGGACGGTGCCCCGGACCACGGCGCCGCGTCCGAGTCGGACCTCGACCTCCCTCCTCGCTCCCGGCGGGATGGGCGGACCCTCCTCGAAGGCGGGCGCGCCGGCGTCCGGGTAGGCGAGGTACCCCGCGGCCCCGACCTCGAGGGACGTGAGGATTCCTGCGGGGGCGTCTTGGATCTCGAACTTCCCGCCCGGCCCGGAGAGTGCGCGGAGGACGGCCTGGCCCCCGTCGCTCCCGCTCCACCGGAGCTCGGCCTTCACCCGGGCGCCCTCCACGCCCTCTCCCGTGGCTCCGTCCAGGACGCGTCCCGCGAAGGTCGCCCGGGGGAGGAGGCGGATCTCTACCGTGGTGACGCCGGGGACCTGGACGACCCCGGCCGACTCCGCCAGTCCGGGACGGGGCTCCACAGAGAGCACCTGATGCCCCGGGCGGAGACCCTCGAGTCGGAACCGTCCCTCCCCGTCCGTGCCCGCGCGCACCGCGGGCGCGTCGGTCTCCCTCCAGTCGTTGGCCTGCACGGCCCTCACGATCGTCCCTGCCGCGGGCCTGCCGTCGCTCCAGAGGACCCGGCCCCCGAGGGCGTGCGCGGGGAGGAGCACCAGCCGGAGGCGCTCCCGCCTCTCCCCCTCGACCACCGAGAACTCGCGACGGTCGCCGGCGAGGCCCGGGGCCCCCGCCAGGAGGAGCCAGGAACCCGCGGCGACGCCGTCCATGGCGGCCAGGCCGCGGGCGTCGGTGGTGGCCCGCGCGTTTGCGGGCTTCGGCCCCTCCATCCAGGCCTCGCGCGACTCGGGCCAGGGGAGGGGCCGGTGGAGACCCAGGGCCGCCCCCCCGACGGGCCTCCCCATCGTGTCGAGGACCTCGAACTCCAGGCGCGTCCCCTCTCCCATCGCGAGGACTCCCAGGTCGCAGTCCCCCGCGGGCGGGACCAGCACCCGGGGGTCGCGCAGGGGGACGAGACCGGGGGCAGTGGCCTCCAGGGAGAGGGGGACCCCCCTCGGGAGGCCCTCCACGCGGAACCACCCGTCCTCGGCGGCGGCGGTCTCGCGCGCCGGTCCCTTCCCGTCGGAGATCCGCACCGTCCCCCGGAGGGGGCGCCCCGTGCGGCTCCGGAAGAGGAAGCCCGTGACGCCCCCGCCCTCCGGGGGGAGCGGGCGCGCCGCGTCCGGGGAGGTCTCCCCCTTCGGGGCCGCCGCGGGGGGGACCGCCGCGGCGGGCGGCCCGGCAGGACCGTGCGCGCCCGGCCTGGGCCTTTCCCCCGGGATCCCGGTGACGAGCAACCACGCGCCGGCGGCCGCCGCCGCGAGGACGCCCACGACGACCCCGGTACGTCCCCTCAAGGCGAACCTCCCCGCCTGCGCAAACGGCTCTCGCCCATTCTATGCTGCCAACGCACGGGGTCAGACCCCACGCTTCCCTCGAGCGCGTTTGCAAACGCTCACGCTCGGGGTCAGACCCCACCCGTTTGCATTCGCAAACGCTTCCCCATGACGCGTGGGGTCTGACCCCTTTGGTACACTCGCGCCCGATGCGAAACCTGCTCCTCCCCGTGACGCTGGCGCTCGCGGCCACCTCGGGCGCCGCCCACGCCGGGAGCGAGACCCCGCCCCCGGGCCCGCCCTGGATGCGCGACTTCCACGAGGCGCAGGCCCGCGCGCTCAAGGAGGGGAAGCCGGTCTTCGTCTACCTCACGAAGACCCACTGACCCCACTGCGTCATCATGGAGGGGCAGTTGCTCCCCCGCGCGGAGTTGAGGCCCGCCTACGGCAAGGCCGTGTGGCTCTACGTGTACCGGGACTTCTCGAAGGGCCCCGAGGACCTGGCGGCGGAGCGCGTCTGCCTCCGCCTGGGGATGTCGGCCTACCCCCAGCACCTCCTCGTCCACCCCGAGACGATGGAGGTCCTCGCCGACACCGGGCGCGCCGTCGATGGCTTCCTCGCCGCCATGGACCGCGTGCGCGTCGCTCCCGCCCGCTCCGTCGAGGCCGCCGACCGCATCCGTCTGGCGGACGAGCGGGCCGCCGCGCTCGAGAAGTCCGGCTCCGTGCCCGAGGCGCGCAAGGCGCTCGAGGACCCCGACCTCGTCGTCCGCATCCGGGCTCTGGAGGTCCTCGTGGCGAAGGCCCCCGAGGCCGTCGCGCCGAAGGCCGCCGCCCTCCTCGAGGTCCCCAACGACCCCCTGCGGTTCCTCGCCTGCGAGGCGCTGAGGAAGGCCGGCACGCCCGAGGCCGCCCGCCCCCTCGAGGCGCTCGTGCGCGAGCCCGGGGCGAGCCTCAACCCCAACGTGCTTCGCATCCGCGCCGTGGAGGCGCTGGCCACGTGCGGCGACGCCGACTCGGTGGAGGTCATCCGGCCCCACGCCGCGTCCGGCGAGTACCGCAACGGCCTCACGCGGACCTCCGTGGACGCGCTCGGGGCCATCGCCACGCGCGTCGAGAAGGCGCGTCCCGCGGTGCGCGACACGCTCGCGGCGTCCTACCCGAGGCCGGCCTCGGGGGACGCGGAGGCGCGCATGTGCTTGGGGCTCGCGAAGGCGGTCCACGCCGCGCTGGAGAAGCTCACCGGCCGAAGGGTCCCCTTCCCCGACCCCTACGACGCCGCCGCGCGCGAGAAGCTCTCGAAGGCCTGGAAGTAGTCGCGCGGATGCCCCGCCGGATGCTTGCGCGGACGTTCCGCGTGCGGGCCTCCCCCGCGGAGGCGTGGGCGGAACTCGGCGCCGTCCGGACCTGGCCCGCGTGGGCGCGGCACATCCGGTCGGTCGAACTCGAGCCGGCCGGCCCCCTCGGGCCCTCGAGCCGCGGGACCATCCGGCTCACGAACGGCATCCGTTCGACCTTTCGGGTGACCTCGATCGACCCCGGCCGCCGCTGGGCCTGGGCGGGGCCCTTCCTGTGGCTCACGGTCCTCTACGACCACGTCCTGGAGGCGGACGCCGGGGGCGGCACGCGCATCACCTTCACGATCGACGGGTCCGGCCTCGGCGTCGCCACCCTCGGCCGCCTCTTCGCCTGGATCTACGCGCGCAACCTCGACCGGGCCATCCCCCTCCTCCAGGAGCGCCTCGGCGGCGCGGGGTGAAGTTGCAAACGCCGGGGTCAGACCCCACGCGTTTGAAGTTGCAAACGCTCGCGGTTTGACGCGACGCAAGTTCGCGGAGGCAAAGGGCTTGCGCTCGCCACGCGAATACACGAGGGGTCTGACCCCTAGTGTAGACTGGCCCCGTGCGTAAACTGTGGGTGCTGCTCATCCTGGCGCTGGGCGTCGCCGTTGCCGCCGGCAAAGACACCAAGGCCGACCTCCAGAAGGACCTCAACGACTTCGGCATCGTCGGCGACTGGAACTACGACGACATCGACGCTGCCTTCCTCCGCGCCGTCCGGGAGCGGAAGCCGGTCTGCGTCGTCTTCCGCTGAGTGCCCTGAGGGTCCTGCAGGACCATCGACGCGCAGGTCGCGCGTCGCAGCACGAAGAGGATGGCCGATCTGCTCGACCGTTTCGTCTGCGTCCGCGCCGTGGAGATGGAGGGCGTGGACCTGTCGCTGTTCCAGTTCGACTACGACGAGACGTGGCTCGCGTTCTTCCTCAACGCCGACCGCACCATCTACGGCCGCTACGGCACCCGGGCCAGCGGGGGGGCCGACGCGGGCGTGGACGTCTCCGTCCCCGGCTTCGAGAAGGCCCTCGAGGGCGCCCTCGAGGTCCACGCGGGGTACCCCGCGAACAAGGCGTCTCTGGCGGGCAAGCGGGGACCCCCTCCGCACGCCAACGAGATCCGCTCCTTCCCGATTTTCAAGAGCCGCTTCGCCGAGAACCCCCCCCGGGGCTGCGCGCACTGCCACCACGTGTGGGAGGCGCTGCGGAGCGTGCCGCGGGAGGCCCGCAAGCCCCTCCCGGACGAGCTCCTCTGGCCCTACCCCAAGCCCGACCGCCTGGGCCTCGCGCTCGCCCTCGACGAGCGGGCCACGGTGAAGTCCGTGGCCACGGGCTCGGCCGCCGCGCAGGCGGGTTTCCTCCCGGGGGACCGCATCGCCACGCTCGAAGGCCAGCCGATGATCTCGATCGCCGACGTGCAGTGGGTGCTCCAGCACGCAAAAGCGCCCTGCGACATCGCGGCCGAGGTGGACCGGGGGAACGCGCGCCAGGGGCTCACCCTTAGGCTCGCCGCCGACTGGCGCCGCGGCGAGGACGTGACCTGGCGCACCTCCACCCACGCGCTCAGGCCCTTCGGGTGGCAGGAGGCGACCCCCGACCAGCGCCGGGCGCTCGGCGTGAAGGACGACGCGCTGTGCGTGCGCGTGAGGGGCTTCCCGAAGGTGGGACCGGCCCAGCGCGCCGGCCTCGCCGTCGGGGACTTCGTGGTCGAGATCGACGGCAGCGCCGCGCCGATCTCCGAGAACCGGTGGCTCACCTACCTCTTCAAGGAGAAGGTCCGGGGGGAGTCCGTCTCGCTCACCATCGTCCACGACGGGAAGCGGGAGAAGGTCCGCCTGCCGGTTCCCTGACGCGACCGGGCGCGACCCGTCCGCCGGACGGGTCAGAACTCCGTGGGTCAGCCGGCGGGCTCGGTCGAGGAGACGGCGACGGGCTTCCCCGCGAGGTGCGCCTCGATCGCGTCGGCCAGGTACGTCGCCCCCACCCGGCCCCCCTCGGGCGCGTCGTCGATGGCCCCGCGGTACACGATGACCCCCCTCGCGTCCACGAGGACCACGGTCGGGGTCTTGTCGGCCTCCAGCAGGCGCGCGATGGAGGCGTCCCCGTCGAGGATCTGCCCCCCCCGGAACCCCTGCTGCGCGTGCCACCGGACCTTCTCGGCGGCGGGCTCCGCCCGGTTCGGGAACACGTGCACCACGTCCACGCCCCGCGGCATGTACGCGTCCTCGATCCGCCGCATCCGCCCGACGTAGTCCCGGCAGTAGGGGCACTGCGTGCTGTTCACGATGTAGACGGTCGCGGACCGGGTCGCCAGGGAGTCGAAGGGCTCCTCGCGCGCCGCGTCGCCGCCCGCGCGGCGCACGGTGGCCCGGAAGGAGGGGACCCGGTCGCCGGGGAGGGCGCCGCTCATGAGCCCCGCGGGCGCGGCGGCCGGGGACCCGGCATCCGCCGGCTCCGGGGGACCCACGGCGGCCGGCGGCGACGGCTTCGGGACCGTGGACGGCGGCGCGGAGGCCCTGTCCCCGGCGCACGCACCCGAGACGAGAGCGAGAGCCACACAGAAGGGCAGACGGCCGCGCATGGTCGATCTCCTGGCCCCGCGACCGCCCGAGTCTATCCCGATCCCGTCCCCGCACCGCACTCCCCCGCCCGGTGCCGCGGTATCATCCCGGGCGCGCCCGCCGCCGGGGGCGGCCTCCATGGATGACCAGGAAGGATCGCCCTTGCGCGTCCTCGTCGTGGACGACGACCCCGTCATCCGGACCGTGACCCTCATGCTCCTCCGCCACCTCGGCGCGCAGGCGGAGGCCGTCAACGACGGGAAGGCGGGCGTGGCCGCGGTCCAGGCGGGCCGCTTCGACGTCGTCCTGATGGACATCCAGATGCCCGTGATGGGCGGCCTCGAGGCCGTGCGGGAGATCCTCCGGACCGTGCCGGCGGAACGCAGGCCGCGGATCATCGCCTCCACCGCGCTCGGCAGCGCCGCCGACCGGGAGAAGTACGTGGCGGAGGGGATGGACGGCTTCCTCCAGAAGCCCATCACCGCGGACAACCTCCGCGCGGCCCTGGGGCTGCCGCCGGCCTGAGGGCGGGGCCGGGCCTGCACCTCCGCGGGACGACCTTCAGCGGGCGGCTCTCCCCGCGGCGATCGCCGCCGCGCGGTCCTTGAGGACCTTCTCCACCGCGAGGAGGTCGGCCTCGGTCGCCCGGCGCGCGGCCTTCCGGAGCATGACGAGGAAGTGGGCGATCTCCTCGGGCTCCGCCGGGTAGCCGGTGTTCCCCTTCGGTCCATCCGAGTCCGCGACCTTCTTCCCCGCGCCGTCGAGGATGACCATCCAGGGGATGCCGCCCTCCGCCGAGCGGCGCAGCTCCTTCGCGACGGCCGCGCCGTCGGTCATCCGGTCCGTGTCGATCTTGAGCAGGACGAGGTCCTTCCCCAGCACCCCCGCCACGTCGTCGCGCCCGAGGAACTCCTCGAGCTCGCCGCACCACCCTCACCAGGGCGCGCCAAGGTGGACGAGGACCTTCCGCTCCGTGCGCGCGGCCTCCTCGAGGGCGCCCTTGAGGAGCGCCCGGGCGTCCCGGGGCGCGGCCTGCCAGCGCTCGAGGAACGCGAGCACCTTGCCCGGGTCCAGCCGCGCCCCGTCGCGGAGGGCCGCCGGGTCCTCCGTCGCGAGGACCTTCCCGTCGGCTCCGAGAACCGAGAGGAACGGGAGCGGGACCTTCTCGAGGTCCGCGCCGAGCCTGAGCGCCAGCTCCCGGTTCGCGTCCCGGGCCCCGCCGTCCACCTTCACCACCCGGTACTCGTAGAGGACCTTCCGCTTCACCTTCGGGTCCTCCCGGAGGAGGGCGGCGAGGCGGATCGACCCCTCGTCCTTCTCCTTGCCGAGGACCGCGAGCACCCGCTGGTTGTCCCGCTTCGCCCGCGCGAGCGCCCCCGCCAGCGCCGTCGGCAGGTCGGCGGCCGCCTCGAAGCCCGGGGCCTTCTTCGCGGATCCACCGGCGGCGTCCTGCGCCCCGGCCGCCGGCGCCGCGAGCACGGCCAGCACCCCTGCGAGCGTCCAGGGGAACACCCGGCGCGGGGGCCGACGCATGGGCACGATCCTAGCGAACCGATGCGCGGGATGCACGGCGGGGCTCCTCCCCCGTGGCGCATCGGCGTTCATCGTGGGTTCACTCCCCGTCCCGAGGATGGGAGCCGAACATGAGCGGCACCGCGGGCGTCCTGTCCGTTCTTCGGATCGCAGGCCGGGCGGGGTCCGCCCTCTCGGCGAGGAGGAACGCGACGGCAGGCACCGAGGTCGACCTCCGCCCGGACTCGCCGCGGCGGGCTGGGGCGGCCGTTCACGCTTGCGTCATCTTCGGGAGCCAGGATGCGGTGTGCATCGGTCGAGCCTTGCCGTCATGCGGCGGCACACGGTCGCCGGCGAACCGGCCCGTCTCGATCATCGGTCGAAGCTCGCCCGGCGGTCGGGCGGGACGGTCACGGTCGCGCGTTTCGCCACGAGCCTCGGAACAGTTCCGGGCGGGCGGAGGGCGCGTGGGACAGACAGGAGCGCGGATCATGAACAAGCGGTGGATGTGGGCGAGTCCAGTCCTCTTGCTGGGAGCATCGGTGGTCTCGACGTCGGCGGGAACGATTCGGGCCGCCAGACCGACGGTCCCCCTCAAGTTCGCGAAGATCTACATCGAGTACAACGCGACGGCCAACGACCTGGGGTTTCACATCTCCCTGGACGGCGAGGACTGGAAGAGCCTCAAGATCTTCAACCCCGCGGGGCGCGAGGTCTTCCGGGTTGCGGGCAGCGGGCGAGGATTCGGTCGTTTCGGGATGACGGAACTGTTCTTCGAAGGCGCGGAGCCGGCGCTTACGGAGGTGCCGCGCGAAGAACTCCTGGCGCTGTTCCCGGAAGGCCAATACCGCTTCGTGGCAAAGGGGGTCGAGGGAGAGACGCAGGCGGGCACGGCGACGCTCACGCACAACGTTCCGGACGGCCCGACCATCGTGGCGCCCGCCCTGGACGAGGTCGTGGACCCGGACACCCTCGTCGTCCGATGGAACCCCGTGACGACCCCGGCGGGAATCCAGATCGCGGGCTACCAGGTGATCGTGGAGAAGCCGGACCAGAGCCGGACCTACACCGTCAACCTCGGGGCCGGCGCCACGAGCCTGTCCGTTCCGCGCGAGTTCCTCGATCCCGGCACGCACTACCTCTTCGAGGTGTTGTCGATCGAGGTCGGCGGGAACCAGACCCTGTCCGAGGGGTCCTTCTCGACGCAGTGACGCCGAGCGATCGGGAGCGGATGGCCGCGAGGCGTCGCGGCCAGAGAAGTGCAACGTCCCGCGCGGCGGGGTACCGCGAGTACCGCGGCAGGCTCCGCGAGGTCACCGCGATGTACGGGGAGAGCCTCTGCTCAGAGAGTCCAGACCTCCTGACATAGGGGCTCACGGATTTGTCCGGTTCGGGGGGTG
>CAZKTF010000023.1:0-24582 GCA_964555565.1 uncultured Planctomycetota bacterium | reverse complement strand
TGGGTCGATCGGCTCTCGGGGGTCGGCGTCATCCCGCACGAAATAGCGATCTCCTACGGGCTCACCGGCCCGAACCTCCGCGGCGCGGGGGTGGAGTGGGACCTCCGGAGGGAGCAGCCCTACCTCGGCTACGAGCAGTACGAGTTCGACGTCCCCGTGGGGACGCACGGGGACGCCTTCGACCGCTACCTCTGCCGGGTCCGCGAGATCAAGGAGTCGGCCCGGATCCTGCGCCAGGCCCTGGAGAAGCTGCCTTCCGGGCCCATCGCCGTGGACGACGGGAAGCACTTCCTCCCGCCCAAGGGCGCGGTGCTCACGCGCATGGAGGAGCTGATCCACCAGTTCATGATCGTCACCGAGGGCCCCCGGGCCCCGGTCGGGGCGGTCTACTGGGGGGCGGAGAACCCCAAGGGGGAACTGGGATTCTACATCGAGGGGGACGGGACCTCGCGGCCCCACCGGCTGCGGATGCGGGCCCCCTCCTTCGTGAACCTCTCCATCCTCCCCTGGCTCCTCCCGGGGCACATGGTCAGCGACACCGTCACCATCCTCGGCTCCCTCGACTTCGTGATGGGGGAGTGCGACCGGTGAGCCCCCGTCCGGGATGACCAGGAACCCCTTCCCGCCTCCGCTCGCGGAGGAGCTGGACCGGATCGTGGCCCGCTACCCGCGGCGGGAGGCGGCGATGCTGCCCGTGCTCACGCGGCTCCAGGTCGATCGCGGGTGGATCTCGGACGCGACGGCGGCCGAGGTGGCGGACTACCTGGAGGTGGCGCCGGCCCGCGTGCACGGGGTCGTCTCCTTCTACTCCATGTACGACCGCCGGCCCGTCGGGCGGCACAAGGTCTACGTCTGCAAGACCCTCTCCTGCCGGCTCCGCGGCGCCGACGCGGTGATCCGGGCACTGCGCGGGCGCTTCGACCCGAAGGACGGCGAGGACCCCGCGGTGGCGAAGGTGACGGTGGTCCCCTTCGAGTGCCTGGGGCTCTGCGACATGGCGCCCTGCATGCTCGTGGGGGACCGCCGCCACGGGAACCTCGACCCCGTCTCGGCGCTGCGGGTCCTGGAGGAGCTGGCGTGATCGCGGAGCGCCGGCTCCTGCTCGACGGCGTGGGGGTCCGGGACGTGGCCTCCCTCGCCGGCTACCGGTCCCGGCGCGGCTACGAGGGGCTCCGCCGCGCCCTCTCGATGCCGCCCGACCAGGTCACCGCCGAGGTGACGAAGGCGAACGTGCGCGGGCGGGGCGGGGCGGGGTTCCCGGCGGGGAAGAAGTGGGGCTTCGTCCCCAAGAACACCGGGAAGCCGGTCTACCTCGCCTGCAACGCCGACGAGTCGGAGCCCGGGACCTTCAAGGACCGCCAGATCATGGAGGAGGTCCCCCACCTCCTCGTGGAGGGGGTGCTGCTGGCCTGCTACGCCATCGGGGCGCGCACGGCCTACATCTACGTCCGCGGCGAGTACCCCCAGTCGATCCGCGCGCTGGAGAAGGCGATCGAGGAGGCGCGTGCCGCGAACCTCGTCGGGAAGGGGATCCTCGGGACCCCCTTCGAGTGCGAGGTCTGGGTCCACGGGGGGGCCGGGGCCTACATCTGCGGCGAGGAGACCGGGCTCCTCTCCTCGCTCGAGGGCGGGCGGGGGTACCCCCGGATCAAGCCTCCGTTCCCCGCGGTGGAGGGGCTCTGGCGCTCCCCGACGATCATCAACAACGTGGAGACCCTCGCCGCCGTGGCGATCGTGATGCGCGACGGGGCGGACGCGTGGCTCCGGCTCGGCACCGCGGACACGCCGGGGACGCGGATCTTCTGCGTCTCGGGCCACGTCGAGCGGCCCGGGTGGTTCGAGTTCGAGACCTCGGTGAGGCTCTGCGACGTCCTCGAGGCCGCGGGCGGGGTCTGGAAGGGGCGCAAGCTCAAGGCGGTCATTCCGGGCGGGTCCTCGGTCCCCGTGCTCCGCGCCGACGAGATCGAGGTCGCCTGCGACTTCGGGTCCATGGCGAAGGCGGGGACCCTCATGGGCTCCGCCGGGGTCATCGTCATGGACGAGACCACCTGCATGGTGGACGCCCTGCTGAACCTGATGGAGTTCTACCACCACGAGTCCTGCGGCCAGTGCACGCCCTGCCGCGAGGGGACCGGCTGGCTCGAGAAGCTGGTCCGCCGGATCGAGGACGGCGGGGGGAGGCCCGGGGACGTGGACCTCCTCGCCGACGTGGCCGAGACCATCGGCGGTGCCGCGGCCGGGAAGACCATCTGCTTCCTCGCCGACTCGGCGGTGATGCCCACGCGCTCCTTCACGAAGAAGTTCCGGGGGGAGTTCGAGGCCCACGTGACCGGGAAGGGCTGCCCGTTCCGGAAGGGCGGGCGCTAGAGATGAAGCTCACCATCGACGGGCAGGCGGTGGAGGTCCCGGCGGGGACCACCGTCCTCGAGGCCGCGCGGACGCTCAAGAAGGACGTGCCGCACTACTGCTGGCACCCGGGCCTCTCCATCGCGGGCAACTGCCGGATCTGCCTCGTCGAGGTCGAGAAGATGCGCGGGGTCCAGATCTCCTGCAACCTGCCCTGCGCCGAGGGGATGGTCGTCCGCACCGAGTCCGAGGTCGCCCGCAAGGCGCGGGCGGACGTGATGGAGCTCCTCCTCATCAACCACCCCCTCGACTGCCCCATCTGCGACCAGGCGGGGGAGTGCAAGCTCCAGGAGTACTCCTTCGAGCTGGGCGCGGGGGTCTCCCGCTTCGACGTCCCGAAGAACCACAAGCGCAAGCACGTGGCCTTCTCGGACAAGGTGGTGTTCGACGCCGAGCGCTGCATCGTCTGCACCCGCTGCGTGCGGTTCTGCGAGGAGGTGGCGAAGGCGGACGAGCTGTGCGTGGTCGAGCGGGGGGACCGGTGCGAGATCGACGTCGCGCCCGGGAAGACCCTCTCGAACCCCTACTCGATGAACGTCATCGACGTCTGCCCGGTGGGGGCGCTCACCTCGGCCGACTTCCGCTTCAAGTCCCGCGTCTGGTTCATGGAGCAGAAGCGGACGGTCTGCACCTCCTGCGCGCGGGGCTGCAACGTGCTGGCGGGGACGCGCTGGAACCGGGTGCTGCGGCTCGTCCCCGCCGAGAACCCCTCCGTGAACCGGTGGTGGATGTGCGACTACGGGCGGCTGAACATCGGGGAGACGGCGTCCCCGGACCGGCTCGCCTCCGCCCTGGTCGCCCGCGGCGGGAGGCTCGAGGCGGCGCCTCCCGGGGAGGCGATGGACCTCCTCGCGGGGGCGCTCTCGGAGGCCAGGGCGGGCGGCGCGTCGGGACTGTTCGGCCTCGTCTCGGCGAGGCTCACGAACGAGGAGTGCTGGCTCGCCCGCCGTCTCCTCGGGGACGGGGTCGGGTCCCCGAACCTGGACCTCAAGCCCCGCGCCGGCGAGGGGGACGGCTTCCTCCTCTCGGCGGACCGGAACCCGAACGCGAACGGGGCGCGCGCCGCCGGGATCGCCCCGCGCGCGGGCGGCTTCGGCCTCGACGGCTTCGCCGCCGCCGCGGCCGCGGGGAAGGTGCGCTGGGCCGTCCTCGTGGGCGAGGACCTGGACGACCGGCCGGACGCCCTCGAGGCGCTCGCGAAGGTCCCCTTCGTCGCCGTGGTCGGGACGCGGCTCACGGAGACCGCGCGCCGGGCGAAGGTCGTCCTCCCCGGGGCGACCCCGGCGGAGAAGGACGGCACGATGGTGAACGTGGACGGGCGGGTGCAGCGCCTCCGGGCCGCCGTGCGCCCCCCCGGCGAGGCCCGCCCGGAGTCCGGGCTCCTCGCGGACCTCCTCGACCGCCTCGCCGCCGAGGGGGCCGCCGCCGGCGCGGTCCCGCCCCCGACGCCGACCTCGCCCGGGGCGCTCTTCCGCGCGATGGCGGCGGCGTGCCCGGCCTTCCGGGGGCTCACCCTGGAGGCGGTGGGCGAGCTGGGCGCGCCGCTGCCCGGCCGGGCGGCCCCGGCGGGAGCCGGCGCGTGACCCCGGGCGCCTGGCCGACCTGGCCCGCCGCGGAGGACCTCCCCTCCTGGCTCCCCTGGGAGGTCTGGAGGGGGGTCTGCATCTTCCTCGTCCTCCAGATCCCCCCGGCCCTCGTGACGATCCTCGTCTGGGCGGAGCGCCGGGTCTCGGCCTGGATGCAGGACCGCCTCGGCCCCAACCGGGTCGGCCCCTTCGGGCTCCTCCAGTCGGTCGCGGACCTGGTCAAGTTCGTCTTCAAGGAGGACGTGACCCCGGGGCAGGTGAGCCGCACCCTGTACCGGATCGCCCCGGCCCTGGCCATGATCCCGGCGCTCGTGACCTTCTCCCTCCTCCCCTTCGCCGAGCGGTTCCAGGTCATCGACCTGGACGTGGGCCTCCTGCTCCTGTTCGCGTTCTCCTCCCTCGCGGTCTACGGGATCCAGATCGGCGGCTGGGCGAGCAACAGCAAGTACGCGCTGCTCGGCGGGGTCCGCGCCTCGGCGCAGATGATCTCCTACGAGCTGTCCATGGCGCTGGCGGCGGTCGTGATCGTGATCCTCTCGGGCTCGCTGCGCCTCAGCGAGATCGTCCGGTGGCAGGCCGGGACGCATCTCTTCGGGTTCCTGCCGGCCTGGGGCGTCTTCGTCTTCCCCGTGGGGACCCTCGCCTTCCTCATGTTCATGACGGCGGCCTTCGCGGAGACGAACCGCCTCCCCTTCGACATGCCCGAGGCGGAGTCGGAGCTCGCCGCCGGCTACCACACCGAGTACTCCTCGATGAAGTTCGCCCTGTTCTTCCTCGGGGAGTACACGGCCATGGTGGTCATGAGCGGCCTCATGACCACGCTCTTCTTCGGGGGGTGGACGCTGTTCGGCCTCGAGGACTCGTTCCCCGGGACGATCTGGCAGACGCTGATCCAGACCGGGATCTGGTGGTCGAAGACCCTCTCCTTCCTCTTCGTCTACATCTGGATCCGGTGGACCCTCCCGCGGTTCCGCTACGACCAGCTCATGCGGCTCGGGTGGAAGGTCTTCCTCCCGGCCTCGCTGGCGAACCTCCTCGTGGCCGCGGGGATGAAGGCCTGGGGCCCGGGGTTCCTGGTGGGGAGGTAGCGCCGTGGGATACGTGAAGGTCGATAGGCCGCGGATGGGGTTCATGGACCGGATGGTCTTCCCCGCCGTCGTCAAGGGGATGGCCGTGACCGCGTCCCACCTCTTCAGGAAGAAGACGACGATGCAGTACCCGGAGGAGAAGTGGACGCTGCCGGAGTACTACCGCGGGGTCCCCTCCCTGGTGGTGGACGACCAGGGGCGGGAGAAGTGCGTGGCCTGCTCGCTCTGCGAGTTCGTGTGCCCGCCGCGCGCCATCACGATCGTCCCGACCGAGCGGCCGGGCGGGGGCCGCGAGGAGAAGATCCCCGAGGTCTTCGACATCGACATGCTGCGCTGCATCTTCTGCGGCTACTGCGAGGAGGTCTGCCCCGAGGAGGCGATCTTCATGTCGCAGGAGTACGAGATCGTGGGCGCCACGCGCGAGGAGATGGTGTTCCGCAAGGAGAAGCTTTACCAGATCGGCGGGGTCCGCAAGGACCCGATCAAGAAGTGGAAGAACGCGGACGAGGAGGAGGCGGCGCAGGAGGGAAAGGCGCACTGAGACAGAGGCGGCCCCGGGCCCTGAGCGAAAGGCGGCCCTGGGCCCTGAGCCCTGAGCAAGGCAGGTTTGCCTGAGCCCAGGGCACAGGGCCCAGGGCCTGCCGGGACGCGGGCGCAGCGGAACGCGAAGGAAGGAAGGCGCTTGAACCCCGTCGCTTTCTACGGCTTCTCCGCCGTCGCCGTGGCGGCGGCGCTGCTCATGGTCCTCGCCCGGAGCGCGCTCCACGCGGTCCTCTGGCTCGTGGTCTGCTTCGGGGCCCTGGCGGGGCTGTTCGCCGGGCTCGACGCCCACTTCCTCGCGGCCGTCCAGGTCCTGGTCTACGCGGGGGCCATCCTCGTCCTGTTCCTCTTCGTGATCATGCTCCTCAACCTCCGGCCGGAGGACGTGCAGCGCGCCCCGTCCATCTCGCTCCACGGGGGCCTGGGCGGGCTCTTCGTCGGCGTCGGCGGGTTCCTCCTCCTCGTGGTGTTCTTCGCGATGGCGGTGCCGGGCTTCACGAAGCGGTGGCCCGAGCCGAACCCGAGCCCGGGCGGCGCCATGGAAGTGGCGAGGCAGCTCTTCTCCGAGCACCTCCTCCCCTTCGAGGTCGCCTCGCTCCTCCTCCTGGCGGCCATCGTGGGCGCGGTGGCCCTGACGAAGAAGAGGCTCCCGTGAACCTGCCCCCGGTCACGGCCGAGTCCTACGTCCTGGTCTCGGGGATCCTCTTCGCCGTGGGGCTCCTCGGGGTCCTGTTCCGGCGGAACATCATCGTGGTCCTCATGTCGCTCGAGCTGATGCTCAGCGCCGCGAACCTCGCCTTCGTGGCCTTCTCCCGCCTCCACGGGAACCTCCAGGGCCAGGTCATGGTCTTCTTCTCCATCGCCGTTGCCGCCGCCGAGGCCGCGGTCGCGCTCGCCATCCTCATCGCCCTGTTCCGGATCAAGAAGGCGGTGGACGTGGACGCCGCCGGGGACCTGAAGGGCTAGCCCGCCCCATGGACAACGCGACCCTCGCCTACGTCGTCCTCTTCGCGCCGCTCGCGGCGGCGGCGCTGGGGGGGCTGCTGTTCCGCCGCCGGCGCGCGCTGGCCGCGGGGCTCGCGGTGGGCGCCATGGCGCTGGGCCTGGCCTGCACGCTGGTGCTCCTCTCCCGCTCGCTCGGCCGGGAGGGGGAGGGGCCGCTCGCCCGGCACCAGGTGGAGTGGATCGCCTCGGGCGGGGTGGTGGACGGGAAGACGGTGCCCGGGGTGTTCGTCGTCGGCTTCGGCGTCCTCGTGGACCGCCTCTCCCTCCTCATGGCGCTGGTCGTCACCCTCGTCGGGACCTGCATCTTCGTCTACTCCATCGGCTACATGCACGGGGACGAGGGGTACGGGAGGTTCTTCGCCTGCCTCTCGCTCTTCTCCTTCTCGATGCTGGGGATCGTCTTCTCCCCGAACCTCCTCCAGACCTTCGTCTTCTGGGAACTGGTGGGGCTGTCCTCCTACCTCCTCATCGGGTTCTGGTTCGGGAAGGACTCCGCGGTGGAGGCGGGGAAGAAGGCCTTCATGACGAACCGCGTGGGGGACTTCGGGTTCCTCTGCGGGATCCTGCTGCTGTACTTCACGGTGCAGAACCTCCCGGCCTTCGCGGGCTGGACGCCGCCGGGCGGGGAGCCGCGGAACGCGCTCGACTTCGAGCACCTGGCGGCCTTCTACCGCTCCGGCGGGGGGGAGGGCTGGCGACTCCTCCCGGCGGGGATCGCGGCGGGAGCGGCGCTCCTCATCTTCTGCGGCGCCGTGGGGAAGTCGGCCCAGGTGCCGCTCCACGTCTGGCTCCCGGACGCCATGGAGGGCCCGACGCCGGTCTCCGCCCTCATGCACGCGGCCACGATGGTGGCGGCGGGCGTCTACATGATCTGCCGCTGCTTCTTCCTCTTCGAGCCCTTCCCCGGGGCCCTCCACGTCGTCGCCTGGATCGGGGGGATCACCGCCTTCCTCGCGGCGACCATCGCGGTGGTCCAGACCGACATCAAGAAGGTGCTCGCCTACTCGACCCTCTCCCAGCTCGGCTACATGGTCATGGCGGTGGGCCTGGCCGGGGCCACGGCGGCGATGTTCCACCTCACCACGCACGCCTTCTTCAAGGCCCTCCTGTTCCTCGGGGCCGGGTCGGTCATCCACGCCTGCCACACGCAGGACATCTTCGAGATGGGCGGCCTGAAGAAGTCCATGAGGTCCACGTGCGCGACCTGGTGGATCGGGACGCTCGCCCTGGCGGGGCTGTTCCCCTTCGCCGGCTTCTTCAGCAAGGACGAGATCCTCGCGGCGGCGGCCCACGGGGGGGAGCACGCGAGCGCTCCGCTGCTGGCCCTGGGCCTCGTCACCGCGGCGCTCACCGCCTTCTACATGATGCGGACGACCTTCCTGACCTTCCACGGGGAGTACCGCGGCCACGGCCACCCGCACGAGTCCCCGGCGGTGATGACGCTGCCGCTCTGGGTCCTGGCGGTGCCGGCGGCCCTGGTCGGGTTCCTCGGGTTCCCGCTGATCTTCCCCCACGACTCGCCGTGGCTCTTCCAGAAGGCCTTCGAGATCGTCGGGATCAGGCCCCACGAGGGCGGGCACGGGTTCCACGGGGACGTGGCGGCGATGGGGACGGTCGCGGCGCTCGCGGGGCTCGTCCTCGGCGTCCTCTTCTACGCGACGCGCACCCTCGACGCCGCGGCCTGGAAGGCGCGGCTCGCCCCGGTCCACGCCCTCCTCGTGAACAAGTACTACTTCGACGACCTCTACCTCTTCCTCGTGCGGCGCGTGCAGCAGGGGATCGCCGAGGCGGCCGACTTCTTCGAGCAGAACGTCCTCATCCGCGGGGTCGTGGACGGCGTCGCCGGGGCGACGCGCCGGGCGGGGGCGGAGCTCCGCGGGCTCCAGACCGGCTCGCTGCAGACCTACGTGCGCTTCGCGGTCGCGAGCACCATGCTCGTGGCGGGGTGGGTCCTGCTGTTCGGGAAGGGGGGCCGGTAGGTGTTCCTGGGCCTCTCGCTCCTCACCTGGATGGTGGTGATCCCCGCGGGCACGGTCACGGCCCTCCTCTTCCTCCCTTCGGCCCGGAAGGGCTGGGTCCGCCGGGTCTCCCTCCTCGGCATGTCGATCCAGCTCGTGCTCGCGGTCGTCCTCCTGGCCGCGGCCCGGGAGGGCGGGCCCGGGGGCTCCGCCGCGTCGCTGGCCCGCTTCGCCCAGAAGGTCCCCTGGGTCCCGGAACTCGGGATCTCCTGGAACGTGGCGGCCGACGGGATGACCGTCGCCATGCTCTTCCTCACCGCCATCGTCATCTTCGCGGGGGTGCTCGTCTCCTGGAGCGTGGAGGACCGCCCGAAGGAGTTCTACGTCTCCCTGCTCACCCTCGTGACCGGGGTCTTCGGGGTCTTCGCCACCCGGGACCTGTTCTGGTTCTACTTCTTCTACGAGCTCGCCGTCATCCCCATGTACCTGCTCGTCGGCATCTGGGGGTCCACGCGCAGGGAATACGCATCGATGAAGCTCACCCTGTACCTGACCACGGGTGCGGTGGTGGCGCTGATCGGGCTGCTGATGGTGTACTTCCGCGCGGGCCGCATCAACGGGTTCCCCTCCTTCGACCTGGAGGACATCCTCCGGGCGAGCCGCTCGCCGGCCTGGGACGAGCCCTGGGCGGGGATGGGGTTCCAGGGATGGGTCTTCCCCTTCCTCCTCTTCGGGTTCGGGGCCATCGCGCCCATGTGGCCGATGCACACCTGGTCCCCGCTCGGCCACGCGGCGGCCCCCTCCGCGGCCTCCATGCTCCACGCGGGCGTCCTGATGAAGCTCGGCTCCTACGCGATCCTCCGCATCGCGATCCCGGCGCTCCCCGAGGGCGCCCGCGACTGGCTCCCGGTGGTGGCGGTCCTCGCCATGTTCAACATCGTCTACGGCGGGCTCGTCGCCATGGCGCAGAAGGACATGAAGTTCGTCGTGGGCTACTCCTCCTCGAGCCACATGGGCTACGTCCTCCTCGGGATCGCCTCCATGACGATGCTCGGGATGAACGGCGCGGTCTTCCTGATGTTCGCCCACGGGGTGATGACGGCGCTGGCCTTCGCCCTCATCGGGTTCTTCTACGACCAGACCCACGTGCGGACGCTCCCCGACCTCGGGGGCATGGCCCACCAGATCCCCTTCATCGGGACCTGCTTCACGCTCATGACCATGGCCTCGGCCGGGGTCCCCGGGTTCGCCAACTTCATCTCCGAGACCATGGTGATCTTCGGGGCCTGGGGCGGGGGCCTCCGGTGGCAGGCCGTGGTGGCGGTGTTCGGGATCGTCATCACCGGCGTCTACCTCCTGCGCGCCCTCCGGGAGGCGTTCTTCGGCCCGAGGAACCCCCGGTGGGACGGGCTCCGGGACGCGGACACATGGTTCCGGAGGGCCCCCTTCCTCTTCCTGCTGGCGGTCCTCCTCCTCTTCGGCTTCTGGCCGGGACTCCTCCTCGGGGTCATCGGGGACGGGGTGGAGCCGGTGGCCAGGGCCCTGGCGGGGTAGCCCGTGGGCCCCTTCCTCGAGATCGGCGCGGCGACGGGGGCCTGCCTCGTCCTCCTCGCGGACGTCTTCACGCCCGAGGGGCGGAAGGCGCGGGTGGGGCTCCTCTCGGTGGCCGTGGCCGCGGCGCTCTGCGCCGGGGCGTGGCTCCTCCTCGAGCCCTCCGAGGGCCCGGACCCGGTGTTCGGCGGCTCGCTCGTCCACGACGCCCTCTCGGTCTTCCTCAAGCGCGTGTTCGCCACCGCCGGGCTCCTCGCGGTTCTCCTCGCCGTGCGCTACGAGGAGCGGCTCCCGCGCGGGCGCGGGGAGTTCCACTTCCTCCTCCTCGCGGCCCTATCGGGGATGTTCCTCGTCTCCGGCGTCGGGGACTTCATGTCGCTGTTCGTCTGCCTGGAGCTGGTGACCCTCTCCTTCTTCGTGCTGGCGGCGTTCAAGAGGGAGGAGGCCGCGTCGGTGGAGGCCGGCCTCAAGCTCCTGGTCCTGGGTTCCCTCGCGGCGGCCTTCATCCTGTTCGGGATCGCCCTCATCTACGGCGCGGTGGGGGACCTCTCCTTCGAGGCCCTCCGGCGGTTCCTCGCGGCGCGCTCCTCGGACCTCCTCGGGGCGACCGACCCCTCGGTGCGCCACCCGGAGCTCGTCCTCGGCATCCTCCTCGTCTTCCTCGGCCTCGGCTTCAAGATCGGGATGGTCCCGCTCCAGGTCTGGGTGCCCGACGTCTACCAGGGGGCCCCCACGCCCGTGACCGCCTTCCTCTCGGTCGGGTCGAAGGCGGCCGGGTTCGCGCTGCTCCTGCGGCTCAACGCCTCCATCGCCGGGCCCGGGACGGAGCGGTCGCTCCAGCTCCTGTTCACCGCGCTCGCCTTCGCGACCCTCTTCTACGGGAACCTGGCGGCGATCCCGCAGACCAACGTGAAGCGCCTGATGGGCTACTCCTCCATCGGGCACTGCGGGTACATGCTGCTCGGGTTCGCGGTCCTGCGCGTGGGGGGGGACTCCCTCGTCGGCGGGGAGGGCGGCCGTTTCGACCCGGCGACCGCGGCGGAGGGGACCGGCGCCGTCCTCTTCTACCTCCTCGCCTACGCCTTCACGAACATGGCGGCCTTCGTCGCGATCGTCGTCTTCTCCGGGGCGACGGGGAGCCACGAGCTGGACGACTACGCGGGCCTGTCGCGGCGGAGCCCGCTGCTGGCCGGCTCGCTGACCGTGGCGCTCCTCAGCCTGGCGGGCGTGCCGCCGCTGGCCGGGTTCTTCGGGAAGTTCCTCCTCCTCCGTTCCGTCGCGCTCACCGGGCCGGAGGGCCTGCTCCTGCTCGCGGCGGCGGGAGTGAACATCGTGATCGGCCTCTACTACTACCTCTGCGTCATCAAGCGGATGTACATCCACCCCCCGAAGGACCCGAGCCCCATCGCGGTCCCCGCCGGGACGAAGGCGCTCCTCTACGCCCTCATCGGCGCGATTGTCCTCCTCGGGGTCTTCCCGGGCGAGGCCGTGGCGGCCGCGACCCGGGCCGCCCGCCAGGCCTTCGGGCTGCAATAGGCGAAAGGAGCGCATTGACCGGGGTCTCCCCCCGGGGGTAGGCTTAGGGGCACACACTCCGTTCGATCGGGGGCCAACATGGTGATGAACTTCCTATCCCCCTCATGGTGACCAACCTCCTATCCCCCGGGATGGCGCGGGCCGTGGCCGGACTCGCCGCTTCCGTGGCCTTCGCCCTCTCCTCCCCCCCCGCCGCCGCGCAGGAGGTCCACGCGGTGCAGGTCGGTGGGGACGCCGTCGTCGGGGTCGTCTCCGACGCCGCGGACGTGGACCGCATCCCCTTCAACGCGGTCGAGGGCGCGCTCCTGTCGGTCACGCTCAAGGCCGCCAAGGGGAGCGCCCTCCACCCGCGCCTGGTCGTCCTCGGCCCCGACCGCCGGGAGGACGCGGCCGCGACCGCCGCCCTCCTGGTCTCGCCCAAGGGGAACCAGGTGGCGCTGAAGTCCTACCCGGTCCCCTCCACGGGCCTCCGCTGGCTCGAGGTCCGCAGCGCCGACGGGAGCGCCGGGGGCTGGAGCCTCGCGACGAAGGTCAAGAACCCGCGCGGCGCCGCGGCCGCCCCGACGGCGGCGGGCGACGGCGCGACGCTCTCGGTGCGATTCGTCTGTCCCGGGAACAGCGTCGGGACCATCGTGGCGAAGGCGGCGAAGGGAAGCGGGGCCGTCCCCGCCTTCGTCGCGCTCCGGGAGCCCGACGGGGACACGGTCCTCGTGGACCCGCCGCTGGTGAAGGGGGCCTCCTTCACGCTGAAGGGGGTGACCCTCGGCCCCGCGGGGGAGTACGAGCTCCTCGTGTCGTCGCCGTCCGGGGCGGCGGGGCCCTTCACCGTGAGCGCGAAGTGGAAGACGGGGAAGCTGCAGCGCCGCACGCTGGACGAGTCCCAGGTGATCACGGACCCGGTCGTCACGGACCTGGACCCCGTCTCGGGGGATCCGAGCCAGGTGATCGCCGCGACGGTGATCGTGGACTTCGCCGCGCCGGGCGCCCGCGTGGTCTTCCGCAAGCCCCCGTCCACCGTGACCGTCCCGGCGTCCCAGGTGACCGTCGGGGAGTCGTCCCTGTCCTTCGCCCAGAACCTCGCGTCCTTCGCGCGGGGGGTCTACGACGTCTCCGTGGAGAACCCCGACGGCGGCTCGGGGAAGATCGACGACGCCTTCGAGGTCTTCGCCTCCCCGGCCTACCCGGCCTCCATCGACCCGGGCTACGGGTACGACGACCAGGTCGTCCCGACGACCATCATGGGGAGCTTCTTCGTGTCCGGCGTCATCGTCTCGCTCGTCCGCGGCGGCGAGACGATCCCCGGGACCGGCGTTCTCGGGGCGGGCTCGCAGGTCAGCGCGACCTTCGACCTCCGCGGGCACACGGTCGGGGCCTGGGACCTGGTGATGGCGAACCCCGACGCCGCGGTCGCCACGCTCCCGGCGGCCTTCGACCTCCGGAACGCCCCTCCCTCCCTGTTCTCCATCAGCCCCAACCGCAACGTCGATGGCCCGGTCACGGCCTGCGCGCTCGACGGAGCGAACTTCGACCCCGGGGCGACCGCCCGGCTGGAGAGGTCCGGCGAGACCTCCGTCCAGGGCACCGGCGTCGTGGTGGCGCCCGACCGGGTGACGGCGACCTTCGACCTCACGGGCAAGGCCTTCGGCGGCTGGGACGCCGTGGTCCGCAACGCGGACGGGCCGGAGGCGCGCCTGGCGGGGGGCTTCCGGGTCGTGGGCCCGGTCGCGGCCGCCTCGAAGAGCCTCGGCATCACGAACTCCGCCGACGCCCCTCCCGCCGTCTGCTGGAACTCCACGCGCTCGGAGTACCTCGTGGGATGGCTCGACGTGGACTCCGGCGGGACGAACTTCGAGGTCAAGGCGCAGCGGCTCGACTCCGCCGGGGCCCCGGTCGGGAGCACGGTCTCCGTCTCCGCGGCCGCCTCCAGCGTGAAGAAGCGGACCGCGGCCGTGTGCTGGGACTCCTTCCGGGACGAGTACCTGGTCGCCTGGGCGGAGCAGAAGACGGTCACCCCGACCACGGGGAAGGGGGGCTACCACCCGTCCGGGAGCTCCGCGACCAGCCTCTACGAGGTGGAGGTCCAGGTGCTCCGCGCCTCCGACCTGGTCCCCCAGGGGAGCAACGTCCAGATCTCCGACCACACCCTCTACTCCGGCTACTACGTGGACGAGTTCAACAACTTCCGGCCGGCGCTCGCCTACGACGCGAAGGCCCGCCTCTGGTACGTAGTCTGGATGCAGGAGTGGTCCATCCTGGGCCTCCCCTCCGGCACCAACACCTACTACTCGGCCGACGACTACGACGTGCTCTACCGGACCCTGGACGGCTCCAACGGCTCCCTCGGGAACATGTCCGGCATCGCCTTCAGCCCGTACCACGAGGGCGACCCCTTCGCGGCCTGGGACCCGGTGAACCAGCAGGTCCTCGTCTCCTACAACGCCCGCGGCGGGAGCGACTCCGTCCCCCTCGAGGTCCTGGTCTGGAGCTCGTCGGGCGCCTCGGGCCAGAAGGTGGCCTCCTCCTCGAACGACGACCTGGCCGACCCCGCCTTCGCGGTGGACACGGACAAGGGGCGCATCCTCGTGACCTGGACGCGGGTCCCGGCGTCCGGCGCCCGGTCCGTGGAGGCGATCCTGGCCAACGCCTCGACGCTCGCCCCGATCGGGAACGGGACCGTGGTGACGAGCGCGGGCCTCGACCACCACTTCCTCGCCCGCCCGGTGTACAACGACACGGAGAAGGACGCCTACGTGGCCTGGACCCGCCTGACGACGGCCGGGTCGCTCTCCGTGAGGCAGAGGCGGGTGGACACGGCGGGCTCCTCGGGCCTTGCCCTCCAGGGGAGCGAGTCGGAGACCTCCGGGCAGAGCGGGGACGAGGCCACCCCGGCCTGCGTGTACGCGAGCAACCCCGGCGAGTTCGCCATCTTCTGGCTGAAGACCATGAGCCTGTCGGCGACGGGGACGTACAAGGGCACCGCCTCCCCGGGCGGCACCTACCGCGGCAAGGAGATCTGGCTCCAGCGGCTGCGGTAGCGGCGGCCGGGGACGGCCCCGGGGGGGGACCGTCCCCGACGCTGCCGGGCCCGGCTCTCCCGGCGCCCGGTGCCGGCATCCCAGGCGGGGGCCATCCGGGGGCCGCCCTCCGGAACCCACTACCCCTAGTGTTTTGTTTCCTTCGACCCCATCCCGGACCCCCTTTCCCCCTGCGGCGCAAGGGGTTATGATTCGCGCCCGGTTGGGCGCCCGAGGTCGGGGGACCCCGGGGTCGTGGGCAAGACGTCACGGGGGCCTTGGGGGGGCGCGGCCGCGGCCGCGGAACAAGATGGCAATGAACGGCAGGGGGACGAGCACCGGTCTCCGCGACGTCCTGGACACGGCGATCCGCGGCAAGGAGGTCGCGTCGCAGTTCTTCCAGGGGCTCGCGCAGTCGATCGAGGACGTGGAGCTCCGCCGCTGCCTCCGGCGCCTGGCCCAGGAGGAGTGGGAGCACCGCAAGATCCTCCTCAAGCACCGCCGCGAGCTCTTCGGCCGCTTCGAGCCCGGCCGGGCCGTCGCGGCCGTGGACGTCGCGGTCTTCGGCCCCCTGTCGGTCCGCCGCCCCATCCGGGTCGTCGAGGACCTGCGCCTCGCGCTCCGCACCGCGCTGCGGATCGAGGAGGATGTCCACCGCTTCTTCGCCCTCGCCTCCCGGAACTTCGAGGACGACCGGGCCGTGAAGGTCTTCCTGCGGATCCTCTCCGAGGAGGGCCTCGCCCAGGCGGACCACCTCCGCGACGCGCTGGGCCTCCTGGACGAGGTCGAGCGCGTCGAGGGCTCGGTCCTGAGGCCCGGCAGCCCGGCGGTCGAGCGCGGCGCGGCCGCGGCGCTGCCGCTGTAGGCGGAGCGCGGCCCGGCGGTAGGATGCGGCGCGCATGCGCGTCACCCGCGAGTTCCGGTTCGAGGCCGCCCACAACCTCCTCGAGTACCGCGGGGCGTGCGAGCGGCTCCACGGCCACTCCTACCTCCTCCAGGTGACCGTGGAGGCCCCCGTCGGACAGGACGGCCTCGCCTTCGACTTCGCGCGCCTGAAGGAGATCGTCGAGGAGCGGGTGCTCGCGCGCCTCGACCACGCGTACCTCAACGAGGTCGTCCCGCAGTCCTCCGCCGAGAACGTGGCGATCTGGGTCTGGGAGCGGCTGAAGGACCTGCCGCTGGCGGAGGTGAAGGTCTTCGAGACCCCGACCTCCTGGGTCGCCTACGGGGGCCCGGGCCGGTGAAACGCGGCCGCGGGCGCCTCGACCTGGTCGCGGTGCGCCGCGACCTCCACCGCCACCCGGAGCTCTCCATGCGCGAGGAGCGCACGGCCGGCGTGGTGGAGGGGCACCTCCGCGGGTTCGGGCTCAGGCCGCGACGGGTGGCCGGGACCGGCGTCGTCGCGGACCTCGCGGGGCGGGGCCCGGGGCGCACGCTGCTCCTGCGGGCGGACACGGACGCCCTCCCGGTGCAGGAGGACTCGCGGCGCCCCTACGCCTCCGTCGTCGCGGGCGTGATGCACGCCTGCGGCCACGACGGCCACGCGGCGGCGCTCCTCGGCGCGGCCGAGGTCCTCGCCGCCGGGCCGCCGCGGCGGGGGCGGGTGCGGCTGGTCTTCCAGCCCGGCGAGGAGGGGGGGGACGGCGCGCGGGCCGTGGCGCGGGCCGGCGTGCTCCGGGACCCGGTCCCCGACGCGGCGGCGGCCCTCCACCTGTGGGGTGCGCTCCGCGCGGGGAAGGTCGCGGTGCTGGACGGGCCCTGCATGGCGGCGGTGGACTGGTTCGAGGTCCGCGTCCGCGGGAAGGGGGGCCACGCCGCCTACCCGCACGAGACCCGCGACCCGGTGGTGGCCGCGGCCTACCTGGTGGCCGCGCTCCAGTCGCTCGTCTCCCGCCGCACCGACCCCCGGGACAGCGTCGTGGTCACCGTCGGGAGGATCGCCGCGGGCACCGCCTTCAACGTGATCCCCGGCGAGGCGGTCCTCGAGGGGACCGTGCGGACCTACCGGGAGCGGACCCGCCGGCGCATCGCCCGGGAGCTCGCGGCCATGGCCCGGGGGACGGCGCGGGCCTTCGGCTGCACGGCCGCGGTCCGGCACGAGTTCCAGCTCCCGCCGACGGTCAACGACCCGGGGCTCGCGGCCCTCGCCCGCGAGGTCGCCGCCGGGGTGGTCGGGGCGCGCAACGTCGTCCCGGCCGAACCCAGCATGGGCGGGGAGGACGTGGGAGTGCTCTTCGGCCGGAACCCCGGCGTGTTCGCCTTCGTCGGGTGTTCGAACCCCCGGCGGGGGATCCACGCGCTCCACCACCACCCGTCCTTCGACATCGACGAGGCGTGCCTCCCCGTGGCGCGGGACTTCCTCGCGGCCTTCGCCCGGGCGTACCTGGAATCCTAGCGGCGCATCACCGGGGCCCCTCCGTCTCCCGCAGCAGCCGCTCCGCGGCGTGCAGGATCGCGAGCGCGCGGATCGGGTCCCCGGCCCCGGGGACGTCGAGCCTCCAGGGGAGCGCCCCATTCCCGGGCACGGTCCGGAGCTCCCCCCCGATGCCCCCCCGCTCGAGGAGCGCGAACCGCCGCCACCCCCCCGCCTCCTCCTCCACGAGGACCTCGAAGGGGGCCCGGCGGTCCGACTCGGCCCGGATCCGCGGCGGCGCACCGAAGACCCGGACCCGCTCCCCGGAGGGCAGGGCGGCGTGGAAGTCCCGCGCCGGCATCGCCCCGCCGCGCACCCGGGCCGTCACCTCCCCGGCGTCGAGCGCGAGGTCCACCCCCGCGTCGGCGGGGCCGAGGTAGACGCAGACGCAGAGGGTCCCGCCCCCCGTCTCGAGGGCCGCGCGCCGGCGGTTCCCGATCCGCTCCAGCATGAAGGTGCGGGCGACGAAGCTCACCGTCGGCTCCTCCTCCGGCGCGCGGCGGGTTCTCATGCCCGCCTCCCCGGTTCCCGATAGATGATAGAGCCCCGGACGGGCCTTCGGCGCCTCGCGGGAGGGGACGCATGGGAATCGTGGTTTCCATCGACGGCTCGCTCCGCCGCCCGGAGGAGGCGACCGTCTCCGTCTTCGACCACGGGTTCCTCTTCGGGGACTCCGTCTACGAGGTGGTCCGGACGCGGCGCGGGGTGCCGGTCACCTGGGAGGAGCACCAGCGGAGGCTGCGCGCCTCGGCCGAGCAGGTCTACCTGGCGCTCCCCTGGAGCGACGCCGAGATGCGGGCGCGGGTGGACGGGGCGCTCCGGGCCGCCGGGAACCCCGAGTCCTACGTCCGCGTGGTGGTGACCCGCGGCGTGGGGGAGCTCACCCTCCTCCCGGATTCCTGCCTCGCCCCCTCGCTCATCGTCATCGTGCGTCCGCTCCCGGTCCCGCCCCCCTCGGTCCAGCGGGACGGGATCCCGGTGGCGGTCGCCTCGCGGCGGCGCAACGACGCGCGGGCGCTCCCCCCCTCGGCCAAGACCGGGAACTACCTGAACAACGTGCTCGCCCTGATCGAGGCGAGGCGGCAGGGGGCCGAGGACGCGGTCCTCCTGAACCCCGGGGGGCACGTGGCCGAGGGGACGACGAGCAACGTCTTCTGGGTGAAGGGGGGGACGGTGCGGACCCCGGCGCTCTCCTGCGGGATCCTGGCCGGGATCACCCGCGACGTCCTCCTCGCCGCCATGCGCCGGGAGGGGATGCGCGCCGAGGAGGGGGCCTGGCCCGTGGAGGACCTCCGTGCCGCCGAGGAGGTCTTCCTCACGAGCACCGTCCGCGGCGTGGCGCCGGTGGCGCGCATCGACGGGAAGCCCGTGGGGGACGGCCGCCCGGGCCCCGTCGCCCGCCGCCTCGCGGCGCTCTACGAGTCGGAGCTCGACCGCCTGGCCGACGCGGCGGGCGGCGCCTCCCCCTCGCGCTGACCGCGCGGCCGGAGGAACCCGGCCAGCGCCGCGAGCGCGAACACGAAGGCCTCGAGCGCGATGAGCGCGATCGCCATCGCCGCGGCCCGGTCGTCGCGGGCGGTGTGGAGCGCCGCCCACATCTTCCGCACGATGGTCTGGGTCCCGAGCACCGCCACGCCGTCGAGCTCCCGCACCGCGAACACGAAGGCGAGGACCGCCCCCAGCGCCACGCCCGGGGACGCGAGGGGGAGCACGACGCGCCTGAGGCGCAGGTCCCAGGGAATCCCCGCGGCCTCGGCGGCCTCGAGCTGGCTGTCCTCGACCTCCCGCAGCGAGGCGAGCGTCGCGGCGAAGGCGAAGGGGAGCACCCGCGCGAACACGAGGAGCGCCGCGAGGACCTCGGTCTGGTAGACCGGGTTCCAGGGCGGGTCCCCGGGGACCTCCAGCGCGGCCCGGTTCCAGAGCGCGATCGCCCCGATGGGCACCACGGCCGGGGTGAGCGCGAGCGGGAGGAGCACGAGCGCCGAGGCCGCAGCCTCGGCGGCGCGCCCCGCGCGCCGGGCGGCCTCGGCCAGTACCAGGGCGACGGGGACGGCCAGGAGCGTGGCCGCGGCCGCGAGCCCCACGGTGAGCCGCAGCGCCTCGTCCGCCCCCCCGCGCACGAAGACGTCCGTGGAGGACCCGGTGTCCGCGGCCCAGCCGGCCAGCGTCACGACGGGGACGAGGACGCCCGCGGCGAGGACCCCGCCGCAGAAGAGGACCCCCGCCGCCTTCCCCAGGGGCCGGAGGGAAATCGGCCGGGGAGGCCTCCAGGCGGTCCCGACGGTGGCCGTGGGGGTCCGCAGGGCGCCGCGGAGCGCGAGGGCGAGCGCGCCGAGCGCGAGGAGCGCCACGGGGAGACCGAGCACGAGCATCTGGGGGACGCTCCCCTCCTTGCGCGAGAACGCGATCTGGATCTGGTAGGCGTAGGCCGGGACGGTGTTCTCGGGCGTGGCCACGATGTTCACGTAGTCCACGACGGAGAAGTCGTTGAGCGCGAACACGAAGGCGAAGAGCGTCCCCGCGAGGATCCCCGGGCGGGCGAGGGGGAGCGTCACGCGGAGGAAACCCCGCCAGGGGCCCGCCGCCAGCGCCGCGGCCTCCTCCTGCGCCGCGCCGACGGAGGCCAGGGAGCGTCGCGCGAAGAGCGTCACGAAGGGGAAGTAGGCGAGGGCGAAGAGCCCCGCGGCCTGGGCCGCCTTCCAGCCGGGGGTCTCGGGGAGGAGCGGCGGGCCCCCCCCCTCGGGCGCCAGGAGCCGCCTCCAGGCCATGGCCATCAGGAGCGGCGGGAGGACGAGCGGGGCCGCGTAGAGCGCCGCGAAGAACCTCCGCCCGGGGAGGTCGGTCCGCGCGGTGAGGAGCGCGAAGGGGATCCCGATCAGGGCCGCCCCGGCCGCGCCGGCGGCGGCGATCCCCGCCGTCCACGCGACGGAGCGCCAGCCCAAGGGGTCCGCCAGCGCCGCCCGGACGTGCTCGAGACTCGGCCCCCCGGCCTTCCCGGTGAAGGCCTCGGCCACGGCCATGAGCGCCGGGATCGTGCCCGCCAGGAGCACGAGGAGCAGCGCGGCGACGAGGGCGGTCTTGCGCAAGGGGGTCTCCAGGATTCTATCGGCGGGGCGCGGTCCGGGGCCTCCTTGCCCGGGGCACATCCGCAGGTAGGATCGGTCCCTCTCCGTCCGTCCAACACGGGAGGACCATGCGCCGCGCGAGCCAGCTCCGTCCCGCCGCCCTCCTCCTCGCGCTCTCCCTCCCGGTCGCGGGCTGCGGCGGGAACGCGGAGAAGGAGGCGCTCCGCGCCTACGAGGCCGCCGTCGAGGGCCTCGTGGACCAGGACGCCAGGATCGCCGTCGAGGTCGAGGAGCTGGGCCGGGACCTCGCGGCCGAGAACCTGGAGGGCGCACGCTACTCCCCCTTCCTCCGCGAGCAGGCGCTCCCCTTCTTCCGGAAGTTCCAGCAGGAGGTCGCGCGGCTGGCGCCGGACGCCGCGACCCCGCGGCTGCGCGAGGTGCACGACTCCCTCGGGAAGTACGTGGCCGAGCAGCTGCGGGACTTCGAGCGCATCGACGCGCTCCTCCGGATGCAGGAGAGCGAGGCGATGACGGAGTTCGGGGCCGCGCTGCGCGCGCAGGACGAGGCCTTCAACGCGCTCGCCAAGGCGACGGGGGGGAAGCTCGAGGACGGCGAGGCCAGGGACGCGATCCTCGCCCTGCGGAAGTTCCAGGCGGAGCGGCTCGGGCTCCTCTACCGGGGGACGCTCCCGGCCGCGGACATGGAACGGGAGGTCCGGCGCGACATCCTCCCCCGCCTGGAGCGCCTCGCCGAGCGCACCGTCGGCGATCGGGAGGCGCCGGGAGTGCCGGGCGCGGTGGCGCGCTGGGCCGGGGCGGCCCTCGCCTTCTCCCGCTCGCTGCTGCGGTCGGCCCCCGAGCAGGCGCGGATCGGCCAGGTCCTCCGCGAGCGGCTGAACGCCGGCGACGTGGTGGCGGACGCGCGGAAGAAGTTCCTCGAGGGTCTCAAGTCCTACCGCGAGAGCCTGAGGTAGGGGACCCGCCATGAGGCCCGCGACGATCCTGGCGGCGGTGGCGGCGGCGTCGGCCGCGGGGGTGGGCGTGGCGGTCTTCGTCCTCGTGCGACCCACGGCCCCGCCTCCCCTCCCGGCAGAGGAGGGCCGCGCCGGGCGGGCCCCGCTCGACCGCGCGGCCATGGCCCGCCGCGAGGCGACCGACCTGCTGGCCGCCTACGCCCGGGGGGACCTCCGCTCCACGCTGGCCGGCGTGCTCTCCTTCCTCGCCCGCTACGCCGTGGAGGACCTCGCGCCCGAGATGGCCCGGGCCTTCTCCGGGGCGCGGGCCGCGGCGGGGCGGTGGGCGCTGCGGGAGGCGGAGGGCCTCGCCACGGCCGGGGACACCGAGGGGGCCGAGCGGATGCTCGCCGACGCCGAGCGGTGCCTGCACGGCACCGAGGCGGCGGGCGAGGTGGAGCCGGTGCGACGCAGGGTCCTCGACATCCTCGGGAGGCTCGCGGCCCGGCGGAAGGCCCCGCCCCCGGAAGCCTCCGCCTTCGACCGGGAACTGGCCGCGGCGAAGCGCCTGCTCGAGGCCGGCGACCTCGAGGGCGCGGCGAAGCACTTCGCGCTCGCCTCCCCGCTCGCGGCGGGGCCCGCCGAGAGGAGGAGCCTCGACCAGCGGGCGAACACGCTGGTGGCAGAGGCGGGGAAGCGGCGGACCCGGGCGGAGCGCCGCCGGACGGCCGACGCGGCGGTCCGCGCAGGGGACTACGGGAAGGGGCGCGCGATCCTGACCGCGCTGGCCGAGGAGGCGCGGGTCGATCCCGAGGCGGACCCCGCCGAGTCCCGGAGGGACGAGGAGCGGGGGAGTGCCGTGACGGACCTGGAGGAGAACCGGGAACTCCCGGTGCTCGCCTCGGTGCGGCAGGGGCTCCGCTGGATGGTGAAGCAGCAGCTCCCCGACGGCTCCTTCGGATGGACCGCGGTGGAGGCGAAGGAGAAGGGGCTTACCGAGGAGAAGCGCTCCACGCACCAGCACCGCACCGGCCTCACGGGGCTCGCGGCGCTGGCGCTCCTCGGCCACGTGCGGTTCGACATCACGGACGAGTTCGAGCCGACGCTGCGGAAGGCCGTGGACTGGCTCCTCGCGTGGCAGAAGGCCGACGGGTCGTTCCCCGTCTCCACCACGAACCAGGGCGTCAACCTCTACCACCACTCCATCGTCACGGCGGCGCTGGTGGACATGGACCGCCTCCTCCACGACACGCGCGTGCGGCCCGCGGCGGCGAAGGCGATCCGCTGGCTCCAGGACGCGGCGAACCAGGACGCGGGCTGGCGGTACTCCCCCCGGGGCCCGACCTCGGACGTCTCGGTGACCGGGTGGGCGCTCCAGGCCCTCCTCCACGCCAGGGCGGCCCACTACGACGTGGGCGGCGAGGACCCGGTCCTGCGCCCGGGCGTCATCGACGGCGCGATGGCCTACGTGGACCGCATGACCCAGCAGGACGGCCGCGTGGGCTACGACAAGCCGACGAATCCCGGGAGCGCCGCCATGACGGCGGCGGCGCTGTTCTGCCGGCTGCGCTACGACCAGGGCCTCGGCGATGCCCGGGTCCAGGCCGCGGCGGACTTCGTCGTGAAGCGGCTCCCGAAGCCCGGGTGGGGGGAGAACTCCTACTTCCTCTTCTACGCCTCCGACGGGATGAGCCGGCTCGGGGGGACCTACTGGAAGGCCTGGGGTCCGGCGCTCCAGAAGTACCTCCTCGACCTCCAGGTCAAGGAGGGGGACTCCGTCGGGGCCTGGCCGACGAAGGGGGACGCCTGGGCCCAGCGCGACGACGGGGGCGCCGTCTACCAGTGCGCCATGCACTGCCTCGCGCTGGAGAACTTCTTCGATCACCGGGATTGACGCGGGCGCTTGACGCCGCCGCGGGGGGTGCTACGCTCGGGGTGCAATCGGGTTCGGGGCGCGGCGATCGGCGCGCCCGCGGGAGGTGCACGATGCGCACGACGCGTCCGCTCGCCGTCCTCGGCGCCGCGGCCCTGCTGGCCGCCGGCCCCGCGCTCGCCGACGTCGTCAAGCTCCGCTCGGGCGACCTCGTCGAGGGGAAGGCCCGGGACCTGGGCGAGATCGTCCGGGTCGAGACCGCCGAGGGCACGCTCGACCTCCCCTGGTCCCGCGTGGAGCTGATCGACCGCTCCTCCACGACGAAGGCCGTGTTCGAGGAGAAGCGCGCGGCGGTGAAGGCCGACGACGCGAAGGGCCTCTTCGGGCTCGCCCTCTGGTGCGAGCGGCAGGGCCTCGGCACGGAGGCCCGCGACCTCTACGGCAGGGTCGTGGCCCTCGAGCCCGCCCACGAGGCCGCCCGCGCGGCGCTCCGCGAGGAGAAGGTAGACGGCTCCTGGCGCAAGGGGGACGACCTGCTGCGGGCGAAGGGCTTCGTCCGCCGCGACGGGAACTGGGTCCTCCGCGAGGAGGCCGAGGCCTCGGACCGCTCCGCGGCGTCCCGCAGGGCGCTGAACGACGAGGAGAAGCGCGCGGTCCAGAACCTCGAGGCCCTGGCCGACCCGAACCCGCGCGTGCGGCAGTACGCGGCGGAGGCGCTCGCCGCGGCCCCCGCCGACCTCCAGCGCCGGGTCTGGCTGGCGGGGATCCGCCACCGCTCGCCGCTCGTGCGCGCGGCCGCCGCGAAGGGGCTGGGCGTGAAGGGCGACGAGGGGGTGGTCCGGACGCTGCTCAGGACCTCGGTCCTCGACACGGCCCGCGACGTCCGCGCGGCCGCCGTCCAGGGGCTCCGCGAGGTGGGCAACGCCGAGGTCGCGCTCCCCCTCATCCGCTCCCTCCAGTCCGCCAGCCCCGCGGTCCGCACGAACGCGGCCGAGGCGCTCGGGGCCCTCGGGGACCGGGTCGCGGTCCGCACCCTCATCCAGCGGCTGCACCTCACCTGGGGAGGGACGAACCGGGCGAACATCCAGGTCTACAACCAGGTCTCCTACATCGCGGACTTCGACGTCGAGATCGCCCAGCTGGCCCAGATCGGGGACCCGATCATCCAGCAGCTCCGCGAGGGGGTCGTGCTCGACGCCAAGGTGTTCTCGGCGGAGTCCTACGAGACCCGGGTCGAGAGGCAGGTCATCGTGGAGTCCCTGGGCAGGCTCACCGGGAAGAACCTCGGCGAGGACGCGGCTGCCTGGCAGCGGTGGTGGGACTCCGAGGGGAAGGCCGCGATGGAGTCGGCCGCTGTGGCGACCCCGACGAAGTAATAGGGGCGGGCTTCAGCCCGCCCGCCTTGGGATCCATGCACGGCGGGGGGGGGACCCCGGGGGTTTCGAGGGCTGCCGGTGGCAGCCCGAGCCCGGGGGAAGCCCCCCCCTACTACTTCTTCGCCGGGGCGGCCGGCTTCCCGCCCGCGGCGGGGGCCTTCCCTGCCGCGACGGGGGCCTTCCCTGCCGCGGCGGGTGCCTTCCCGCCGGCGGCCGGG
>CAZKTF010000022.1:0-24858 GCA_964555565.1 uncultured Planctomycetota bacterium | reverse complement strand
CAACCACTCCCTCGGTCAGCGAGGGCTCGTCGTTTACGGGGAGGACTCAAGCCGCCGGGGAATCCCGGACGATCTACACCTTTAAGGGATCCCTTGCCCCGAGGCGGCTTCGCTCAGGAGCATTGGGGCTTGCCCCGCCCGCCGTGTGTATTCGGTGGGTATGGCCGGGGCTCCCCGGGCTCGGCGTGCCACTGGCACGCCTCGTCCCCAGGGTCGGGCTGCCACCGGCAGCCCGACGAGTCCCTGGGGTCCCCCCCGGGGTCCCCCCGCCCGCCGTTGGCGAAGGCGGAACTTGTGAACGGCGGGCGACCCAAGGGTCGCCCCTACACAGGCGGTGCAAACGGGGCCGTTGCAGGGGATCTCCCCGCAAGCAGTTTCCTCCCCCGCGACGGGACGGGTAGCCTTCCCCTCTCGTGCCCTCCCCCGCGATCTCGATCCGGGGCCTGAGCAAGTCCTACGGGGACGCGCCGCCGGCGGTGGACGGCCTCGACCTCGAGGTCCTCCCGGGGGCGTGCTTCGGCCTCCTCGGCCCCAACGGCGCCGGGAAGACGACCACCATCCGCGTGGCCTGCGCCGCCTCCCCCCGGGACGGGGGCGAGGTCTCGGTGCTGGGCCTCGACCCCGCGGTCGCGCCGCGGGCGCTCAAGGCCCGCATCGGCGTCGTGCCCCAGGCGGACAACCTGGACCCGGACTTCTCGGTCCTGAGGAACCTCCTCGTGTACGCCCGCTACTACGGCATCCCCCCGGCGGAGGCGCGCCGCCGGGCGGAGGCACTCCTCCGGTTCTTCCGCCTGGAGGAGCGGGGCGGAGGGCCCGTGGAGGCGCTCTCGGGGGGGATGAAGCGGAGGCTCGTCCTCGCGAGGGCGCTGCTGCACGAGCCGCCGCTCCTGTTCCTCGACGAGCCCACGACGGGGCTCGACCCGCAGTCCCGCCACCAGGTCTGGGAGCGGGTCCGCGACCTCCGGGCGCGGGGCGTGACGATCCTGCTCACGACGCACTACATGGAGGAGGCGGAGGCCCTCTGCGACCGGGTGGCCATCGTGGACCGGGGGAAGGTCCTCGTGGAGGGTCCCCCGAAGGACCTCGTGCGCACCCACGCCCGCTGCGAGGTCGTCGAGATCGCCGGGGCCGGGGAGCCGGAGGCCGCGGCGCTGCGGGCCGAGGGGGAGGACGCGGAGGCCCTCCCCCGCCGGGTGCTCGTCTACAGCGACTGCGGCGAGAAGGTCTACCACCGCCTCGCGGAGCGGCACGGCCCGGGCAGGCTCGCGCTCCGGCGCGCGACGCTGGAGGACGTCTTCCTGCGGCTGACCGGAAGGGATCTCAGGGAATGACCCGCCTCCTCGGCGACGTCTCCCCCCTCGCGCTCCAGGTGTGGCGGCGCAACTTCGAGGTCTACCTGGTCACCTGGAAGACGGCCACGCTCTCCCTCGCGGAGCCGATCCTGTTCCTGGCCTCCCTGGGCCTGGGGATCGGGGCGCTCCAGCCCGCCGTCTCCTGGGCCGAGAAGCCCACCACCTACGTCGCCTTCATCGCCCCGGGCATCGTCGCGATGTCGGTCATGTTCCAGTCCTTCTTCGAGTGCCTCTACGGCTCCTACATCCGGATGTACTACCAGCGGACCTTCGACGCGATCACCTCGACGCCGGCTTCCCTCGACGACGTGGTCGTGGGCGAGACGCTGTGGGGAGCCTCGCGCGCCCTCATCGGGGCCCTGGCGAGCCTGCTCGTGATCCTCGTGGCGGGGTACGCCCGGACCCCTGCGGCGCTGGCGGTCCCGGTCCTGGCCGTCGCGGGCGGGCTCCTGTTCGGTGCGGCCGGGATCTGCTTCACCGCCTGCGTGAAGAACATCGAGTCGATCAACTACCCGCTCTTCCTCGTGGCGACGCCGCTCTACCTCTTCGGCGGGGTCTTCTTCCCCCTGGAGGGCCTCCCGGAGTGGGCGCAGCGGGCCTCCCTCTTCTCCCCCATGGCCCACCTCTGCACGGCGCTCCGCCGCGCCTGCTACGGGGACGCCGGCCCCGGGGTCTGGCTCGTCGCCGCGGGCCTCGTGGCCGGCGCGGTCCCGCTCCTCGCCCTCGGCATCCGCCTCATGCGGAGAAGGCTGGTGCGCTGACCCCCCTGCGCAAGTTGTCGGGCCCGCGACCGGGCGCCTAGGATGCCGGGCTCCCATCAAGGAGGGAGCGCCATGGCCAACGTCACGCTGAAGGGCAACCCCGTCAGGCTCGCCGGCTCGCTCCCGAAGGTCGGCAGCCCGGCCCCGGACTTCACGCTCGTGAAGCAGGACCTGTCCCCGGTCTCGAAGAAGGACCTGGCCGGGAAGACGGTCGTCCTGCTCACCGTCCCGAGCCTCGACACGCCGGTCTGCGCGGTGGAGACCCGGAAGTTCAACGAGCGCGCGGCCTCGCTCCCCGGGGTCACGGTCCTCGTCGCCAGCGCCGACCTCCCCTTCGCCATCAAGCGCTTCTGCGCGGCGGAGGGGATCCAGAACGTCCACGGGGTCTCCGACGTCCGCGACCGGGAGTTCGGGAAGCGCTGGGGCGTGGGCATCGCCGACGGCCCCCTCGCGGGGGTGCACGCGCGGGCGGCCTTCGTCCTCGACCCGAAGGGCATGGTGAAGTACGCGGCCCTGGTCCCGGAGATCGCCCAGGAGCCCGACTACGACGCCATCCTCGCCGCCGCGCGGGGGTAGCGCTCGCACCCTACGGGATCACCACCTCGGCCACGGGGAGGAACGTCCTGTCCAGGCGCTCGAGGATGTCCTCGAGGAGGACGCGCCCGTCGGGCTTCACGGCGCGCGCGAGCGTCTTCCCCTGCCAGGAGACCTCCACGGGCTTCCCCGGGACGAGCATCCCCTCGTCGAGGAGGAGCCGGAACCGCTCCACGCCGGTGCCCCGGGCGGCGAACCTTCCGGGGGCCTCCATCCGGACCTCGAGCCGGGCGGTGCGCCTCTCCGCCTCGGCCTCGAAGCGCCGCCGCCTCTCGTCCTCCGAGAGCGCCTGCCACTCCTTCCCGTCCACGGCCATCTGGAAGAACCCCTCGATCCCCTTCGCGGTCCTCAGGACCTCCGCCCAGGCGAACCGCCCCTCGTCCCCCGCCACGCAGCGCCGCACGACCGTCTCCGGCCGCGGGTCCCGCCGGGCGCCTCCGAGGAAGGCCACCCAGTCCACCGCCTTGTGGTCGAAGTCGTGGCCCCGGTCGGGGAACTCGACCAGGGTCGCCCTCGCCTTCCACTTCAGCAGCCGCTCGAAGGCCATGTGGAGGTTCTCGAGGAGCATCGGGTGGTCCTGCGAGCCCTGGAGGTCGCAGATCGGCAGCCGCGCCACGTTCTCGAGGAAGCGCATGTTGTTCTCCCCCGCCGCGTTGGAGACCCGGGGGCCCCCGATCATCGGGGCCGCCGCGGCGAAGAGGTCCGGGCGGCGCAGCACCAGGTCCCAGCAGAGGTGCCCCCCGCGGCTCACCCCGCCGAGGAAGACCCGGTTCTCGTCCGTGTCGAAGGTCCGCCGCGCCCACCGCAGCGCCGAGAGGGCCAGCGCCCTCTCCCCGGGGCTGTACCTGTACCCCTCCCCGGACCGCGGGTCCGTGGGGGCGACGACGACCATGCCCAGGGCGTCCGCGGCGGCCTTCCACATCCCCCCCTCGTCCCCCGCCGAGCCTGACCCGTGCAGGTGGAGGAGGAGCGGGGCCCGGGTCCCGGGCCGGATCCCGGGCGGGACGTAGGAGTGGACCTCGATGTCCTCCGTGCGCTCCCCCGTCCAGAGCGGGACCGTCTCCTTCCGCGGGCCGGCGGGCCGCGCCGTGAACCGCCCCAGGGACTTCCCCAGGGCGAGGAGGGCCTCGGGCGTCGCGTCGGGGCGGGCGAGGACCTCGCGGCCCGCGGCCCTCCGCCGCGCCGGGTCCTGGATGTCGGCCGCCCGCTCCAGCGCGTCGCGGAGCGTCTCCCCCTCCCCGCACCCCGCGGCGGGCCGCGGGACCGCGAGGAGCGACGCACCGAGGAGGAAGGCCGCGGCGGCCCGGGCCGGGCGCATGGCGCGATCCTACGCGATCCCGCGGGAGGCCGGGGGGCCCCCCCTCGCGCGGCGGGGCCCGATGGATCTTGACGCCCCCTTCCCGGCGATGTAGACTAGTCTAAGTCTTAGACCATAGCCGCCCGGTGGGGCGGCGGGAGGTGGGGCGATGCAGAAGGCGCTGGTGCTTGGACTCGTCGGGGTCTCGCTCGCGGCGGCGGCGGCCGGGGTCCTCCGCGCGATGGACGCGGGGCGGCGGGCTGCGGACGCGGAGGCGAAGGCCGAGGAGGCGGGCCGCGCGGCCCGGGACGCGGGGGCGCAGGCGCTGGAGGTCCGGAAGAAGGCCGACGAGGCGGTCGCGGCGTCCCGCGCGGCCCTGGAGGAAGGGTACGCCCTCCGGGCCCGGGTCGAGGCCCTGGAGGCCCGCGGGTCCCCCGCCCCCGCGAGGGCGCCCGGGGCGGCGCCCCCCGCGGGCCCGGAGAATCCCCCGGCCGTCGCCGGGGCCCGGGACCCGGCCGCCCGGAAGGCCGCGATGGCCGAGTTCCGCTCCCTCCTGAAGAAGGTGTTCGGGGACCGGGCCGCCACGACCGAGGAGCAGAAGCGGTTCTGGGAGATGGCCCGCAAGGAGGGCTTCGCGGACGACCTGGTCGCGGAACTGGAGGGGGTCGTCGCCGAGAAGCCCGGCGACGCCGAGGCCCGGCTCGAACTCGGCCAGGCCTACGTGGCCAAGATCTTCACCGTCCCCGCGGGTCCCGAGATGGGCGTGTGGGGTGCGAAGGCCGAGGGGCAGTGGCAGGAGATCCTCAAGCAGGACGACCGGCACTGGCAGGCGCGGTTCAACCTGGCCTTCTCCTGGAGCCAGTACCCGGACTTCCTGAACAAGGCCCCTGACTCGATCCGGGAGTTCGAGACGGTGCGGCGGTTCCAGGAGGAGGGGACCGCGGAGCCCCGCCAGGCCCAGGTGTACCTCCAGCTCTCCATCCTCTACCGCAAGCTGGGGAACGCCGAGAAGGCCCGCGAGGCGCTGGAGGCCGGCCGCAGGCGCCACCCGGAGGACACCGGGATCGCGCGGGCCCTCGAGGCGCTGGGGAAGTAGCCATGGACCAGGAGCAGGCGGCACGCGACCTCGAGTTCATCCGGGACACGCTGGAGCGGACGCACCGGCGCGTGGACCCCCACGCGCTCCACCTGGTCGTCTGGGGGGCCATCGTGATGGTCTGGTACCCCCTCCTCGACGTCCTCGTGAAGGTGGGGAAGGCGGAGTGGAACGGCCGGGTGATCGTGGCCTGCCTCGCCGCGGGGACGATCTTCAGCACGGTCTACGGGATCCGGACGGGACGCCGGCCCCGCCTCGCGGGCGAGAACACCTTCGTGTCGCGCCAGGTGGGCCTCCTCTCGCTGGGCGTCATCGGCGGGACCTTCGTCCTGAACTTCGCCGGGCACGCCTTCGGCTGCCTCGTGCCGGGGAACGAGATGGTCCTCTGGGGGCTCGCCTACGCGACGCTGGCCTTCGGGATCGGGGTCGTCTACTCCCGGGAGTTCCTCTGGAGCGGGGTCGCGATCTTCGCGGGGACGCTCCTCGCCATGGCGCTCCCCGGGTGGCGCGGGGTCGTGCTCGGGCCCACCATGGGCCTGGGGCTCATCGTCCCGGGGCTCATCGCCGAGCGGCGGGTGCGGAGGATGGTGAGGGAGGCCGGTGGACCCGGCGCCGGATAGCTTCGACCCGGTCCTCCTCTCGCAGGTCCGCCTGGGGATCGTCTCGGTCCTCCTGGCGCGGGAGGAGGCGGTGTTCACCGACCTGAGGGACCTCCTCGGCACGAGCCAGGGGAACCTCGGGATCCACCTCCAGAAGCTCGAGGAGGCGGGCTACGTCGCGGCGAGGAAGGAGTTCGTGGACCGCAAGCCCCGCACCACCTGCCGGCTCACCGCCCGCGGCCGCGCGGCCTTCCTCCGGCACGTCGAGCGCCTCGGCCGGATCGCGCGGAGGGGACGCGGCCCCTCTTCGGGCTAGACCTCGACCTCGGTGCGGAAGCAGCCCCTCGCGGGGTCGGCGCACCGCTCCCGGTCGGCGGGCAGGAGATCGGGGCCCATGGCCCAGCCGCTCCGGTTGCACCAGAAGCAGGTCGTGTCCGCCGGGATCGCGGTCTCGGGCGTGGGGCCCGCGTGTCCGAGCGTGGCCATCCCCTTGGTCCGGAGATCGGCGCAGAGCCGGCCGGCGAGGATCTCCACGCGCAACGGGTGGAGGGCCATGGCTACTTCCTCCCGCGCGACGCGGCGCGGAGGACCGCCCGCCGGACCGCGACCTTCGCCAGCGTCACCTTGTGGCCGTTGTCGCGGAGCGGCGTCGCACCGGCCAGCGCCGCCTCGGCCGCGGCGGCCGCGGCCCGCTCGTCGGGGGCCTTCCCGACCAGGGCCTCCTCCGCCGCCTTCGACCGCCAGGGGACCGGGGCCACCGCACCCAGGACGACGCGGGCGGACTCGACCTTTCCTCCCGCGATCCGGAGGCTCACCGCGCAGGAGGCCGCGGCCCAGTCGAAGGACTGCTTCGCGTCGATCTCCACGTAGGCGGACGCGCGCGACCCGACGACCGAGAGCCCCACCACGAGCTGCCCCGGGTCCACGCGGGCCTCGCGCAGCGGGTCCTCCTCCGGGCGGATCCAGAGGTCCTCCACGCCCACGTCCGCCCTCTTCCCCTGCGGTCCGGCCAGGTGCAGGGTCCCCCCGAGGGCCGTGAGCGCGACGGCGAGGTTCGAGGGATGGGTCGCGCAGCAGGTCCCGTTGCCGAGGATCGCCCCCTCCCGGTGCTCCCCCGCGAGGGAGGGGCAGGACTTCCCGCCGCGCTTGAGGCAGTCGAAGGCCGGGTCGCGGAAGTAGGCGCAGCGGGGCCGCTGGAGGAGGTTCCCGGCGAGGGTGGCGCGGTTCCGGATCTGCGGCGTGGCGGCCTCCAGCGCGGCGTCCGCGAGCGCAGGCAGCTCCCGGCGGACGTCCGCGCTCTCCGCGAGCGCCGACAGGGTCGCGCGGGCCTCGATCTCGTACACCCCGGCCTCAATCGTCTTCATCCCCACGGAGGCGGGGCCGAGGCCGGCGAGGTCCACCATCACGGCCGGCGTCGAGACGTCGCGCTTGGCGAGATCGAGGAGGTCGTTCCCGCCCCCCTTCGGCCTGGCGGTCGGGGAGATGAGGCCGAGGACCTCCTCCACCGTCCTCGGCCGGGCGTAGGCGAAGGGCCTCATGGCTATTTCCCCTCCTTCTTCCGCGCGGCCTCCTCGAGGGCCGCCAGCACCCGGGCCGGGGTGAGGGGGAGCGTCCGGACGCGCGCCCCCGTGGCGTGGAAGACCGCGTTGGCGATGGCCCCCGCGGTGGGGATCGCGGGCGGCTCGCCGAGGCCCATCATCCCCACGCAGTTCCCGGCGTTGGCGACGTCGGTGAGGACCGCCTCCACGTCGGGGACGTCGCGCGGGCCCGCGAGCCGGTAGGCCTCCAGGTCCGCGTTGAGCATCCGCCCCGTGGCGGGGTCGAGGACCCTCTCCTCGAAGAGCGCGTAGCCGATCCCGCCGATGACGCCCCCGATGACCTGGCTCTCGGCCGTGAGCCGGTCCACGACGCGCCCGCAGTCCTGGAGCGCGACCACGCGGACCACGCGGACGACGCCGGTCTCGACGTCCACCTCGACCTCGGCGAACTGGCAGCCGGCCACGCCCCCGACGAAGGTCTGGTACGGGTCCGCGCGCGTCCCCGGGAAGGTCTTCGAGTCCCCCTCCATCCGGGCGCAGGCCGCCTTCCATGCCTTCGGGTCCACGCGGGAGGCCTTCCCGAGGACCTCCTCGCGGGCCTTCTCCGCCGCGGCGCGGGCGCAGGGCCCGAGCGAGGCCGCGGTCTGGCTTCCCCCGGAGCCCGGGCCGTAGGGGTGCCGGGTGTCCCCGAGGTTCACGCGCACCCCGGCCGGGTCGAGGCCGAGGACCTCGGCCACGATGACCGCCAACACGGTCCGCGTCCCGGTCCCGATGTCCTGGGCCCCGTTGCTCACCTCGACCGACCCGTCGCGGTGGACCGTGACGAGGACCGTGGAGCCGGCGCCCCCGCCCGAGTACCAGATGGCGGAGCCCATCCCCACCCCGCGCTTGAGGGGGCCGCGGCCCTCCCCGGGCGGGACCCGCCGCTTCTCGCGCCAGCCGATCCGCTTCGCCCCCTCGTCGTACTGGGCCAGGCGCACCGGGTTGCGGTCGATCTTCCTGCGGAGGTCGAGCGGGTCCATCCCGATCGCGTGCGCCGCCTCGTCGAGGATCGACTCGAGCGCGAAGGACCCCTGGGGGTGGCCCGGGGCGCGGAACGCGAAGGCCGGCCCGGCGTGGGTGACGACCGTGCGCTCCCCCTTCCACCCGGCGCCGAGGTCGTAGATCATCGGGTTCCTCGCGCCCCCGCCGCCCGGGGAGATCCCGGCGGTGCCGTAGCAGTCCACCTCGTAGGCCGTGACGGTGCCGTCCTTCCGGATCCCGATCCCCACCTTCTGGACCGAGGAGGGGCGGTTCCCGCCGAGGAGGTGCTCCTCCCGGCGGTCGAGCATCGCGCGGACCGGGGCCTTGAGTTCCACGGCGACCCGGGCCACCTCCAGGACGAACCCGCTCCCGGGCGCCGAGGCGTGGAGCTTCGCCCCGAAGCCGCCGCCCACGTGCTCCGCCACCACGCGGACCATGGAGGGCTGGAGCCGGAGCGCCCCCTTCACCGCGTCGCGCACGTTGAAGGTCCCCTGCGTCGAGACCCACACGGTCACGCCCCCGTCCTCGTCCGGGCGGACGACGACCCCGTGGGGCTCCAGCGCCGAGTGCGTCTGGACCTGGGTCCGGTAGGTCGCGGAGAGGACCACGTCCGCCTTCCCGTAGAAGGCCGCCGGGCCCTGCGGGTTCTCCGGCTTCTTCGCGGGGTTCACGTTCCCGCGGCCCCCGGCGTGGACGGGCGGGGCCCCGTCCGCCATGGCGTCCTCCTCGCGGACGAGGACGGGACCCTGCTCGACGGCGAGCCGGCAGAGGGCCACCGCGTCCTCCGCACGGTCCTCGGTGTCGGCCACGACCAGCGCGACGTCCATCCCCTCCATGAGAAGCGGGTCGCCCGTCTTGAGGATCGCGCGCGCGAGGCGCACCCCGGGGGCCTTCTCCGCCGCCGCGAGGTCGAGCGACGCGATCCGCCCGCCCCCGCACGGGGCCCTGAGGAACCGCGCGTGGAGCATCCCGGGGAGCCGGACGTCGGCGGTGTAGACGGCGGCGCCCGTGGCCTTCGCCAGGCCGTCCACCCGCGGGACCCGGGTGCCCACCACGCGGAGCTTCGCGTCGGCGCCCCAGATCGCGGGTTCGCCGTCGGGGACGGTGACCTCGATCTCCCGCGTGTTCCCCTCGAAGCCGGCCAGCGTCTTCCTCTTCTCGGGCATGGCCTACTTCCCCTTCCGCAGCGTCTCGGCCGCCTCGAGGCAGGCCGCGGCCACCCGCGGGTAGGTCCCGCAGCGGCAGAGGTTCCCGGAGATGCCCGCGAGCACCTCGTCGCGCGAGGGCGCGGGGTTGCGCGCGAGGAGCCCGGCGCAGGACATGACCATCCCGGGCGTGCAGAAGCCGCACTGCAGGGCGTCGTGGCGCGAGAAGGCCTCGGGGAGCGGGTGGGGAGAGCCGTCGGGACGCGCGAGCCCCTCCACGGTCACGACCCTCCGGTCCGCCGCGTCGAGCGCCAGCGTCATGCAGGAGGCCACGGGCTCCCCGTCGAGGAGGACCGTGCAGCCGCCGCAGGCCCCGCGGTCGCAGATCTCCTTGGGGCCCGTCACCCCCAGTTCCCCCCGCAGCGCGTCGAGGAGCGTGGCGCGGGGCTCCAGGCGCACCTTCCGCTCGGCCCCGTTCACGAGGAGGGTGAAGGGCACGGGACCCGGGCCGAGGACCTCCGGGCCCGCCGCGGCCGCCTCCTCCCGCGCCGCGGCCGCCGCCGCGAGGACGGGCAGCGCCGCGGCCCCCCCCGCCGCCGCCACCCCCAGCCCCTTCAGGAAGTCCCGCCGGGAGACATCGCCCTTGCGCGCCATGCCTCGCCTCCCTCGCCCGGCGCCCCCCGCGCCGCGCCGTCAGCCTATTCCGCGGGCGGGCGTCGATCCACGGTGAATCCGTTCTCCCCGCGCGAACCGCAAGGCGTAGCATCCCCCCATGCCCGAACGGGACCGGCGCGCGCTCCTCCCGCTGGTCGTGCAGGCGGACGCGAAGCCCTGGAAGTCCTTCCCCGAGGTCCCCGGCGTCGAGTACCGCGTCCTCCGCAAGCACCCCGAGGACGGGGGGCTCACCATCCTGCTCCGCTTCGCCAAGGGGGCCCGCTACCCCACCCACCGCCACCCGGGGGGCGAGGAGTACTACATGCTCGAGGGGACGCTCGCCGACGGGGGGAAGACCTACGGGCGCGAGGCCTACGTCTGGCACCCGCCCGGGTCGATCCACACCCCGTCGAGCGCGACGGGGGCGGAGATCCTCGTCTTCCTGCCGAAGGCCATCGAGATCCTCGCCGGCTGGAAGCCCTGACCGGCCGGGCGCGGGGACGGCCGTCCCCGCGCCCCGCCGTCCTGCGGCGTGGCTACTTCTCGCGCTTCTCCTGTTTCTCTTCCTTCTCGCCCTTCTCTTCCTTTTCGCCCTTCTCCCCCTTCTCGTCCTTCTCGTCCTCTTCGCCCTTCTCGCCCTTCTCGTCGTCCTCGCCCATCTCCTCCATCTCGACCCCGCCCATCGCCTTCCCGGCGCGGAGGTGCATCATCTTCCCGTTTCCGTCCCCCATGAAGACGAGGGCGCCCTCGCCGCCCATCATCTGCATGGCGGAGGCCCCTCCCAGGCCGAGGGCGCACTGCTTCTCCAGCGCCTCGACCCGCTTCTCCAGGGCGCTAAGCTTCTTGCCGCCCCCTTCGTCCGAGTCGCTCTTGACGGCGAAGACGCAGCCCCCGAGCGTCAGGCCGAGACCGCAGACCAGCGCGACCGCGAGTCCGTTCGTGCGCATCGTTCCCTCCCTGGGCTTCCGTTCCGGCCCGTGCCCGCCATGGTACCCGCTTCCGTTGGACGCGCGAGGCTTTGGGGACGTCCGCAAGTTGTCAAGTAGTCCCCCCGCGACGGCGTAACCCCCCCGGCGCCTTGGTCCTGGCGGAGCGCGTGGTCGAACACCGTCCAGGCACGCCACCGGAGGGCATACCGTGCCAAGACACTCGCGGATCGACTATCCAGGGGCCCTCCACCACGTCATGGTCCGCGGGATCGAACGACGCCGGGTGTTCTTCGACGACGAGGACCGAGGCCGGTTCGTGGACCGACTGGAGAGGATCCTGTCCGCCACGGGAACTCGCTGCTTCGCCTGGGCCCTCATGCCGAACCACTACCACCTGCTCCTCGAGACGGCGGCGACTGCCCTCTCGCGGGTGCTCCTCCGCCTCGGGACTTGCCACGCCATGGACTTCAATCGCCGCCACCGGCGCGTCGGCCACCTCTACCAGAACCGGTACAAGTCGAGGCTCGTGGAGGACGATGCGGGCCTGATGGCCGTCCTCCGCTACGTCCACCGCAACCCCCTCGTCGCTCGGATCGTGCCCGACGTGGCCGCCCTCGCCGCGTACCCCTGGACGGGCCACGCCGCTCTCATGGGGATGGCCCCCCGGCGGTTCCTCGAGGTGGAGGCGGTGCTCCTCCGCTTCGCCTCCACCGTGGGGCCGGCGAGGCGCGCGCTGGCGCGGTGGATGGCCGACGACTGCGCTGACAGCGGCGACACCGGTGGAGACGTGGCAGGGGGGGATCCGCTGTGCGAGGTACCGATGCTCCCCCCGAACACGGAGATCCCGGAGGACGGCTGGCCCCGCGACGCGGACCGGGCCTGCGTCCGGGCGCGGTGGCGCTCCAAGGGTTGGGACCTCGACAGGCTGATCGCCGAGGTCTGCCGCCTGCTCGGGATCGACGAGGCGGCCGTGCGGCAGGGTCGGCGGGCTCCGCCGGTCTGCCGTGCGCACGAGGCCGTGGCGTGGCTGGCCGTCGAGCGGTTCGGCGAGACCCAGGTCGCCGTGGCGCGGGCGACCGGGGTGCGCCGCCAGGCCATACACCTCGCGCTCGCCAGGATCTCCGTGAAGCCCTCGCGGGCGTGCGAGGCCGTGGGTCACCTCCTCGATCCCTACCACCTCCCGCGTCCACGACCGCTCGGCGCGGGCAGCCACGCAAGTTGACAACTTGCCGACGTCCCCTATCTCCCTTTGACCTCAAGGCGATGGAAGAGAAGGCGGTGAGGGAGGTTCCGGACCCGAAATGGTGGTCGATTGATTGCGCACAACCGCAGCTCTAGGGGCCACCTGACCGTCGGATGCCCCCGACGTCTCCTTGGGAAAGTAGAAGTCCCAATTCCACCAGTAGTCCCCGACCGTGGCCATCATTGCGCAACCAGCTACGAACCACGACACACATTCCACTCCAACTACTGCAGTCAACTCCACGGCCACAGCAAGGAGCGGAGCCAGCACTGCATTGCTGGCAAGCCATCGCTGTGCAGTGGTTCTTTCCTTCGTAGCCATGATGTATTTGGCCCACAGAAGCACGATGAGCCACAGGCTGTCCCACACGAGAATGCCGGTGAGTATTTCTGCAAAAATAATGACATCTCTGAGAACGAGCGCCATCAGGTAGAACCCCGCAGCATGGACCAGAAACACGCAGTAATCCACAACGGTCTTGTACCTACCACCCTGTACGAGGTCGAGGTGGAGAGACGCCCCATGAACAAACCGTGTCATCGTTGCCAAGAAGCCCAGTAGCAAGATGAACGGAGGGTATCCATCCCTGCTGAATACCGCCCCTCCAGAGAAGACACTATTGACCAGGAAGGCCCGGCTGAGGGCCTCGGTTACCGCCAACCCAATGACCACGAAGTATATAGTCTTTAGTGCATCCTTTGAGGCGTTCCTCTTCGATAATGCCTCTGCGTGTCCGCTCCCGTTGCCTGCTGAGTCCATGTCGAGAGGCTCCTTGACATCAATTACCCAGGCAAGCTTAGCTGCTCCGCCTTCTGGTCGTCCTCTGACCGCTCCCATTCCACCCCGACCTACGCGAGGAGTCAACGATGAACCCCACCAACACCCTCCGCTTCCACGGCCCCCGCCTCACCGACATCCGCGAGGAGACGGGCCTGTCCGTCAAGGACCTTGCCTCCCGCCTCTTCCTCGACTGGCGGCTCGTCTCCCTCTGGGAGGCGACCTCCGCCCTCGACTCCCCACGAGTCTACTCGTCCTTCGAGCCCTCCGCCAGCCAGCTCATGGACCTGGCCAGGGTGCTGGACGCCCATCCGTCGGACTTCTTCAGCTCCTACGAGGACGCCTTGGCGGGCGAGGAAGATGACCTCCACGGCTCCTTCACCGGCTTCGGCCTCACCCTCGACGGGGACAGGCTGGTCCTGATGCGAAAGCTGAAGGGCCTCTCCTACCCCCAGGCTGCAGCCAGGGCGCGGGTGACGGAACGTTCCATCCGGCAGGCCGAGGAAGGGAGAACGATTGGAACGGGAGCCTTGCTGCGGCTCCTGCAGGTCTACGAGCCGAGGAAGGATCCCGTCTCGCTCTTGCCCACGGTTCTGGTCAGAGACAGAGGACCACGGCTGACAAGGAGCAGGCCAGGGTAGGAGCCGCTCCCGCCCGAGTACCACAACCACGACTTCTCCGCTGAGAGACCGACAGCACGCCCGAGGATGAAGACTAGGCGCCACGCTCAACACTGTCCCCTACCCGTGCTATGGTCCGCGTGCGGGGTTCTCTTCAGCCCGGGCCGGTCCCCGGGAGAAGGCAGGTGCCGGTGTGCCAGGCAACCTTGGCCTTGCCGGAGTTGGACGCGCAGGAGTTCGCGCGGGCCTACTGGTGGCACATCCGGGGAAGAACGGGAGGCTCCTCGGTTTGGGACCACTACCGAGGCGGGTTCTCCTGTGCCATGGTCGCGGAAGAGGTCCTTGGAGTCCGGGTCCAGCCCGTCGATGAGATCGCCCCTGAGGACCTTTCCGTAGACCCTCCGCTCGGCGAAATTGCTGGCGCCATGGACAGGCAGACTTCGACAATCCTCGTCTCAAGGAAGTTCTCTCCTCGCTCGCAGAGGTTCACGATTGCGCACGAGGTCTACCATTGGCTCGTCCACACGGACATCGTCAGCCTCCGCGAGAGAGCGCCTGAAGGCTCGCTCGTCCACGGCATGCTTCCCGAGAGGGAACGCGTGTGCAACCGGTTCGCCGGAGATGTCCTGGCACCGAGGGACCTCGTTGAGAGGTTTGTAATTGACGAGAGAGGCCTGCGACCGATCCGGTTGTCAAACCTCGAGGAGAACCACGCGGCCTACTGGCTGGGGATGGCACTTGGTCGGCCTGGAGCTGAAGCGACTCGCCTCGCCATGCTCGGGATTGACAAGATCGCCCTCGCCGTCGCGAGAATCACGCATACCCCTCGGGGGCACAACCTCCCCTCCCCGATGGATGCGTTCGGAGTGTCTGCCATGGCCATGGCAGTCCAACTGAAGAGAATCGGCTTGGTCAGCCAGTAGCTGGCCTGACGACGTATTGAATGGTCTCCTTGGTCGTCCTGTCGTAAGTCCATCTACGTTCTCATCAACGCAGGGTCTGTTGAGTTCTCATGTTCCAGCCTTTCCTGCCCCTTTCTTCTGGTATCCTGCTCCCAGGCGGGTGCAGGACCCGCATCGACGGACCTGCGTATCCGCGACTTGAAACCTCGCCTCTCTGGGGTCCGGGTTTGAAGCGCGGTGGTAGGATGGGGGGACGATTCGGACATCCGGGGTGCAAGCCCCGGGCCGGGTCGAGGCCGCAACCGCAGGAGGACCTGCGATGGACGCCGAATCTGCCGTTCCCCCCGTTTTCCAAGGCACCAGCGAGTGGTTTGAGGCGGAACCGCACCAAGACGATCCGCCGTGGGTGCGGTGGGCCATTCGATGGGCCCGCACGACTGGCGCGAACGCGGCAGAGGCCGGTCTTTGGACTGTCGCCTTTGTGACTGGTCGCCGGGCTCGGTGACGGCTTTCAACTGCAGGATACGCAGGTCGACGGAACGGGCGTCCATCAATCCCACTATGGAGGGTTCATGGCGGCCAACACTCAGGTCATCAGGTTGCTGCAGAAGCAGCGGGCCAAGCTCGAGAGCAAGGTCTCCCAGGCAGCACAGTCCATCTCCGCATGGAAGGGTGTGGGTTCCGGAAATTCTGGCACTACTTTTCCGGATATTCCGGCACCGTCCTCGGGGGGTAACGGCGGCGGCTTGATGTGCCTCGTCCTGTAGCTCGGTCCCCGGAGTTCGAGGATGCGGCCGCGGGCAAGGACGCGGAGGTTTGGGGACGTCCCCAATTAATCAATTAACTTGGGCGGGTGCACTCGGCGTCTCCCCCTTCATCGCGACCCCCTGAGTGTCCGATCCGGTCCTTCGAGACCTCTCACGGGAAGAAGGGCAGGGCCACGACCTCCCCCTCTTGCGTGCGACCCGAGGAGACGACCGCGAGGCGGGTCCCCGGGGCCGCGTGCTCGTGGCGGAGGAGGGCCAGGGCCACGGGGACGCCGAGGGACGGGGAGAGGACGGCGCTGGTGACGGTCCCGGCCGGGGCGGCGCCGGCGCGGACCTCGTCGCCCCGCGCGGGGACGGCGGCCCCGCTAGGGAGGCGTAGGCCCGCGAGGCCGCGGTTGGTGTGGCCCCGGGTTCGGAGGCGGCCCACGGGCTCCTGCCCGAGGAAGCAGCCCTTGGTGAAGGAGACCGCGTCCTCGAGGCCGGCCTCCTGCGGGAGGGTGTCCTCGCCGGACTCCGCGCCGAGGGCCGGGACGCCGGCCTCCACGCGGAGGAGGTCCAGGGCGTCGAGGCCGAGCGGCCCGCCCCCCTCGGCCCGCGCCGCGGCGAGGGCCGCGTCGAAGATCGCCGGGAGGTTCGCCGCGTCCGCGAGGAGGTCCAGGGCCGGGAGCCCGACCCGGCGCCGGCGGAAGAGCGTGGCCGGGAGGCCCTCCAGGTCGAGGTCGGCGGCCCCGCCCTCGGGGAGGGCCGGCGGCGGGGCCCCGAGGAGCCTCGCCGCGGCGGCCTCGGCGCGGGGCCCGAGGAGGGAGAGGAGCCCGGCCCGGCCGGCCCGGTCCTCGAGGACGACGTCGTCGGTGACGACGAGGCGCGCGAGCCCGCGCTCGAGCGCCGGGCGCGCGGCGGCCGGGGCGTGCACCTCCACGCGGTCCGCGAGGACCGCGAGCCGGAACTCCGCGACGACCTTCCCCTTCGGCGTGAGGAGGAGCCCGTGCGCCCCCTCCCCGGGGCGGAGCCCCTTCACGTCGCAGGAGACGATCCGGTGGAGGAAGGAGACCCGGTCCGCGCCCGTGACCCGGAGGAGGACGGCGGCCGAGAGGTCGGCCAGCCCGACGGCGGCCCGCGCCCGCAGCGCCTCGGCGGCCGGGTCCCCGTAGGCGGCGGGGGCCTCGAAGCCCCCGCGCTCGAGGGTGCGCGCGCCGAGCGCCGCGTGGCGGTCGGCGAGCGGGAGCCTCAATTCCTCTGCTCCCCGTCCTCCGTGAGGCGCGCCACGGTGGCGAGGACCCGCGGGTCGCGGTGGGCCTCGGGGCCCGAGCCGAGGAAGGCCCGGAGGTCCTCGAGCCCGGCGCGCGGCTCGCCCCCCTCCACGCGGAGGAGGCCTCGGTCCCGCAGCGCCTCCGGCAGGCCCGGCCGGAGGAGGAGCATGTCCTCGAGGACGGCCAGCACGGCCCCGCGGTCCCCCCGCGCGGCCAGGGACCCGCGGAGGTTCCGGAGCATGCGGAGGAGCATCGCCCGGACCGCGGGCGGGCGCCCCGGGAAGGGGACCTCCTCCCGCGCCTCGCCGCGGTGGAAGGGGTCCACGACGAGCCCGCTCCCGTCGGCCCCGCGCACGCGGGCGAGGAAGTGCCGCGGGGCGTCCACCCCCTCCACGCGCCACCCGGCCCGCCGCCCGGCGTCGATCCACGCGAAGGCGAGCGTGAGCGGCAGCCCGACGCGGCGGTCGAGCGCGCACTCCAGGCAGGAGTTCCGGGGGTCGCCGGGGTCCTCGACGCTGCCGCGCAGGCCGTGGCGCCGCGCGAGGACTTCCGCGAGGACCGCGGAGCGGGCCGCGGCGGTCTCCGCACCCCTGCCCTCGCGCCGCACCGCCTCGCCCAGGACCGCCAGGATCCCGTCCACGCGGTCCGGGTCGGCGTCCGGGCAGACGGTCCGCGCCAGCAGGACCGCGGCGCGGGCCAGCCGCCTCGGGTCGTCGGGCCCGTCGGCGAGGCCCCGGAGGTACTCCGTCTCCGCCGCGGCCCGGTTCACCCCCGGGCCCTCCGATCGAAGAAGGCGGTCATCCGCTCGAGGTCGAAGGCGCGGAAGTTCTGGACCACGAAGTCGGCGTCCCGGAGATCGTCCCCCGAACGGGTCGTCGTGAGTCCCACGCACCGCATCCCCGCGACCCGGGCCGCGGTGATCCCCGCCTCGGAATCCTCGAAGACGAGGCACTCCGCGGCGGTCAGCGGCGGCACGGGGGCCGGGTCGCGGGCGTTCAGGCGCTCGAGCGCGAGGAGGAAGGGCGCCGGGTCCGGCTTCCCGCGGGGGCAGTCCTCGGAGGAGACCACGGCCGCGAAGCGGTCCTTCACTCCGAGGCGGTCGAGGACGGTATCGACCTCGGACCGGAGCCCGCCGCTGGCGATGGCGAGGAGGAGGCCCGGGGGGGCCTTCCGGACGAGGTCCGCCGCCCCGGGCACGGCCGGGATCCCCCGGGTGAGCGACCGGCCGTAGGCCGCGACCTTCGCACGGAAGACGCGCTCCACGGCGGCCTCCCCGGCGTCCTTCCCGGCCCAGCGCAGGACCTGCTCCGCGGCCTCCCGGTCGGGGCGCCCGAGGAGGATTGCCGCGTAGTCGGACATCGAGATGGCGATCCCCTCGGGGCGCAGCGCCTCCTGGAAGGCGCGGTAGTGGATGGGCTCGTTGTCCGCGAGGACGCCGTCGCAGTCGAACAGGAGCGCCCGGATCACGGCCGGAAGGGTATCCGCGCGCCGGGGGGACGGAGAAGCCCCATCCGGCGGGGAACGGCGGCCGGCGCCCTACCGCACCCGCGGGCAGAGGCCGACGAGCGCGTAGTCGGGGTCCCCGGAACGGCGCAGCTCGACGCGGCGCCCGAAGAGGACGCGCACGTCGGCGGTGCCGACCTCGGGGGGGAGCGTGTCCCCCTCGCGCGTGTCCACGACGAAGAGCCCGTTGCCGTCGGCGGTGGTGACCATCTCGCCCACGTCCTGGAGGTCCCCGGCGGCGTCCTCCATCCAGACCTCGTAGGTGGCGTCCTCGGTGAGGTCCCGGGCGTAGATCGAGATCCCCTGTTCCTCCTCGGGCCCCGCGGGGGTGACGCGCCGCTGCACCCAGAGGCGCACGAAGCCCCGCGCGCTCTCGTCGGGCGGGACGGTCGGCGGCGGGGGCCGGAGGAGGCGCGCGCGGCGGCCGCGGACCCCGTCGCCCGAGGAGTAGAGCGGCCGGAAGCGGAACACCCCCACCTCGCCGCTCAGGACCGCCTCGTCCTCGAGGTCCCCCCCGGGGACGCGCACCTCCACCGGGGCGCGCAGGAGGTCCAGGACCCGGGCCACCCCGAGCGGGAGGTCCCCGGCGACGCCGGTCCCGCCGGCCCCGACCTGGAACCGGCCGGTCCCGCCGGAGACCGCGAACTCGCCGACCTCCTCGAGGTCGATCGCGCCGGGCTTCGCCATCCAGAGCGTCGCCCCCTCCCCGTCGGAGAGCCCGCGGAAGGTGACGCGGAAGGACTGGAGGACCGAGCCGTCCCCGCGCACCCGGAGCCAGGCCTCCACGGTCCCCGAGGCCGCCGACTCCCCGGACGCCGCCACCGGGCCGAGCGTCGTGCGGGCCACGAGGCCCTCGGCCCCTGCGCCGGCGGGCAGGGACAGGGCGAGGAGCGCGGCCAGCACGGCGGAGGGGACTGCGAGTCGGTGCATCGTGGGTCCTCGGGTCTCCACGGTTGGACGGCGGCGGGGCCGCGGCGCTTCCAGCGTATCACGGAGGAGGGGTCTGACCTCGGGCGCCGTCGAGCTGCTCATCACGTCGAGTGCCCTCGGCGCCCGGGGTCTGACCCCTCCACACTTTTTCAGAACTTCACCGTCGCCGACATCTTCTGGCCGCCGCGGACCCAGCGGATCACCACCTGGTCCCCGGTGCGGGCCGCGTTCACGAAGCCGTTGAAGCGCGAGACCGGGTCGTCGTCGAACAGGGAGAAGCCGTTCCAGAGGTAGACCAGGTCCCCCGCCTTGAAGCCCGCCTTCTCCCCGAGGCCCCCCGAGAACACGGTCCGCACGAGGACGGCGCTCGCGCCCTCCTTGAGGTCGAGCGCGTCCTCGTCCTCGGGGTTGCACGGGTCCACGGCGAGCCCGAGCTTCCCCCCCGCCCCGGTCATGTCCACCTTGCGGAAGGTCGGCCTCGCGTCCATGTTCGCCGCCCGCCAGAGGACCCCCAGCGCGTGGCGGGCCACCGCGGCGACCTTGGGGTAGACGATCAGGTCCGGCGTGTCGCCGGTCTGGTGGTAGTCCTTGTGCAGCCCCCCGTGGAAGAAGATGACCGGGATGTCCTTCTCGTAGAACGAGTAGTGGTCGCTGCGCGTGAAGACGTCCCCCCCCGGGTAGACGCACTCGAACTTCGTCTCCGCGAGGACGGCCCGGTGCGCCTCCTCCAGTTCGGGGCTGGAGGTGTTCCCGTAGACCTCCAGGTACTTCAGGGCGTTGCGCCCCACCATGTCCAGGTTGATCATGGCCGCGGTGGCGGCGAGGGGCCGCACGGGCGAGGAGCAGTAGTGGCGCGAGCCGAGGAGCCCCAGCTCCTCGCCGGAGAAGAAGACCACGATGACGCCGCGGCGGGGCACCGCTCCGTTGCGGGCGAGCCGCCCGAGCGCGCGCGCCACGAGCAGCGCGGCCGTGGTCCCGCTGGCGTTGTCGTCCGCGCCCCAGAACACGCCGGTCTTCTTCGGCGGCTTCTTCGATTTCGGGTTCGGGTTGCGGACGCCGAGGTGGTCGTAGTGCGCCCCGAGGACCACCCACTCCTCCTCCACCGGAGGGGTCCCCGGCGCCGGGGCGGGGGCGGGGGCCCCGCCGGCCCCGCCCGGGGCGGCCGGCGCCGACCCCGGGGTGACGGTCCCGGTGACCGGGGCGCGCCCGGCCCCGGGGAGGACCCCCACCACGTTGAAGGTCTTCCCCGCGGAGGCGGAACCCGGGGCCGCGCCCCGCGGCGGCGGGAGGTCGTAGGGCTGGAGGTAGTCCCCCTCGACCGTCTTCCCGTCCTCCACCCGGTCCGGCGTGACGCCCGGCGCGAAGCCCGCCTTGCGGAGCTCCGCGGCGAGCCAGCGGGCCGCCTCGGCGCCCCCGGGAGAGCCGGAGCGGCGCCCGAGACACTTCGGACCCGCGAGGAACTTCTCCGCGGAGACCGCCCCGGCGACGGTGATCTCCTCGCTCGCCGCCGCGGCCACGGGATCGACGGCCGCCGCGGGCCGTGCACCGGGGAAGACGAGGACGAGGGCGGCGAGGAACGCCGGGAGCCGCGTCCTGAGGGGGGGAAGGGACATCGGGGAGGGATTCTACCGGCTACCTGTCCTCGGCGCCGTCCCCTTCCACGGGCTTCTTCGGGCCCCCCTCGCCCTCCTTCGGCTCCCCCTTCTTCCGGATCGTGAACGGGAGATCCACCTCGAACCCGTCGATGACGGTGACCGGGGCCGAGGCGGGGTCGTAGTCCTTGTGGAAGAGCGTGACGAAGGCCGGCCCCGGCGTGAGGCCCTCGCGCCGGAGGTGTCCGTCGGCGGCGGTGTACTGGGCGGAGCGCCAGAGGGCGCCCCAGTCCACCCGGCGCCCCGCCTGCTGGTCCCGGTTCGCGCGCTCCCAGAGCCGGGACCAGTCGAACTCCAGGTCCCCCCCGCCCTCCCGATCGAGGAAGCGGACGTAGACCCCCTCGACCGGCTTCCCATCCTTGTCCACGACCTTCACGAGGATGTTCCCCCCGATGCGGAGGACGAGGTCCACGACGGTCTCGGCCCCCCCGACCACCTGGACCGTCTTCGAGCCCCGCACCTTCCCCTGGAACTGGGCCTGCACCACCCAGGTCCCGTCGGTGAGGGCCGTGAAGACGACCTTCCCGTCCTCCCCGGCCTGGGCCCCGTGCTCGCCCTGGATCACCCCGTCGGGGAGCATCCGTCCCGCGCTCACGTTGGCCCCGTTGAGCGGCGCGCCGGCGGCGTCCCGCACGCGGACCTCGAGCCGCCCCCCCTCCCCGAGCATGAGGCGGAGACCCTCCACCACCGTCCCCGCCCGGAGGAACACCCCGTGGACCCGCGGCGCGATCTTCGTCCCCGAGATCGCCTCGATCGAGACCTGCCCGGGCTGGAGGTCCCGGAGGGAGAACTTCCCCTCGCGGTCCGCGAACTCCTGGTCGAGGATCACGTTCTGCCCGCGCGCCGGGGTCCCGTCCGCCGCCGCCTCGAGGAGGACGCGCAGCCGGAACGTGGGGCAGGGCTTCCCGTCGATCTCCACGACCACCCCCTCCACGCGCGGGTTCGGCTGGAGGACCACCTGGAGCTCGCGCGTCCCCGCGGCGACCCCCGACTGGGAGAACGCCATGAAGCCCGAGAGGTTCACGTTCAGCGTGTAGCCCCCCTCCCGGAGGCCGTCAAGGACGAACTTCCCCTCGGGGTCGGTGCGCACGTCGGTGCGCTGCGTCCAGGACCAGGAGCCGTCGGAGCCCCGGTTCCAGCCCCAGGCGTTGACGTTGGCGCCCTCGAGGGCCTTCCCCTCGGCGCCCGCCACCCGCCCGGTGATGCTCGTGCCCCGGCGCAGGGTGAACTCCTGCCCCTCCATCGACCCCTCGGCGGCCATCTGGAGGTTCTGCCGGGTCTCGGGCGCGAAGCCCTCCAGGTAGACGTTGAGGGAGTAGGTCCCCTGGGAGATGGCGGGGATCTCGAAGGTCCCGTCCGCCTTCGAGTAGGCGGTCAGGGCCGGGATCCAGTACCAGGAGTTCTCCCCTCCCTCGTTCCAGATCCACTGCCGGTTGAGGTTGAAGCAGACACCCGCCAGCGGCTGCCGCTCCTCGTCCAGGACCGTCCCGCGCATCGCCGTCCCGGAGCGGAGGGCGATGTTCACGCCGCTGGTCTCCGCCCCCGGGCGGAGGTCGAAGGGGTCGGACTTGGTGAGGGCGAAGCCGTCGGCCAGCGCGAACAGCCGCGCCCCGCGCCACCCGGGGACCCCCTCCAGCGCGAACCGCCCCTCGGCGTCCGTGGTGGCGGTGTCCTCGGGGACGCCGGTCACCAGGTTCGAGGGATCCATGCCGACCCGCGCCCCCTCCGCCGGCGAGCCGTCGGGCTTCCGCACGACGCCGGAGACCTTGCCGCCCCGCCCGAGCCGGATGTCCCGATCGAAGGTCCCGTCCGGGTCCCCCGAGAGCTGGAGCCAGACCCACTGGGTGGGGTAGTCCTTCGCCCCCGCCCGGAGGCTGAGGCCCCCCGGCGGCGGGGAGGGGATCTCGTAGGAGCCGTCCTCCTTGCTCGTCACGTTCCGCTCCCCGCCCCAGGTGCGCAGCCGCGCGTCGGGGATCGGCGCCCCGGTCTCCGCGTCGAGGACCTTCCCCTTGAGGAGGCCCCCCTTCACGACGGGGATCTCCTTGAAGGTCTCGGCCCCCTCGCGGACGTCCAGGTCGTTGAGGTTCACCTCCTTGTGGGCGGGGGGGGAGACCTGGAGCCACACCCGGCCGGGGGGGACCGACGGGAACCGGAAGACCCCGTCCTTGCCCGAGAGGGCCTGCTCGTACCAGTTCCCGCTCTCGCTCCAGCCGCGAAGGATGCACTCCGCGATGGGGTCCCCCGTGACCGCGTCCACGACCTTCCCGGCGAGCGTGCCCCCCGCCTTGAGCGTGAAGTCCACGGTCGAGCCCGTGGGGGCGCTCTTCCGCTCCGAGGCGTAGCCCGCCGCCCGGGCCACGGCGGAGAGGCTGGCCTTCGGCAGCGGTCCGAGGACGTAGCCCCCGGCCTTGTTCGTCTTCGCCGTCCCGAGCGACTCCCACTTCCCCTCGCGCCACCGTTCCGCCGACACGGTCGCGCCCGCGATGGGCTTCCCCGCCCTGTCCTTCACGACGCCGCGGAGGGAGGTGTCCGCCGGCATGACGGGCAGCGCGTCGGGGTCCGGGGGCGGCGGCGGGGGCTTCTCGGGGGGGGGGGCCTCCTCGGGCTGGTCGGCGACCACGCTGCCCCCGAGGATCGCCGGGAGGTGCGCGCGGACGACGCGGCGCACGCGCTCGCTCCCGAGGCCCAGGGCGGTGATCAGGGCGACGCACCCGAGCGCCACGAGCACGAGCCACGACCCGCGGATGTGGTCGAACCGCTTCTTCACGGGCCTCCTTCGAGCGACCCCCCCCGCATTCTAACGGTCTGCGCCGTCACCGGCTCGGACGGAGGACGACCTTTCTCCGGACGGTCGCGCCCGCGACGAGATCGAAGGCCTCCTCGGCGGGGGCGCGCCCTTCGCGCAGCACGCGCACCCGGTAGGAGCCGGGCGCCAGGAGGAGGCGCCGGCTCCCCGGGGCCCCGAGGGCGCGGGCCGGGCCGCCCTCGACGACCTGCAGCCGCACCGGCGGCGACGCACCGGGGGCCCCGGGGTCCTCCACCGCGAGGTCGAGGACCCCCGCGGCGGGCGAAAGGGCGAGGGAGACCTCCGCTCTCCCGCCTCGGGGGACCTCCACCTCGGCCGACGCCAGCACGGCCGGCCCGGAGGGCCCCTCGACCCGCGCCTCCACGCGCCACCGGCCCGCCCGGAGCCCCGCGAAGGTCCCCCCGGCCGCCGCCGCCGGGTCCACCTCCCCGGTCCGCGGGCCCGAGCACGGCGCGGACGGGTCGTGGACCCGGTGGAGGAGGACCGGGACGGGGGCCGGCGCGCGGCCTCCCCCCTCCGCGCGGACCGCCACGACGAGGGTCCCCCGCCCCTCCGGAGGCGGGGCGAGCTCCACGAGCGAGAGCGGCGCGTCCAGCCCGTCCCCGCGCCGGGAGACGGCCACCGGGACCGGGCGCACGGTCGGGGGCATCTCGTCGCAGGCGAAGGCGACGGCCACCGTGGAGGGAGGCACGTCGGTGCGCGGGCCGAAGTCGAGGAGCCGGACCCCGGGGGCGACGAGCTCCTCCGACCGGAGGGCCTCGGGGCCCGCCGCCCGGGCCGAGGCGGCCGGGAGCGGGGTGCCGCTCCCCGCCTCCACCACGCTCACCCGCGCCGCGAGCCTCGGGCGGAGGAGGGGGGCCGGGGCGAGCCGCGCGCGGCGCTCGAGCTCCTTCGCCTCCGGCTCCGACGGGAACATCCGGACCCGCGGCGCGCTCCCCGGGACGCGCAGCGTGCGGGCCATGACCGCCATGCCAACGCCCAGGACGAGGAGCCCCCCCACGAGGACGACGCCGCTGGCGACCTTCATGCCGCTCAAGGGAGGAACTTCTCCGGCTTCCGGAGTTTCGCGGGCAGGTACTCGTCCATGACGAACCTGAGCCCGAACTTCGCGAAGGCCTGCTGCTCGGCGCGGACCCCCATCTCGAGGAGCTGCTCCACGGCGTGCCTCCACTTCGGGTGGACCTCGTAGAAGGGGTCGTTCTTGAGCGCGTCCTGGGCCCGCTTGATGTCCATCTCCTTCAGCGGGTGCGTGGGGAGCTTGAAGTCCACGATGTCCTGCGGGGAGACGCCGAGGAAGGAGGCCTTCGGCACGCAGAAGAACTGGTTGATGTGGGCCGCGTTGCCGGAGCCGACCTTCAGGGTGCGGTAGATGTTGGCGAAGCCGTAGGGGTCGCAGTCGGTGAAGGCGTAGACGGGGATC
>CAZKTF010000021.1:23890-25405 GCA_964555565.1 uncultured Planctomycetota bacterium | reverse complement strand
CTCCCTCCACCACTTCACCCGCCGCAAGAGGTCCCGCTAACTTGACGGCGATGGGTCTGACCCCGCGTTGGGAGTTGCAAACGGGCCTCGGGCGCTCCGCTCCAACTCTTGTCGCTCGCGGGGGTTCGAGCGGTGATCGAGATGCACGTGGGGTCTGACCCCTCAGGCGCGCCCGCTCTCGATCAACTCCCTAAACCTGTCGAACAGGTACAGCGAGTCGTGCGGTCCCGGGCTGGCCTCGGGGTGGTACTGGACGGAGAAGACCGGCATCCCGCGGTGGCGCATCCCCTCGCAGGTCCCGTCGTTCAGGTTGAGGTGGGTCTGCTCCACCTCCCCTTTCTTGAAGAGGTCGGGGTGCACCGCGAAGCCGTGGTTCTGCGCCGTCACCTCCACCTTGCCGGTGCGGAGGTCCTTCACGGGGTGGTTGCCGCCGTGGTGGCCGAACTTGAGCTTGTAGGTGGTCCCGCCGAGGGCGTGCCCCAGGACCTGGTGCCCGAGGCAGATCCCGAAGATCGGCACCCTGCCGAGGAGCCCCCGCACGCAGGCCGCCGCGTAGGGGAGCGCCGCCGGGTCCCCGGGGCCGTTGCTGAGGAACACCCCGTCGGGCCGGTGGGAGAGGACCTCCTCGGCCGTGGAGGCGGCGGGGACCACGGTGACGCGGAAGCCGCAGTCCACGAGGTTGCGGAGGATGTTGTCCTTCACCCCGTAGTCCACGGCCACGACGCGGTGCTCCCGCGCGGACGGCGGGCGGCGCTCCGGGGCGAAGGCGGACTCGTGGCCCCGCGTCCACTCCTCCGGGGCCCTGCGCGAGACCTCGCGGACGTAGTCCTGCCCCTCCATCTTCGGCAGCGCCCGGGCGCGGTCCACGAGCGCGTCCACGCTCCGCTCCTCCGTGGAGACGAGCCCGCGCAGCGCGCCGGACTCGCGCAGCCGCCTCGTGAGGGCGCGGGTGTCCACCCCCTCGATCCCGACGACGCCGGTGCGGGCGAGGTAGGCCCCGAGCGGCTCGGCGGACCGGTGGCTCGAGGGGACGCGGCAGGCCTCGCGCACCACGAGGGCCTCCACCCAGGGGCGGCTCGACTCCACGTCCTCAGGCGAGACCCCGTAGTTCCCGATGAGGGGGTAGGTCATGACGACGGCCTGGCCCCTGTAGGAGGGGTCGGTGAGGATCTCCTGGTAGCCCTGGAGCGAGGTGTTGAACACGACCTCGCCGCCGCGCTCCCCCGGCGCCCCGAAGGAGGTCCCGCGGAACACGGTCCCGTCCTCCAGCGCCAGGACGGCCGGCATCGGCTCGCTCAAGGTCTCCCCTTCTTCGCCGGGCGCCGTCCCGGCCGCGCGCGCGCGCCGCCGGCCGCGGGGGCCTCCTCCGCGGGCGACGCCATCCGGTTGATGCGGCTCGCGAGGAACCCCGCCCCGAACCCGTTGTCGATGTTCACGACGGCCACGCCGGCGGCGCAGGAATTCATCATCGTGAGCAGCGGCGCGATCCCCCCGAAGGAGGCCCCGTAGCCGACC
>CAZKTF010000021.1:0-23880 GCA_964555565.1 uncultured Planctomycetota bacterium | reverse complement strand
GGGCACGGCGATGACGGGCACGTCGCAGAGCCCCCCCACGACGCTCGCGAGCGCCCCCTCCATCCCGGCCACCACGACCACGCACCGCGCCTCACGGAGCTTCCCCGCGACCGCCAGGATGCGGTGGATGCCGGCCACCCCGGCGTCGTAGACCGTCTCCACGCGGCTCCCCGTGGCCTCCGCCGTCACGCGGGCCTCCTCGGCCACGGGGATGTCCGCCGTGCCCGCGGTCACGACCAGCACGAGCCCGAGCGCCGGCGCCGGCTCGCCCCGGGGCGCGAGGACGAGGCAGCGCGCCCGGGCCTCCCACCGCACGCGGGGGAAGGCCCGGCGCACGGCGCGCGCGGCGGGGACCTCGACCCGCGTGACCAGCGCGCGGCCCGCGCGGGCCACGACGGCGCGGAGGATGCGGACCACCTCCGCCGGCGTCTTCCCCTGGCCGAACACCACCTCGGGGTAGCCGCAGCGGATCTCGCGGTGGTGGTCCACGCGCGCGAAGCCCAGGTCCTCGACGGGGAGGCGCGCGAAGGCCTCCAGCGCCTCCCCCGTGGGGACGGTACCGCTCCGCACCCCCTCGAGGAGGCGGCGCGCCCTCTCCGCGTTCACCGTCCCCCTCCCCGGCCGGCCGGGGCCCCCGCCGAGGCCCGGGGACCCGCCCGCCGGGACGGCTTCTTCACCGCGGGATGGCGCACGAGCCGGGGGGCGACGTCCAGGTCGAGCCCGTCCGCGCGGCCCGCGCGGAGGAGGTGCGTCCCGAGGGCGGCGATCATGGCTCCGTTATCGGTGCAGAGCGCGGGGGGCGGGATCGCCACCTCGAAGCCGTCGCGCTCCCCGGCCCGCTCGAGGCGCTCCCGGAGACGCCCGTTGCAGGCCACGCCGCCGCCCAGGGCCACCTGGCGCACGCCCGTGCGGCGGACCCCCTCGCGCGTCACCGCCACCAGGACGTCCACGGCCGCCTCCTGGAACGAGGCCGCCACGTCCGCGACGAGGATCCCCGGGCGGTTCCCGCCGCTCCCGGGCCGCGCGTCCTGCCCGCGGAGGTGGTAGAGGACGGCGGTCTTCAGCCCCGAGAAGGAGAAGTCGAGCGTCCCCCGGGCACCGCGGGTCCGCGGGAGCCGGACCGCGCCGGGGTCCCCCCCGCGCGCCGCCCGCTCCAGGGCGGGCCCCCCCGGGAACCCGAGGCCCAGGAGCGCGGCCACCTTGTCGAAGGCCTCCCCCGCGGCGTCGTCCACGGTCGCCCCGAGGAGCGTCTCCTCCACGGGGGAGCGGCAGAGGTAGAGGCTCGTGTGGCCCCCCGACACGACGAGGGCCAGCAGGGGGAAGCGCGGCGGCGGGGGCACGAGGAGGTTGGCGTGGGCGTGGGCGAGGACGTGGTCCACCCCGACCAGGGGGACCCCGCGGGCCAGCGCGATCGACTTCGCCGCCTGCACCCCCACGAGCAGCGAGCCCACGAGGCCCGGGCGGTTCGTCACGGCCACGCCGTCGATCCCCTCGAGGCCGAGGCCCGCCTCCGCGAGCGCCCGCCGGATCACCGGGACCACGGCGGTCTCGTGGGCGCGGCCCGCGACCTCGGGGACCACGCCGCCGAAGGGGGCGTGGAGGTCCTCCTGCCCGGCCACGGCGCTCCCGAGGACCCGGACCCCGTCCTCCACCACCGCGGCGGCGGTCTCGTCGCAGGAGGTCTCGATCCCGAGGACGCGCATCGCCCGCCTCCGCTCCTTCGTTCTACTTCTTCTCCCCGCCCTGCCCGCCCCGCACCAGGGCCAGGAGGCGGAGGAGCTTCCTCGCGCGGTCGAGCATCGGGTCCGGGGGGAGCGGCGCCGCGCCCGCGGGGGGGGCGACGACCTCCCAGTCGAGCCCCACCTGGCCGTCGAAGGCCTTCTGGAGCACCGCCCGCTGGGCCTCGGTCAGTTCGACCGGCTCGTCCGGGACGAGCCCCCCGCGCACGCCGCGCGTGTCGTCGCGCTGGAAGGAGCGGCCGTAGGGGGTGAAGTAGTGCGCCGTCGTGAGGCGCACCGCGACGTCGTCCCCTTCGAGGTTCACGATCTTCTGGACGAGGAACTTCCCGTAGGTCCGCGCCCCCACGAGGAGCCCGCGCCCGTGGTCCTGGAGGGCGCCGGCGAGCACCTCGGCGGCGCTGGCGGTCGTGCCGTCCACGAGGACGACCAGCGGGGCCTCCGCCTCGTCGTCGGGCTCGGCGTGCGCCTCCGGCGGCGCGGCCTCGCCCCCGGCGCGGCTGCGCGTCACCACGACCACTCCCTTGGAGAGGAACGCGTCGGCGGTGCCCACGGCCGCGGGGAGGACCCCGCCGTAGTCCCCGCGCAGGTCGAGCACGAAGGAGGTCGCCCCCTGCCCGCGCAGCGACTTCAGCGCCGCGCGCACGTCGCGCGGGGTGTTGTCCTGGAACTGACCGACGCGGAGGTACCCGATCCCCGCCTCCCGGTCCACGAGCTCGACGCCGAGGACGCTGTCGATCTTCACCTTCGCGCGGGTGACCACGGCCTCGCGGCGGGCCGAACCGTCCCGCGGCATCCAGGCCACGCGGACCGCGCTGTCGGGCTCCCCGCGCAGGCGCGGGAGGGGGTCCTCGCCGCCCGCGGCGTCCACGGGTTTGCCGTCCACCTCCACGACCAGGTCCCCCGCCCGCAGGCCCGCCCCGTGGGCCGGGTCACCCCTCCGCACCCCGCGGACGAAGAGCCCCTTCGGGGTGGAGACGCCGAGGACCCCCACGCCCCCGAACTCCCCCTCGGTCTCCTCCTCGAGGCTCTTCTTCTCCTCGGGGGTGTAGAACTCGCAGTAGGGGTCGAGCGCGGTCATGTACCCCTTGCACGCCCCGTAGAACAGGGTCCGCGCCCGCTCGGGCGGGAGCGCGTCCACGTAGGCCTCCTCGACCAGCGAGCGCACCTCGCGGAACACGTCGTCGGACCAGTAGATGGTCGGCGCGTGCGCGCGCGCGCGGGCGTCGCCGGCGACGAACCCCAGCCCCCCCGCCACGAGCAGGAGCGGGGAGACCACGACGAGGAAAGTGCGGGCGTTCAAGGGGAGACCCTCCGTGGAGGCGCCATCAGCGCTTCGCGGGCGCGGCCTTCTCCCGGTCGTCCTTCGGCGCGTACCCGTAGCCGTAGTAGTACCCGCCGTAGTAGCCCTCGTACCCGGGGTGGCTCAGGTCGGCGTTGTTGAGGATCGCCCCGTGCAGCCGCACGCCCACGCCCGCCAGGGCCTCGCGGGCGCGCTGGATGAGGCGGGACGAGGTGCGGCCGCGGGAGATGACGAGGAAGACCGCGTCCACGTACTTGGCGAGGAGGCAGGGGTCGGTCACGGCCGACAGCGGCGGCGAGTCGATGACGACGCGGTCGTAGGTCCTCGCCGACTCGGCGAGGAACTCGCGCATCCGGGCGCTGCCGAGGATCTCGGCCGGGTTCGGGGGGATGGGGCCGGAGGTGAGGACGTCCAGGCCCGGCACGCCCGGGCAGGGCTGGACCGCCTCCTGGAGGCGCATCCCGGCCACGAGCACGTTGGTGAGCCCCGCGCGGTTCTCGACCCCCACCGCGGCGTGCACCCGGGCCCGGCGGAGGTCGGCGTCCACGAGGAGGGTGCGGTTCCCGCCCGCGGCGAAGATGGCGGCCAGGTTCGCCGCCACGGTGGTCTTCCCCTCGGCGGGACCGGCGCTGGTGAGGACGAAGGAGCGGACCTCCCCGTCCGGCCGCGAGAACTGGATGGCGGTCCGGAGCGCCCGGAACGCCTCGGTCTCGGGGGTCCCGGTCTTCCCGTGCACCGCCACGAGGTCCCGCCCGCGCCCCTCCTCCCGGATGGCCGGGACGAACCCCAGGAAGGGGACGCCGCGCACGAGGTGGTCGAAGTCCTCGCGCGTCTTCACCGTGTCGTCCAGGTACTCGAGGAGGTACGCCAGCCCCGCGGCGACGAGCAGCGCCACCAGCGCCGTCACGAGGTAGATCTGCGGCCGGTCGGGGCGCACCTGCGCGGTGCCGGCCAGCGTGGCCCGCTGGAAGACGCGGATGCTGCCGATCCCGCCCGACGCCTCGTCGAGGGTCGCCTTCTTCTCCTGCTGCGCCCGCGCCAGGCGCCCCCGGAGGTCCGCCATCTCCGTCTCCCGGGACCGCTTCTCGCTCTCCAGGCGCTCCGCGTCGGCGAGCGCCCCGGCCGCGGCCGACGCCAGCGTCCCCAGGCCGTCGAAGCTCTTCTGGATCGCGTCCCTGAAGGCCGTGCGCTCGTCCAGGCGGCGGGCCAGTTCGCAGAGGGCCGCCTCGGTCGCGGCGGCCTTGCCCTTCTGTAGGGCCAGGACTTCCGTGCGCACCCGTTGCCGGTCCAGATCCTCGAACTTCCTCCCCGCCAGGTCGAGCCGCTGGTCCTCCCGCCCCTTCGCCTCGATCTGCTCGAGGACCTTCCGGACGTTCTCGTTGGACGCGACGCCGGGGAGGGCCTGCACGCGGAAGGACAGGCGCGGGTCCTTCTCCGGCTCCGTCCCCTCGTGGACCGGGAGGATCCGGTACAGGGCCCCGGCGGCCGACCTGGGCGCCTCCAGGCGCAGGCCGCCCTCGGCCTCGAGCGCCGCACGCGCCCCCTTCACCTCGAGGTCCAGGGAGGCGATCTCGAGCCTCACCGACGCGAGCTGCTGCCCGTGGCCGGACTGGAGCTCCAGGTCCGGGTTGACCTTCCGGACGAAGTCCACGCGGGGGTTCGCCTTCTTGATCGTGGTGAGATCCCCGTCGATCACCGTCACCCGCGTCTTGAGCACGTCGATCTGGTCGTCGAGACGCTTCTCCGCGCCCTCGGCCTGGCTCTGGAAGCGCGCCCGGTTCTCCGCGTCGAACACCTCGTGCACCGCGTCGGCGAAGCCGTTCGCGACGGCCGTGGTCAGGAGCCGGTTCCCGCCGTCCACGCGGACCTCGCAGTAGGAGGTCGTGAGGATCATGCTCATCGAGACCATCCCGGCGAGGCCGCCGGGGTCGAGCCCCGCGGCCAGCGCCCGGAACTCCGGCTCCCCGATCCGCCCCAGGACCTCGGGGTCGAGGGGACCCTCGCGGAGCTTCCCCAGGACGAGCCCCAGGATCTTCGGGTCGCTGCGGACCCGGTAGAACAGGTCCGCGAGGAGGGCCGGGTCGTCCTTCACCTGGAGGCTCCCGCCCTGCATCGTCCAGGTCGGGCGGGCCACGACCTGGACCTTCGCGATGGATCGGAACTCCTCGGGGGAGTTCTTCCCGTAGAGGTACCCCGCGGCCAGCACCGCGACGACCACCCCCAGCACGAGCTTCGCGTGCTTGCGGAGGACGAACAGGTAGGGGGCCAGCGGTGCCGGGATCACCATGGGCGGGCGACAATCCTACCCGGGAGAACGGCGGTTCACCACAGAGGCGACCCGAGGGGCGACCCGCCTCCCCCTGCTTCTCGCGAGGTTGCAAACGCCCCGTCCTCAACGTCAGGGGGACAATGGGGTTACGGCATGCGCGAGGGGTCTGACCCCTAGAGGATCCGCTCGTCCACGTGGACCCGGTCGCCGGGCCGGAGGAGGAAGTCCTGGCCGGTGCCGTCGAAGATGGCCTGGGCGTCGATGCGGAAGAGCCGATCCTTGCCCGTCCCCTCGCCGCGGACCACGCGCACGTCGCGCAGCTTCGCGAACTCCTTGAGCCCCCCCGCGATGCCGAACAGGTCCACGAGCCTCATCCCGCGCCTGCAGAGGTACCGCCCGGGCGTCGCCACCTCGCCCAGGATCGTCACGTGCCCCAGCCTGGGGACCCGGATGATGTCGTTGGGCTCCAGCGGCGGGTCGCGGTCGTAGGCGCCGGCCTCCTCGACGGCCCAGAGGTCGATCGCGCCGAGGCCGGACACCTCGCCCCCCGTCGCGGGGTCCTTCCTCGAGATCTGGACGCGGCTGAGGTCGGCGTCCTCGGCGGGCCCGCCCGCCTCCTGGATGGCGCGCATCAGCGTCAGGCGGCGGTTGGCGGGTAGCGGGAGCTTCCCCTCCTTCGACTGGACCGCGCCGACGAAGTAGACCGTGCGCTCGACCGCTTTCTGGATGGTCACGATGACGTAGGGCCGGGCGGTGGACCGGACCTCGAGGTAGACCTTGGCCAGGTCGTCCTGGAGCTCCACCGTCGTGCGCCCCTCCGCCTTGACCGTCCTGCGGGACCCGCCGATCTTCGCCTCGCTCTTCCAGACCTCGAGCATGCCGTCGGGCGGGATCGGGACGTCGCAGTTCAATTCCTCGTCCCCCAGGACCCTGATGCTGACCCAGTCCCCCGGCTGGAGCGGGTAGGGCCGGTTGAGGTCGTAGGGGACCAGGGGCCGCGGCGGGAGGACCGGCCTTTCCCCGTCCTCCCCCGAGAGGAGGGCCATCCCGCGGCTCGCGCAGGCGGGGAGTGCCAGGGCCGCGGCGGCAAGGAGGAGGAGGACCGGGGACCGCGTGCCCGCAAGGAAGGGCCGCCGGCCGCGCACGGACTCCCCTCCCGACCTAGAACGCCACCGTGAGCCCGATGGAGAGGATGTTCACGTTGAAGTCGTTGTCGGGCTGGACGATGTAGGGCTGGTTGGTCGTCGGGTCGTCCGTGAAGATCGAGGCCCTCTCGTTCCGGGAGCCCTGGTGCCGGAGGGAGTAGCGGCACTCGAGCATCCCGTACTTGAACAGCTCGTACTTCACCCCGAGCCCCACCTCCTGGAAGAGCCGGATGTTCCCGGGGGCCTCGATGACGCCGATGGTGCCCGGCTTGATCTTGGAGCCCGGGCCCGCGACCTGGGTGTTCTCCAGCGTGTAGAGGAACTCCCCGGTGAGCCGCTTGTTGAACCGGTTGACGATCGTGAAGGTGGCGCGGTCGATGGTCTTCGAGTTCGCGATCGCGGAGAAGTCCACGTACCGTTCGTACTGGAGCTGGAACTGGACGTCCCGCCGGTCCCAGGGCTTGTAGAAGAACTGGGTCGAGGCGCCGAGCCCGTGGTACTCGTCGAAGAGCCCCGGGGCGTCGAGGCCGTTGTGGAAGTTCTCCGTCGCCATGTAGACGAGCTGGGCCCTCCCCTTCATCTTCTTCGAGAGGACCGGGCCCTCCCAGCCGAGGCCCGTGCGCGTGCGGGCGAAGTCGCTGATGCCCGCGTCGGGGAAGTCCTTGTTCCCGTCGAAGGCGTAGTCGGTGTACTCGTAGAGCCCGAAGACCCGCTGCGACGTCTTCGGGATGGTGAACCCGACCTCCCCGTACCAGGAACTCTCGACGTGCTCCGCCTGCCGGAACTGGCTGCTCGTGAAGGACATCGAGTAGTACCGGCCCGTCACCTTGGCGTCGAAGCTCTTGCCCTTCCAGCCGAAGGTGCCGCTGGCGGACCACTCCACCCGCTCGAAGGACTCCACGTTGGAGAGCAGCTTGAGCTGGTTGTTGTTGAGCTCGAACTTCTGGACGCCGAGGGGGTCGGTGATCCGCGAGTAGTCCCCCTTCGCGTCGAAGTAGAAGCGGCTCCCCTCCTTCCGGACCTTGAAGAGGTTGTTCAGGAGGAAGGGGATCTCGCTCCGGAGGCTCGTGTTCACGGCGTCCGGCCCGCCCCGGCGGGCGTACTCGGTGCTCGTGATGCTCGCGGCGAGGACCGTGATCTTCTCCGGGGCGTCCACGAGGAGCCCCCCGAGGTTCGGGTTCAGCTTCCAGTCGAGCCCGGCGGCCAGCTCCACCGTGTTCCGGAAGTCGTGGACGCGGCCCGGCGGCTTCCCGAACTTGGGGTTCGCGAGGGTCGTGTCCCCGAAGGCGGGGATCCCGTCCGGGTTCCTGCTCACGACGATCTTCTCGTCCTTGGCGGCGTAGTAGACGTTGTCGGTGTACTCGAGGGTCTCCGAGAAGCGGAGCGTGGGCTTGAGGCCGAAGATCGTGGTCTCGCGGACGTTGTCGCCGGTCCGCTTGACCCAGTCCGCGATCCCCTCCGCGAGCCCGGGACGGAGTTCCTTCGCCCCCGCGGCCCCCGCAGCGAGGACGCAGGCCAGCGCCGCCCCGGCCGATACCGCGACCCGAGTTGTCCTCATCTCACCTCTCCGCTGCACCGTTTCGCCCACTGGCGCGCCCACTGGCGCGCCCGCCGTCGCTCCCCCCGGGCCTTCCCTCCGTCCCGCCCGGGGCGCGCCCCCGACGCCGCGTCCGCGGCTACGGCCTGAAGAAGAGGCTCACCGCGGCGGAGGCGAACTCGCTCGTCAGCGAGATCGCCGCGTTCACGGCCTTGAAGTCCACCTTCACGAAGCCGATCTCGATGTCGCCCGACTCGGTGACGTTCGCGTGGACGCCGGGGCCGAGCCCCGCTTCCTTCACGACCGCCCCGCCCAGCACGGTGACGATCCGGATCGAACCGTTCTTCCAGGAGGAGATGAGGTTCTCGATCCTCGTCTCCCCGGCGCGCTCCGCGGGGCCGACGGTGCCCGTGGTCGCCTTGGGGACCTTGAGGTCGATGACGAGGCCCGAGGCGAGCGGGTAGTAGACCCGCACGAGTCCGCGCTCGAAGGCGTTGTAGGGGTCGGTCGTGAAGGTGATCTTCCCCGTCTTCGGGGCCGAGAGCGTGACCCCCTGCTCCTCGTTCAGGTGGATCTCGGCGCCCCGGACGGTGTCCACGACCCGGAGGAGCCCCGAGCCCTTCTTCGCGCGGGCGTAGCCCAGCTCGGCGCTGAAGGTCTCGACGTAGAACTCGGCCCGCACCCCCTGCTTCTCGGGGAAGGCGTAGAAGGAGGGCGTGGACAGGCGGGTCAGGAAGCCGACCCTCGCGTCCGCCCCGCCCTTCTTGAGGAAGAGGTGGAGGGTCTTGACCTGGCTCGCCCCGGACCCCTCCGTGTCGGGCTCCAGGCAGACGAGGACCGCGCCGGGACGGAGCAGGACCTGGTCGTCCTTCTCGACCCCGGTCACGGTGGCGGGGCCGTTCACGACGGCGCCGACCTTGAGCTTCGTGCCGTCCACCGTGTCCGCGGCCAGGGCCGCCGACGCACCCGCCACGAGGACCACCGGGGCGACCATCCACGCCAGCGCGCGAGCCATGCCGAAACCCTCCCTAGCCTTCGCCCCTCGCGAAGCGACCCCCCCCCGCCGGGGTTCCGTCGATTCCCCGCCAACCTACCATGCGCCGTAGTCCCGGGCAAAGCGGATCTTGCGACGATTCAAGCCTCTCGGGGGGACCGGGGTTCCTCCCCCCCTTACCCCGTCGTCCCGCGCCCGGGGCGGGGGAGGAACAGGACCCCGATGCCGAAGCAGACCCCCAGCGCCAGGACCGCCAGCACCGGCGGCGAGGTGAGCCCGACCTGGGGGCTCCAGGCGCGGTAGTAGACCTCGTAGAAGTCGGTCCCGCCCTCCGTGGCGGGGACGAGCTTGGGGACCGCGATCGTCAGGGCGGCGGTCGCCGGGGCCACCAGGCCGGCCCACAGGAACCGGGGCCAGCGGCCCGCCATGGGCCAGGCGAGGGAGAAGCAGGAGAACACGAGCAGGCTGGCGAGCGCGTAGCCCGCCGCGGCCCACCCCGTCCCCCCCCTGGCCGCGGCCACCCCCTGGGCGGCCCCCACGAGGAGGCCCACGATGAGGAGCCGCTTGACGAACCCCATGACCGAGAGCCGCGGCTGGAGGAGGGTCCCCACCGCCCCCCCCACCGCGAGCCCGATCGCGGCCCAGGTCCCGTGGCGGCTCACGAGACCCCACTCCGGGGCTTCCGCGAGCCTGCGGATCACGATCGCGGCGGCCACGCCCGGGACCACCCACGCCGCGGCCACCCGCGCGGCGTAGATCGTGCGCGCCGCCCCGGTGCCCGAGGAGAACCTCCTCAGGCGCCCCTCGATCTCGCTCGCGTCCTTCGGGCGGTTCGCCGGGTTCTTCTCCAGGAGGAGGATGACCAGCGCGTCCAGCTCCTTCGGGATGGCGTACTCCGGGACCCGCTCCGTCAGGCGGATCGGGGCCTCCTTGAGGTGCTTCGTCACGTAGCCGAACACGTCGTCCGCCTGGAAGGGGGGGTCCCCCGAGAGCATCTCGTAGAGGATCGCCCCCACGGAGTAGATGTCCGCGCGCCCGTCCACCTGCTCGCCGCGGATCTGCTCCGGGGCCATGTACTTCGGGGTCCCGAGGATGATCCCCGTCTTCGTCTTGACGACGTTCTCCATCTCGGGGACGCCCTCGCCCCCGATGAACTTCGCCACGCCGAAGTCGAGGACCTTCACCCCGTCCCCGCGCAGCGGGTCGGGCGCGATCTTGATGTTCTCCGGCTTGAGGTCGCGGTGGATGATGCCCTGGCGGTGGGCGGCCGCCACCACGGAGAGGATCTGGCTCGCGATGTTCGCGGCCCGCCCGATCGCCAGGTGCCCCTCCCCCTCGATGATCTCCTTGAGGCTCTTCCCCGGGCAGTACTCCATGGCGAGGAAGGGCTCGCCGCTTTCCGCCTCCCCGCTCGCGAGGATGCGCACCGCGCCGTCGTGGCGGAGCCGCCCGCCGGTGCGCGCCTCCTGCTTCAGGCGCTGGACGTACTCCTCGTTGCCCGAGAGCTTGCCGAGGAGCACCTTCACGGCCGCCGGCTGGCCGGTCTCCCGGTCCTTCGCGAGGTAGACCTTCCCCATCCCGCCCTCGCCGAGGACGGATTCCAGCTCGAACCTCCCTGCGACGGTCTTGCCGAGGAAGTTGTCGGCGGCGGGGGCGGCCCCGGGTTTCGCGGGCATCAGGGGAGTTCCACGCACCGCTCAGGGGCCGACCGTATGCTTCACGTGCTGGCCCGGCTCCAGCTCGAGGTCGAACTCGATCGCCTTCCCGACCGTCGGGGTGGCCCTGAAGTGCCACTTCCCGGGCCGGACCCTCACCTCGCGGGTCCGGTCCTTTCCCGGCCCGACCGTCTCGGAGTAGGTGGCCCCTCCGGGGGCGGAGAGGGAATCGACCGACGTCCCCTCGGGCGCGACGAAGACGAGCCGGGCCGGGTGCTCGGCGAGGCTCACCACGTTCTCGCCGGCCTCCTTCACCTCGACGTTCTTCTCGAACTTGTCGTGGTCCGGCTTCGTCACGCGGACGAGCAGCGGACAGGCCCGGACCTTGAGGTCGATCTTCCCGAGGGGCCCGGCGGGGTCCGGACCTCGGACGCACTCCTCCCCGTCCCAGGCGGTGACCTCGGACCCCTCGGCGGCGTCCTTCACCGTGAGCGTCCCGCGGACTTCCTCGAGGGGCTCGAGGGAGACGACCAGGTCCTTCCCCGACTCCGACACGACGGGCTCGGTGCGGGTCCGGAAGCCCGGCCGGGAGACCTCCATCTCCCACCGGCCCCAGGCCAGGATCACCGGGTCCGCCTCCGGACCCGGGGTCGGGCGCACCTCCAGCTCGCGGCTCGTGTCCTCGGTCTCCTTGTGCACGAGCCGGACGCGGACCCTGTCGAGGGTCCCCCCCTTGTCGCCGTAGGGCGGGGGCTTGACCTTCAGGGACTTCGCGGGCGGGCGGCGCAGGTGCAGCGGGGCCTCGTAGGTGCGGCCCTCCTTCGTCGCGTCCACCTCCCGGCTGTCCGCCGCGTACCCCCCCGCGGACCCCTCGACGACGTACTTTCCCCGGGGGAGCCCGTCCAGGTCGAGGTCCTTGCCAGGGGAGGCGGTCCCCCTCCTCTCCGCGAAGTCCTTCAGGTCCTCCGACGCCGCCTTGAGGACGACCTGCGTGTCCGCGACGTTCGTGGTCACGTGGACGAGCTTGGGCTGCGGCCGCAGTAGGAAGACCCCCGCCACGGCGAGGATCGCCGCCGTGACGATGACGGCGTTCCGGCCGGCCTTCGACTTCGGCGGCGGCGGCGCGCGCCAGGAGCCCCCCGCCTTCTCGGCGTCCGTCAGCGGGGCCAGCGGCTCGCGCAGCCCGGAGCCCTCGAACCGCCCCAGCAGCGCCGTGACGTTGTCCTTCCCCCCGTTGGCGTTGGCCGCGTCGATGAGCTTCTTCGCCGCCTTCGGGAGGTCGTGCTCCTCGAGGAGGATCTTCTCCATGTCCGCGTCCTTCACCATGCCGCTCAGGCCGTCGGAGCAGAGCATCAGGACGTCGCCGGCCAGGACGTCGTACCGCTTGCTCTCGATCTTGAGGTTCTCCTCCACGCCCAGGGCCTGGAGGATGATGTTCTTCCCGCCGAGCTTCTCCGCCTGCTCCTCGGTGAGCGTCCCCTCCTCGATGAGCTGCCCGATGAGGGACTGGTCCCGGGTCACCTGCCGGAGCTGGCCCTTGCGGAGGATGTAGCCCCGCGAGTCCCCCACCTGCGACAGGTAGAGCGAGGGGCCGACGAGCACGGCCACCGTGAGGGTCGTCCCCATGCCGTGGTGGTCGCGGCTCTCCTGGCCCTTGCGGAAGATGGCCTCGTTGGCCTTGTGGATGCTCGCCTCGAGGAGCGCGATGACGTCCGGCTCCGCCTGGACCGTCCCCCCGAGGTCGGCGGAGGAGAACTCCTTGAGCAGGGTGTCCACGGCCATCTGGCTCGCCACCTCGCCCGCGGCGGCGCCCCCCATGCCGTCCGCGACCACGAGCGTGAGCCCCTTGCGGCCGATGCTCCCCGAGAGGACCTCCCCGCTCGTCCCCCTCTTCCCGGTCGCCAGGTCCGCGGCGAGGAAGTTGTCCTCGTTGTGCTCCCGGACGCGGCCCACGTCGGTGAGGGCGAGCGCCGTGAACCGGACCTCCTTCCCCTGCTCACTGGCCATGCCCTGTCTCCCGTGCCTAGCGCCCGGTCCCCAGCGATTCCCGGAAGGCCTTCTCGTCCTCCCTGGGGACGAAGCGCTCCGCGAAGTCGGACGCCTCCTGGACGGCCCGGAGGAAGTCCGTATCGCTCGAGGTCTTCGGGTCCCGCGGGAACCGCGCGAGGAGGCTCTTGCGCCACTCGTCCCGGACCGTGACGCGGTACTCGGCCAGGAGCTCGGTCCGGAGCGTCCCGTCCTGGATGTCCTCCGCGCCCTTCTCGACCTTCTCGACCGCTTCCACCCAGTTCTCCAGGGACGGGGTCAGCGCGGCCCGCTTGATGGCGGCGGCGAACTTGTCGCGCGCCTTGAGGCGATCGAGCCGGCTGTTCGCCTCCTTCACCAGCGCGTCCGCCCCGAGGTGGGTGCGACCCTCGGAGAGGATCTCCGCATCCGCGTACTTCCCCGCCATCGCCAGCGGCTCGCCCATGGTGCCCTTCGCCTCCTCGTCCTTCAGTTCGGCGAGCAGCCTGTTCGAGAGCTCCTGGACGCGCTCCCTGCCGGCCGCGATCCGCTTCTCGCGGACCTTCTCGTCCGACTGCCCGAGGACCCCGTCCACCTTCTGGAACTCGACCAGCCGGTCGTAGGTGTCCTTCGTGCCGTCCCCGGACGCCAGGTAGGCCCCGAGGAACTGCGCGGCGTTGTCCACGACGTCCTTGTTCGCGCCCCGGGCGTCCTGCTTCTTCCAGGCCTCGAGCGCCTGGGCCCACTGGCCCGCGTTCTCGAGATCCCAGCAGGCCTCCTCGATGGGCCGGACTGTGGAGGTCGTAGTCGGCTGGCCGGTGCCGCCGCTCGGCGCGGTGTGCTCCGTGTTGAACTGCACCGCGGCCACCTGGAACATGAAGAGGAGGACCGCCGCCGCGCCCGCCACGACGGCCCGCAGCGACAGCGGCTCGCTCGTGAGCGCCCGGAGGCGCTTCTCCGCCTCCTTCTTCCCCTTCGAGGCGTCGCCGTCGCTCCCGCGCAGCTCCAGTATCCGCTCGTAGGCGTCCAGGGCCGCGGCGTAGTCCCCCATCGTGTAGGAGCGCGTGGCCTCCGTCTTGAGCGCCGCGGTGATCCCCTCGACGGCGACCTTGTGGAGCTCGCCGGTCTGCTTCTCCCGCGCGCCCTTGGTCTTCGCCTTCTTGAGCTGGTCCAGGGCCTCGTCGAAAAGTTCCGACCCGATGAGCCGGTCCGCCTCCTTCAGGTGGCGCTCGATGACGGCCATCGCGCGCTCGGCATCGCGCTTGAGGGACTGGGCGCGGTGGTGGACGCCGCTCAGCGAGAGGACTTCCTTCGACGCCTCGACGGCGACGGCGTGCTCCATCCTCGAGGCCGCCTCCTCCGCGCGCCGGAGCGCGCTCGAGATCTTGAGGGCCTTGGCGCGGGCGTCCTCGGCCTCGTTCGCCACCCCGGTGTCGGCGGGGAGGAGCTTCCGGAGCCGCTCCAGCGCGTCCAGGGCCTCCTCGTACCGCCCGTCGCGGAGGTGCTCGTCGGCCAGCGCGCGGACCGAGGAGATCTCGCGGAGCCGGGCCTCGACCCGGTCGCGGGCCTTCCCGGCATCCGAGGAGTCGGAGTCCACCTCGAGGGCCTGCTGGTAGCAGGTGAGCGCCCCCTCCAGGTTCCCGTCCTTCTCGTAGTCCGCCCCCTCGTCCATGGCCATCTTGACCGAGGTGGCCTTCTTCGACTCCTGCTCCTGGCGGGCGATGGTCGCCATGAGGCCGAGCGCCTCGGGGTCGCCCGGGAGGGCCCGCACCACCTCGGCGACCCGCTGCCGGGCCGTCTCGAACTCGCGCTCGGCGAGCGCGGTCCGGGCCTCCGCCAGCTTCCTGCGGAGCGCGGTCAGCCGGGCGTCCACGTCCGCGAGCATGGAACGGACCTTCTCGTCGTCCGGGCGGAGCTGGGTGGCGGCCTCCAGCTCCTTCTTCGCCTCGGGGAGGCGCCCGGCGCGGAGGTGGTCGGAGCCGCGCCGCACGAACTCCTCGCTCGACTCGAGGAACCCGCGGCACTTCTCGAGGACCTGGGCCATCGCGGCGTCCGTGGGGTGCGCGCGGAGCACCTCCGTGGCGCGGCGGAAGGCCTCGGCGTAGCGCTTGGCCTCGAAGGCGGCGCTGGCGGCGTTGCGGGCCTCGTCGGCGGCCCCGATCTTCGCCTCGACCTCCTTCTTCTTGGCGAGGACGTCCTCCCGCGCGGGGTCCAGGCGCAGCGCGCCGTCGAGCGAGGCCATGGCCGCCGGGAGGTTCCCCGCGGCGGTTGCCTCGTCGGCCCGGGCCACGTGCTGCCCGATGATCCGGGCGTCGTAGGCCCGCTTGATCGTGTCGCGCTGCCGCTTCACTTCCTCCGCGGCCGGGTACCGCCCGAGGAGGGACTCGACCTTCTGCAGCGCCTCCTGGAGGTTCCCGGTCTTCTCCAGCTCCAGGGCCTCGACCTGGGTGCTCTCCACCTCCTTCAGCGCGGTCTCGATGTCCAGCAGCTCCTTCTTCGCGATCGCGTGGGCGGGGTCGAGCTTCAGGACCTCCTTCAGCAGGAGGAAGGCGCGCCGGAGGTCCCCCACCGACTTGAGCTTGAGGGCCCTCTCGAGGTTCTGGCGGACCGTGACGAGCGTCTCGATCTGGGCCCCGCAGTGGGAGCAGACCTGGACGCCCGCGACCTCGTCGGCGTTGCAGGCCGGGCACTTGACCTGGAGGTTCTCGCCGCACTGCCGGCAGAACTTCCGGCCGCGGGGGTTCCTGGCGCCGCAGGAGGGGCAGTTGATCCGGTCGGCGAGGGACTTCTCCTGGTACGTGAGCAGGTCCTTGCGGATCTCGCGGAAGTTCTGGTAGCGGTCCTCGACCTTCTTCGCGATCATCTTCTTCACGATGGTCCACAGCTCGGCCGGCACCGCGGGGTTCGCCTCGAGGAGCGACTTCGGCTCCGACGTGAGGATCGCGTAGATGATCTGGACCGTGTTCGTCCCCTCGTAGGGACGGGCCTTGCTGAGGACGTAGAAGAAGGTCACGCCCAGCGAGTAGATGTCCGTGCGGCCGTCCACCTGCTTCCCCTCGAACTGCTCGGGGGACATGTAGTGGGGGGTCCCCATCACCTTGGTGGACTTCATGTCGGGCTGCACGACCTTGGCGAGCCCGAAGTCCATGATCTTCACCGTCCCGCGACGGTCGATCATGATGTTCTCGGGCTTGATGTCGCGGTGGACGATGTTCTTGTCGTGCGCCGCGGCCAGGGCCTCCGAGCACTGCAGGATGATGCTGATGGCCTCCTCGGGCTTCAGGACCCCCTTGTCCTCCACGAGGTCCGCCAGCGTCTTCCCCTCGAGGAACTCCATGATGAGGTAGTGGATCCCGAGCTTCTCGTCCCTGCCGACCTTGTGGATGGCGACGATGTTCGGGTGGTTGAGCTGTGCGGCCGTGATGGCCTCGCGGATGAACTTCTTGACGAAATCCTCGCTGCTCGTGAGCGACTGGAGCATCACCTTCAGCGCGACGGAGCGCTGGAGGTTCTGGTCGTTGGCCTTGTAGACCGCCCCGAACCCGCCCTCCCCGATCTTCGCCACGATCTTGCAGTCGGAGATGGTCGCCCCGATGAGGGGGTCCGCGGGGGCGATCTCGGCGCTGGCCTCGACGACGGGGTTGACCGCCCCGCAGGAGGAGCAGTTGTAGGTCTCCACGTCCGCCCCGAGGGGGACGGAGTTCGGGGCCCTGCACTTGGGGCAGTTGACCGACAGCTCGGCGGCCACGGGGGGGGTCCGGGGGCCTCCCTGCCTACTGCTGCGGCTTCTTCAGGCGGAGCTGGTAGGAGGCGCCGGCGAGGGTCGTCCCCGCCGGGAGGTCGGCGGTCGGCACTTCGATCCGGACCTCCTGCACGTCCCCCTTCGTCGGGCCCAGGTTGAGCGACTTCGGCGGGCCCTTCGTGCCGGCGTACTCGGCCCCGTTCTTGTAGAGCTTCACCGAGTAGCGGACCCCCTCGAGGGGCTTGCCCTGCGCGTTGACGACCTTGAAGACGATCCAGGGCTTCTCGGCGGTCAGGTCCGCCTTCACGTCCACGCACTCCACCTGCCCGGCCAGGAGCGGCGTCCCCGCACGGGTGGACTGCTGCGAGGCCTCCCGCGAGACCGTGGATCGCACCTCGCCCCCGCCCGCCTGGAGCTGGACGAACAGCAGCTCCGCCTGGGCCTCCGAGGACGCCGTGGACTCGATCTCCTTCGAGGACTCGTTCCCCTTGAGGATGTCCACGTCCACCTGATCGAAGGTGGGGACGTAGGGGGCGAAGGAGTCGGCCGGCGCCCGGAACGCGAACAGGACGTCCAGGGACAGGTCCGAGTCCATGGGCTTCGCCAGCGTGTTCCGGAGCACGAACTTCACCGACTTCTTCGCCCCGTCCACCGCGATCTTCGAGACCTCGATGAAGTCGTAGGGCTTCCCGAGGCGGCTTCCCGCCTTGGTCTGCTCCTTCTTCGGATCGACCTCCCCGGTCCCCCCTCCGGTGTCCGGGGCGAAGGCGGAGCAGCCCGCCCCCGCGAGTCCCAGAGCCAGCGCCGCCGCCGCGATCCCCCTGCGCATGTCGTGACCCTCCTTTGGACGACCTCAGCCCCCGGCCCCGCTACTAAAGCGGGACGACGAAACGGACCCCCATGTCGTAGTAGTCAGCATCCTTGTCGCAACGGTAATCCGCGTAGGACTGGTCCACCGCCTCCACCGCCGCCTGGGCCTTCGGCCCGGGGCGCGGGTCCCGGAGCAGCGTCCGCTTCCCCGCCGCCGCGGGCACGGGCGCGGGGTCGTAGTAGGAACCCCCGAGCGCCCAGAGGTGCGGGGTCCCCTTCACCGGCCGCTCCACCCACTCCGACTCGTTCCCGATGAGGTCGAGGATGCCGAAGGGGGACGCGCCCTCGGGCATGGAGCCGACCGCCGACGGCTGCTCCTTCCCCCGGCCGGCCTCCGCGTGCTTCCCCGGCTCGCACTTGGAGCCTTTCCACGGGTAGGTGAGGCCCAGGGCGGCGGGACCGTAGGCCATGTCGAGCCACTGCGCGTCCGTGGGGATCGCCTTCTTGAGCGCCTGGGCCAGCGCCCGGGCCGCGTCCTCCGTGACCCCCCAGAGCGGCTGGGCCGGGTCCTTCAAATCGTTCGCCTTGGCCTCGACGGGGGCGAACCTCCCCAGGACCCCGGTCGCCCGGGCGTCGCCGACAGTCAACTCGGTCCGGTCCGCGAAGAAGCCCCCGTGCTTGGCGCCCCCCTCCTGCCAGGGGCCCAGGTAGACCATCCCCCGGGGGATCTTCACGGGGACGAGCAGATTCAGGCTCTCGCCCTTCTTCAGCCGCACCTCGAGCCAGAGGGCGACGGGGTAGCGCGATTCCTCCGCGGCGAAGACCCGGACCTCGTAGGTCCCCGCCTGCTTGATGTAGAGCCGCTTGCCGCCGGGCTTGTCCACCGTGCGCCCGCTCCCGGCCGGCCCCCCCGAGGGGGCGATCTCCGCGCGGATCGAGCCGAGGTCGGAGGCGTAGGCCGGTCCTGACCAGGGCACCGCCAGCGCCCCGAAGGAGAGCGAGATGAGGTCGCCCTTCAGGGTGTCCCGCTGCCTCACGATGTCCGCGAGGAGGCCCTTGGCCTCGCTCGTCGCGCCGTCGGGCGGGTTCCCGACGAATCCCAGGACACCGTCCAGGGCCCCGACCTGCACCTCCGGATCGGGGTCCTTGATCTTGTTCTCGTAGTCGGCCCGGGCCTTCCCGCGCTCGATCAGCTTCTTCATCGCCTTCGTGCAGGAATCCCCCTGGCTCTGGGCGAGGACCTCCCGGTAGAGGGTCACGGCCTCGGGGGAGTCGTCCCCGAGCGCGTCGGCCTTCGCGAGCTTGAGGCCGGCGCGGAGCTCCCCGGTCTCGGCCTTCCACCGCTTCACCGTCGGGTTGGCATCCGCGTCGGGGATGGCCCCGATGGCCTCGAGGTGGACCATGGCGTCGGGGAGCTTCCCCTCGTCCTTCCGGAGGGTGACCAGCTCCCGGAGGGCCCTGGCGTAGATCTCGACCACCTTCTGGAGTTCCCTGGAACCGGCCGACCTGTGGACGTCCACCTGCGCCTTCACCCGATCCACGAAGAGGGTCTTGTCGCGCTCCTTCCACTCCGGCACCTCGAAGTAGCAGGTGTACTCGAACTCGAGCCTGCGCTGGCTGTCCGGCTTCGCGGCCGCCTGGGCCAGGGCGGGAGTCCCCGGGGCCAGCAGGGCGGCCAGCGCCAGCCCGGCGGCGAGGACGCCCCCCCCCCGCCTCCCGGGGGTCCGGCGACCCCGAGCGGGGGCCCGTCCCGTGCGCGGCGCGGCGCGGACCATCCCCTCTCCCTTCCCCGGCGGGGCGCACCCGGAGCCCTCGCGCCGGAATCGCCCACCGTTGCCTTACGTCCCGTGGCCGCCGGAGGATAGCACCGTCCACGGGCCGGGGGAAACGCGATTCGGACCCCCCGCGGGCCCCCCCCAGGCCCCCCCGGGGCGCTCCCCGCCCGGCCCTTCGCCCGCGCCTGGCGCACCGGAGCGCCAAGTCGTCGGTCACCGCCACTCCCGAGGCTCTCCGGAGGGCCACCCCGGGCCAACCACAAGGACGACCGCTACGTGCCCTCGCCCACCAGTTCGAGGAACCTGTTCACGAGTTCGAAGGCTCTCCGGGCTTGGATCTCCTCTGCCTCGGCCGTGGCTGGGTTGAGGAACTCGACGACCTGCCTCGGTCCGTAGGACTTGACGGACTTGAACTTCTCCCGGAGGTGCTTCAGCGCTCCGGAGACGAGATTGTCGTCCCGCCTCCGCCGCCACTCGGCGCCCAAACCCCGCATTCCCCTCGGAGCGTGGTCGAGGGAGTAGCAGATGTCGTAGGCGTCCTTGGGTTTGTCTCTCCCCGCCAAGGCGTACGACTTCATGACGAGGAAGTCGGCCACGGAAGCTACGAGAACATCGACGGTGTTGTCAGCCCCTGCGATCGTCCGGCCCTCGAGCTTCAGTCGGCGAGGGTTCAGGAATGCGGCAGCGCAGCCGTCCGCGTCCAACGGCCGGAATCCCCGAAGCCGCGGTGCCCCTCTCCTGCCGCGGCCCTTCCCTGGTGGCTTCAGGAAGTCGATATCCACGACGATCGGAGGGCCACCGTCGCCGAGTTTCACAGTCGCCTGCAGCTTGAACGCCTTCTTGGTCATCTTGTAGCGGCGCGTGGCCAGCAGGGCCTTCACGAGTTCCGCGTACTTGCCCTCGTCAAGCATGTCCGGGTCGAACGCGATGTCCACGTCGTTGCTTCCGCTGTGCCGTTCCGCAGCGTCATGCAGGAGCAACTCCGGTACCCATCCACCAACGACCACGATGCTGCCCTTGAAGTACTCCGCCAGCACCTGGCCCAGGTCGATGAGGACACGACGAGCGGCCTCGGTCTCGCGACCTCCGTAGTCCGCCAGCGTGCGGGGTTCCCTGTTCATGCGAGGCCGGCCTTCTTCCATGGGGGAAGCAGCTTCTGATCCAGGAGCGCTTGGGCGGCCTCCTCCCCGCGCCCCCCACAATGGAGGAGATCGACATAGGTCTGTACCGGGTCCGTAGAGTGGAGCCGCTTCTCCCCGACGAAGGTGTCCGCGTCGAACGACAGGAACACCCCGGGGTCGTCCGGAATGAGCAGGACGAGGTTGTCCCCGGACTCGACAGCCTTCGCCTCCGTGTGATGAACCAAGGCGTCGAGGTATCGGGCTGCAACGTAGACCCAGGTCTTGGCCTGCCGCACATGCGGCGCCTGGCGCTCTGCGGCGGAGAAGGCGGCGTAGGCGGCCATGCCTCCTGCGTTCGTCTCGCAGAGCGACTCTTCCAGTTGAGTGCCCTTCTGGAGTGTGAAGTAGCTCCGTCGCTCATGCCGGTCAAAGCGATAGGCCTGGTTCCAGGCGTCGAGCAGCCCCTTCGGGTCTCGGAGGCGAACACCACCATCCTTTGCATCCTCGATGAACCCCTCGTCGCGCAGGTATCGCACGACCTTGTTGATGAGGCCGATGCTGACCGGGCGGTCCTTGGGGATCTCGTGCCAGTACGTCTGCTCCAACAGGTACCGGTGACTCCATGCGGATTCGGCGTGCGCCGGGGTCAGCAGCGCCCGGATGACACGGGCGGCTGCCGGCGTGCTCAGGTTCGCGCCGGGCCGGCGGACCGTGCGGACGGGCGGATTCCCCCGGCGTTCGATGTGGAGGAGACCCGGGACATGGATTCGGCAGTTGCCGGCGAGGTCGTACCAACTCCAACCCGCACGCCGGCACACACCGGCGAGTCGGTCAGAAACGGTAGGGGCCGCCAGCACTGGAACTGCCACACGGTCGGATCGGTCGGGGCGGCGCTGCTCCGCCCAGGTTTCGAACCCACCGGGGCGGGCCTCGGTCTTGACCTCCACCCACAGTTCCGCCTTGCTTCCCTCCCGGGTCCGCAGGAGGACCTTCGCGTCCGGTACCCAGATACCCTTCCCCTTGGATGGGCCCTGGCTGCTCACCTCCGCCTGCCAGCCGATCTCGGACACGAGCCCCTGGATCTTATCCAGGAGCGCCTGCTCGAGGGCGGATCGAGAGGTCGGTCTTGTGTTCACGTCATTGGCCTTGTTCACGGCTCCGTGAACATAGCATTTTTCGTGAACACTGCAAACCCAATCTGCCGGGCCAAGGTCGCGCCATTCCCCCCACCAGGCGGGTCACCCTACCACCCTGACCCCTCGAACCGCGTAGGGAGAGGAGGGCCGGTCCGGCAGGACCATGAACCGTGAGAGCGCGGTCACCACCGCCACGACCCCGTCGATTCGCTGCTTGGGGTCCGCCTTCACAGACCGGATGTTCTCGTTCTCGTCCTCCTTCACTGCGACGTTCGAGACGCACCAGGACGAACGCCGTCAGTTCCGCCCGCCCCCCCGCGCGCTCTGCGGGTCCCCTCAGGCGCCCCGGCCGGCCTCGGCGGCGATCCTCTCGAACTCGCCCAGCCGCGCGTCTCCCTCAGGGAGGAGGTCGCCCAGGGTCGTCCTCACGTAGGCATGGTCGAACCGCCCCCGCCGGGCGGCCAGGAGGGCCCGGACGTCGGCCCGGTCCTTGTCCCGGAGCCAGAGGATCTTCAGGACCACGAGGTCCTCCGGGGCCACGAAGGGCACCTTCGTCCCCCCGAGGTCGAGGGGAACCGCGCGGAGGAGGACCTGCCGGTGGTAGGGAAGGGACGGGGCGAGGATCTCCACCGCCGCGGGCCCGGAGCGGAGGGCGGCGACGGAGCGCTCCCTCAGGGCCGCGATCAGCTCGCGGTCCTCCCCCTCGAAGCCGAAGCGGCGGACCACGGCGAAGACCTCCGGGAGCCGCACGCCGGGCACGACGACCAGGATGTCGATGTCCCGCGTGGCCCGGATGAAGCCGTGGACCGCCATCGCCATGGCGCCGGAGATCGCGTGCGGGACCTTCGCGTCCGACAGGGCCGACGAGATCCGGGCCGCCAGGCCGGGGAGGTCAGCGAGCGCGGCCAAGGCCGGGGTTCCTCCAGAGCATCCAGAAGGGCCGCTCCCCGTCCTCGGTCTCCGGGGGCCGTCCCGCCAGGAGGAAGTCCATCCATCCGTTCAGGGCCGCGAGCGCATCGAGGCGTTCCTCGGGGGTCATCGTGGCGTAGGGCTCCACTGCCGCCCGTGCCCAGGTCGCGTCGTCCGGGGCGAGGGCCATGTAGCGGGCGACGCGCGACATCGCGCGTGCTCGGGACCGGGCGGAGGCCGTGCGAGCTTTCACGTCGGGATCATACGCCTTTGTAGGGGCGACCCTTGGGTCGCCCGCCGTTGGCCTGTCCCCCGGGCGTCTCCGACCCTTGGGTCGCCCGCCGTTGGCCTGTTCCCCGGGCGCGTTCGGCCCTCGGGCCGCCCAACCGTCCCCGTCACCGCAGCGGCTTCAGGTCCTCGAGGACGCGCGCCAGGGCCACCGCGCGGATCCCCTTCGACATCGGGAAGCTGTCCTTCCCCGCGTGGATGACGGTCAGCTCCGGCAGCCTCAGGTCCTCCATCGCGATCCGCATCGACTTCGTCACGCGGGGCTCCGCCGTGCGCTTGATCTCGAAGCCGTACCTCCGGATCCCCCTCACCACGAGCAGGTCCAGCTCCGCCCCCGCGTGCGTCGCCCAGAAGTAGCACTCATCCCCTCGTGCGCCGAGGCGCCGGCGGACCGCCGCGGCGGCGAAGGACTCCCAGGAGGCCCCGACACGGGGGTGTCCCTCGACACCCTCCCGGTCCGGGAGGTTCAGGAGGGCATGGAGGATCCCGGTGTCCGCCAGGTACACGCGCGGGGACTTGACCACCCGCTTCCCGACGTTCTCCGTCCAGGGCCGGCGTTGTTCGACCACGTAGGTCCAGGTGAGGGCGTCGAGGTAGCGGCGCACGGTGTGGTCCGCAACGCCGAACGCGCGCGCGAACTCGGAGGCGTTCCAGGTCTGCCCGTGGTAGTGGGCGAGCATCGTCCAGAACCGGCGCAACGTCTCCTCGGGGAAGGGGATCCCGAGCCCCGGGAGGTCGCGCTCGAGGAAGGTGCGGATGTAGTCCCGGCGCCAGTGGAGGCTGTCGGATTCGGAGCCCGCGAGGAACGACATCGGGAACCGCCCCCGGATCCACAGCCGGTCGAGCCGGTTCGGCCCCACCTCGTCGAGCGCGAACCCCTGGAGATCGTGGAAGGCGATCCGCCCCGCGAGGGACTCGGAAGTCTGCCTCAACAGATCCGGGGAGGCGCTCCCGAGGACGAGGAACCGCGCGGGCGCGTCCGGCCGGTCCGCCAGGACCCGGAGGACGGGGAAGATCTCCGGTACCCGCTGGACCTCGTCGAGGACGACGAGACCCCGGAGGGGCTCGAGCAGGAACATCGGCTCTGCGAACTTGGGCCGGACCCGGGGGCTCTCCAGGTCGAAATGGTGGACCGGCCCGCGCTGGTGCGAGGCGACCTTCCGGGCCAGGGTGCTCTTGCCGACCTGCCGGGCCCCCAGGACGGCGACCACCGGGCTGCGCCGGAGGAGGTGCCGGACGGCCTCCACCTCCGAGGTGCGGGGGACGAGTGCCGACATGGTCCTTGAAGTTTCGATCCTTGACTTCGAATCTTCAAGGAACTTCCCGTCCTTGAAACCTTGACACCCGACGGCAGGTTTTCAAGGACGCCCCCCCGGCCGTCGCCCGGCGCTTGCCGGGCCCTTGTAGGGGGGCCCCAGGGACTTGTCGGGCTGCCTGCGGCAGCCCGACCCTGGGG
>CAZKTF010000020.1:0-26819 GCA_964555565.1 uncultured Planctomycetota bacterium | reverse complement strand
GCGCCCCACCGCCCGTAAGATGCTTGGCCGCGTCGACCATACCAGGGGCGGGGCTCCCCGGGCTCGGGCTGCCACCGGCAGCCCTCGAAGTCCCCGGGGTCCCCCCGCCCGCCGTTGTTGCGGCGGGCCCCCGCCCGCCGTTTTCAGTCCTCTTCCACGAGCGCGAACTCCGTCTTCGGAGCCCCGCACTCGTCGCAGGCGTCGGGCAGCGCCCTCCCCGCGGGGAAGTGGTGGTTGCAGCGCATGCACCGCCACACGATCGTCATCGTCCCCGACTCGGAGGGGTCCACGGCGAGCGCCTCCCCGGCCGCGCGGATGACCTCCTCCGCGGAGCCCGCCCGGGAGCGGGGGTCCCCGGGCATCTCCGGTTCGAGGTCCACGCCCAGCGCGTCCGCCACGCGGTTGATGTAGTTGAAGTAGGAGACCGCCTGCACCGCGTCGTGGATGGCCCGGTCGTCGAGGCCGGCCGCGCGCATCGGCTCCAGGTCCGCCGCGTCCATCTCCCGCGGTCGCCGGGTCAGCTTCCCGGCGAAGGCGCACAGCGCCCGGTCCGCCGCGTCCAGGGGGGCCGTGGTCCAGTCCCCCTTCAGGGCCTCCGCCAGGGCCTCGCCGCCCTCCCCGACCTCCGACCGGAGGTCGCCCGCGTGGGCCTCGATTCAGTAGTGGCAGCCGTTGACGACGGAGACCACCACGGCCAGCATCTCCCGCTGCCGGCGGGAGAGGGCGGAGGGGCCCTTCATGACCTCCAGGTACATCCGCATCGAGGCGTCCAGCGTCCCCGGGGAGGGGCTCATCAGGCGGACGATGTGCCACACGCGGCCCGCGCGCTTCACGGCGGCGTCGTAGGAGGCGCGGAGGGGGCCCGAGGCCTCCTCGGGGGGTACGGTCCGGATCCAGGCCATCAGCGTTCCTCCGGGAGGAGACAGGTCCGGAGAAAGCCTACCGTCTCCGCCCAGGCCTTCTCCAGCGCGGGGGTCGGCCCCGCGAAGGGGTGTACGGCGTCGAAGGTGTGCTGCGTGCCGGGGAGGAGCGCGAGCCGCGCCCCGCGGCCCGCGGCCTGCCGCGCCTCCACGAGCGCGCGCCCCTCCCGCGGCGGGACCGAGGTGTCCTCCTCCCCGTGGACCACGAGCAGGGGGAAGGAGCCGCGCCCGGCGGCGGCGACGACGTCGAGGGCCTCGCGGCGGGCCTCCAGGTCGTCGAGGAACCCCGTGCCCAGCGGGAGGACCTCCCCGGTGCGGCTGTTCACGATGGGGAGGCGGCCGAGCCGGCGCCAGCGCGCGTTCTCCTCGGGGGAGGAGTGGCCCGGGGTGGAGACCGGGGCCCAGCCGACCACCGCGCGCACGCCCGGGTCGGCCGCGGCCTGGAGCACCGCGAGCCCGCCGCCGAGGCTGTGGCCGAGGAGGGCGAGCCGGGCCGGGTCGGCCCGCGCCGCGGCGGGGAACGCCCGCCCTCGCAGCGCCGCGAGGACCGCGCGGAGGTCCTCCTGGTGGGTCCGCCACGTGGACCTCTCGAAGAGGTCCTTCCGCGGGTAGGCCGACCCCGACGCGTCGGTCCCGTTGTGGGAGAAGTCGAAGGTGACGCCGGCGAAGCCCGCCTCCGCGAGCCGCCGCCCGAGCCAGGGGAAGAAGCCCCAGCCGCGGAAGCCCTTGAACCCGTGCATCACGACCACCGCGGGCCGCGGCCCCCCGCCCGGGAGGGCCCGCACCTCGCCGCGGACCGCCTCGCCGTCGGCGCCCGGGAGTTCGAAGGGGGCGACCTCGGGTTCCATGGGAGGATCCTAGTCCCGTCCCCGGTCGCGCCCTCGGAAGCGTGGGCGGCTCCGGGCTCCCCGGTATCATCGCCGCGTCGGCGCGCCTCCCGGAGGTCACGCCATGTTGCCGCCCTTCGCCAACGAGCCCTTCACCGACTTCGACCTCGAGGCGAACCGGCGGGCGATGGAGAAGGCGCTGGCGCTCGTGGCGTCGCGCTTCGGGGAGACCGGCCGGCTGCTCGTGGACGGGCGGTGGGAGGCGACGAAGGAGACCTTCCCCTCCCACGACCCCTCCACGAAGGACCGGGTCCTCGGCCGCTACGCGAAGGGCGGGCGGGAGGAGGCGGTCCGCGCCCTCGAGGCGGCCACGCGGGCCTTCGAGTCCTGGAGGTTCGTCCCGGCCGCGGAGCGGGCGGGCTACCTCCTCAAGGCGGCCGCCGCGATGCGGCGGCGCAAGCACGAACTCGCCGCGACGATGGTCCACGAAGTGGGGAAGAACTGGGCCGAGGCGGACGGCGACGTGGCCGAGGCCATCGACTTCTGCGAGTTCTACGCCCGCGAGGCGATCCGCTGGGCCGCGCCGCACCCGCTCACGCCGGTCCCGGGCGAGGAGAACGGGCTCGACTACATCCCCCTCGGCGTGGGCGCGGTGATCCCGCCCTGGAACTTCCCGCTCGCGATCCTCGCCGGGATGACCACGGCCGCGCTCGCGGCCGGGAACACGGTGGTCCTGAAGCCCTCCTCGGACGCCCCGGCCATCGGGCTGCGGTTCGCCGAGATCCTCCAGGAGGAGTGCCGGTTCCCGCCGGGGGTCTTCAACCTCGTCACCGGCGGCGGCGGGACGGTGGGGGACACGCTCGTCCTCGACCCGCGCACCCGCTTCGTCGCCTTCACGGGCTCCATGGAGGTGGGGCTCCGGATCCAGGAGATGGCGGCGAAGCCGCAGGCGGGGCAGCCCTGGATCAAGCGGACCATCCTGGAGATGGGGGGCAAGGACCCCATCGTGGTGGACGAGGACGCCGACCTGGACGCGGCGGCGGCGGGGGTCGTGGCGAGCGCCTTCGGCTACCAGGGCCAGAAGTGCTCCGCCTGCTCGCGCCTCGTCGTCCTCGACTCCGTGCACGACGAGCTCCTCCAGCGCGTGGTGGCGCGGACCCGGGCCCTCGAGGTGGGCCCCGCCTGGGAGCCCGGCGTGGACATGGGCCCCGTGGTGAACCGCAGCCAGTACGAGTCCGTCCAGGCCTGGTTCGAGGTCGGGCGGAAGGAGGGGAAGGTCGTGGCGGGCGGGGGGAAGGCCCCGGGCGAGGGGTTCTTCCTGGAGCCCACCGTGGTGGACGGGGTGAAGCCGGGTTCCCGCCTGGAGCAGGAGGAGGTCTTCGGCCCGCTGCTGGCCGTCGTCCGCGCGAAGGACTTCGAGGAGGCGCTCCGCATCGCCAACGACACGCGCTTCGGCCTCACGGGCGCCCTCTACACCCGACGCCGGGACCGGATCGAAGAGGCGAAGCGGCGGTTCCACGCGGGCAACCTGTACTTCAACCGCAAGTGCACCGGGGCGCTCGTGGGGGGCCACCCCTTCGGCGGCTTCAACATGTCGGGGACGGACAGCAAGGCGGGCGGGCGCGATTACCTGGGCCTGTTCCTCCAGGCGAAGGCCTGGAGCGAGAGGCTCTAGTGGGGGATCGCGGGCCGGGGGGGGGCCGGGCGCGCCGTTCCCCGGGGGGAGGGGCGTGATCGCCCCGCCGGTCCTCGGCGCGCTCCCCGAGGGGGCCTACTCCGCGATCGCCGCCGCTTCCGCGCTGTTCCTCGCGATCCTCTTCGCCCGGATCGCGAAGGCCCTCCGGGACAAGGGCCAGCGCGGGGCCGGCATCTTCACGTTCCTCGCCTTCGTCTACGTCCCGGCGGCGGTCCTCTACGCGACCCTGAGCGACTTCGGCGCCAACACCAGCGAGGTCGTGCGCAGGGTCCCCCTCCTGGGGCCGGACGGGGCGCCGGTGCTCCTGGACAAGGTCGCCCAGTTCACCGAGGCCCTCGTGCGGGAGCCCACGTCCTTCTCGCGGGTCCTCTTCTCGTTCCTCGTGCTCTTCGGGGTCTACGCGCTCACGACCTTCCTCGACCTGGTGCTTTTCGTCCGCGCCTTCGAGAGGGGCCTGGGCCTCCGCGTCCCGCGCATCCTCCGCGACACCGTCCGCTGGCTCCTCCTGCTCTGGACGTTCTTCGTCGTCCTGGCGGACACCTGGGGGTTCCACTTCGAGAGCCTCGTCTGGCTCTCGGGTTCGGTCGCGGTCGTACTCGGCTTCGCGCTCTCCCCCACGCTGGGCGCCCTGTTCTCGGGCATCGCCCTCACCTCGGAGCGCCCCTTCGAGCTCGGGGACTGGATCGAGGTCGGCAACAAGCAGGGGCGCGTGGACCAGATCACGTGGCGCTCGACGCGGATCACCACGCGGGACCGGGAGAACGTGATCCTCCCGAACGGCGTGCTCGCGAACGAGCGCATCATCAACCTCTCGCGCCCGGACCAGCTCCTCGGCATCCGCTTCCGCGTCGGGGTGCACTACCGCACCCCCCCGCACCTCATCCGGGAGATCCTGCGGCGGGAGGTCGTGAGCGCCCCCGGGGTCATGACGCCGCCCGAGCCGATCTTCCGCGTGATCGAGTTCGCCGACTCGGCCGTGATGCACGAGGTGAAGTTCTTCATCAAGGACATCGCGCGCCTCGAGGACATCAAGGCGGAGGTCATGCAGCGCGTCTGGTACGCCTTCCAGCGCGAGCGGATCGAGATCCCCTTCCCCATCCGCAACGTCATCCTCCGGCAGGAGCAATGGGGGGGCGAGGGGACCAGCCCGGAGGTGGAGAGGGAGAAGCTGGCCCGCCGGCAGGAGGTCCTCCGGAGGCTCCCCCTCTTCCGCGGGATCCCGCCGAAGACCCTCGAGCGCCTCGCCTCCCACACCGTGGAGGAGTACTACCTCCCCGGGGAGCTGGTGGTCGTCGAGGGCGAGATCGGCGACCGCATGTTCGTGGTCACCCGGGGCAGCGCGCGGGTCACGGTGGACAAGCAGGGGACCCAGGAGGTGGCGATCCTCAAGGAGGGGGACTTCTTCGGCGAGATGTCCCTCCTCACGGGCGCGCCCCGCGCGGCCACCGTCGTGGCCCCCGACGGGCTCCAGGTGATCTCGCTGCGGGCCTCCGACCTGGGGCCGCTCCTCCGCGAGAACCCGGACGTGGCCCGCCTCCTGGCCGACGTCGTGGCCGCGCGCACGCTCGGGCTGAAGGAGGTCGCGGACCGGGCCTCGCTCCGGAAGGAGAGCGGGGAGTTCGACTCCACCAGCACGTCGCTCCTCTCCCAGATCGTCGGCTTCTTCCGGCTCCCGCACCCGGACGAGTAGCCCCCGTGCCGCTCCTCCTGGGTCCCGCCGCCGCCGCGCTCGGGGCGCCGCTCGACCCGGGCCAGGAGGGCGCGCTCGGCTCCTTCCTCGCCGCGCTGGCCGAGGAGAACGAGCGGCAGAACCTCACCGCCCTCGTGGACCCGGGGGACATGGTCTTGGACCACCTCCTCGACTCCCTCGCGCTCGCGGGGGTGGCCGCGCGCGCGGGGCGGCCCTTCGCGGCGGCGCGGCTCGGGATCGACGTCGGGACCGGGGGCGGGTTCCCCGGGGTCCCGCTCGCGGTCGCCTTCCCGGGGATGCGCTGGGTCCTCGTGGAGTCGGAGTACCACAAGGTGGAGTGGCTCCGGCGCGCGGTGGCGCTGCTGGGCCTCCGCAACGCCGAGGTGGCCCGCTGCCGGGGGAGGGACGTACGCCACGTCGTGGAGGGGACCGCGGACGCCGCGGACGCGGTGACCGCGCGGGCCGTGGGGGACCTGGGCAGGCTCTGCCGCGAGGCGCGGGGGCTGCTGGCGCCGGGCGGACTCCTCCTCTGCCCCAAGGGCCCGAACCTCGAGCCGGGTGAAGTGCTCCTGGGGGAGCGGGAGGCGCGGAAGTCCCACCTCGAGCAAGCGGGGGTCTTCCCCATGCATGTCCCCACCCGCCACAGGGTGTGCGTGGTCTACCGCAGGGGTCAGACCCCTCGCGTATTCGCGCGCCCTCGCAATCCATTGCCCCAACGAGAGTTGTGACGCTACCAACCACGCGCGTTTGCAATTGCAAACGCTGGCGCTCTCACGGCAGGACCTCGTCCCGCTCGCCGGCACCGCCGTAGATCTCCTCCTGCTCGCGGCGGTAGGCCGCAATCTCCCCTTCCAGGGCGGCGACCAGGGCCGGGACGAGGTTGACCGCGGCCTCCACGCGCCGCAGGTAGACGTAGTCGGCCCCCGCCTCGTAGAGCTCCCGGACCCCGGAGAGCTTCAGGGAGTTCACGATGATGACCAGGTCGGGGGCCAGGGACCGGAGCGCCTGGACCAGACGGAGGTTCGTCGTCCCGCGGAGGATGTCGTCGGGGATGGTGCAGATGGCGACCTTGGCCCGATCGACCCCGGCGGCCCGCAGCGTCTCGACGCTCGAGAAGTCACCGTAGAGGGTCTTCGCGCCCCGCTTCCGGATCTCCTCGTGGATCCCGACGTTGAAGTCCACGACGAGCGTCTCCTCGAGGAGCGCCGGGTGGTGCTTCTCGACCTCGTGAAAGAGGGAGGAGGCGACGCGGTGGAAGCCGAGGAACACGACCGCGTGCTCCTCCCGCGGAGGTTCCGCCGCCCCGCCTCCGGGGGCGCCCCGGATCCCCACGACCGAGAGCAGCCCCCCGAGCGCGGCGTGGAGCCTGTCCCCGAGGTCGAACACGAGCGGGGCCGCCAGGGCGGTGATCACGAAGGCGAAGATGACGGCGCTCACGAAGCGCGCGTCGAGGTGGCCCAGCCCCTGGCCGAGGTAGGCGATGACGAGGCAGAACTCCGAGATCGGGACCAGCCGGGTGGAGGCGACGACCGCGTTCCGTCGGTCCATCCCCGTGAAGTAGAGGAGCGGGAGGAAGACCGCGTAGCGGGACAGGACGGCGACGGCCGCGAGGAACCCCGCCAGGAGGAGGACCGTCGTCCCCTCGGGCCGGGGGATGCCGGCCCCGAGGGCGACGAAGAAGAGGGTGATGAAGAAGTCGTGCACGACCGCGACCTTCGACACGACGTGGTGGCTGAGGGGGTGGCTGGCGAGGCTCGCCCCGGCGATGAGCGCCCCCATCTCCAGCGAGACCCCGAGCGGGGCGTGGAACCCCGCGAGCGCCGCGAGGTTCCCCAGGCTGGTCCCCAGGAACCCCAGGCCGAAGCACCACCCCACGGCGGCGACGAGGAGCAGTTCCGGGGAGGACGCGATCCAGCGGAGCGCGGTCGGGAGGAGGAAGCGGGCCATGAGCGCGGCGATCCCCGCGAGGAGGGCGATCCCCGCGATCCCGTAGAGCGCCGTCCCCACCTGGGGGCTCCGGAAGTTCGGCTGCGCGGCGAGGATCACGATCGCCCAGACGTCCTGGAGGATGAGGACCCCCACCGACACGCGTCCGACGACCGTGTCCATCTGGAACCGGTCCTGGAGGAGGCGGACGACGATGAGCGTCGAGGAGGCCGCCGCGGTGAACCCGACGTAGAGCGGGGCGTAGCTCCCGCCGAGCCCCCCCAGCCCCGCCGACGCGGCGACCTCCCCGGCCGCCCAGCCGAAGGCGACGCACAGGGGGAACTGGAGGAAGCCGGTGAGCAGGAGGGGGCGGCCGCTGGCGAGGATCTTCCGCAGGTCCATCTCGATCCCGATGAGGAACAGGAGGAGGACGAGGCCGAGGTTCGCGATCGTCCGGATGTTGTGCACGTCCACGACGACCCCCGGCGTGTTCGGCCCGAGGAGCACCCCCGAGAGGAGGAGGGCCGCGATCGTGGGGATCCGGAAGCGCGCGAACAGGACCGTGAGGAGGCCCGCGACGAGGAGGCAGAGTCCGATGTCGTGGACGAGGGGGTCGATCCCGGCCGCGGAGGCCAGGACCGCGGGGAGAGCGGCGAGGGGTCCGGCCGCGGTCGCGAGGCCCTGCGTCATGGCTCCTCCCGGCCCGGCCGGGAGTCGTGCGCCCCGGCGGGCGCGGGAAGTCTACCGTCGGGGCGGACGCGGGGCGAGGGGGCCGGCGGGGCTACTGCGCGCGCAGCAGGAAGTCGAGCCCGAGGCCGCCCGACCCGAGGGAGACGGCCAGGAGGTAGCGCGCCTCGGGGCCGTAGACCCCCGTCCCGGCGGCTCCGCCCGCGAAGGTCAGCGTCGCGATCCCCTGGGCGGTGACCGAGTAGGTGCCGGAGACCGGTGCGGGCGCCGCGGGGGCGCCGCCCGGGAGCGCGGTCGCAGATTCCGTCCCGGCGAAGGCGCCGGCCCCGTCGAGGGTGAGGATCCCGGTCCGCGCGGTCGCCGCTCCTCCGGTCCCCGAGGTGAACCCGAGGTGCAGGTAGGGGCCCTGGAAGTCGGCGTTCGCGAGTCCCGTCCCCTGGCGCAGGAGGAACTGCGCCTGCGAGAGGTCGGCGGGGTCCGCGGGCGCCAGCGCGTCGTTCCCGAAGGTGGGGCGGACGCTCCAGGTCGATACGGGGCCGAAGAGGTTCTCCGTCGTGGTCACCGTGACGGTGCCGTCCCCGTTCACCGCGAAGGTCCCCGCGCGGAACAGCCCGACGGGAGTCCCGGGGACGAGGTTCCCCCCGGTGTCGGTCGTGAGCGGCGTCCGGCTCCCGAACCCGGTCGCGGTCCCCGTGGAGCCCAGGGTGATGCTCCCCGCCTCGACCGACCCGGTCCCGTCCCCGGCGCTCCGGGAGTCGATGTAGAACCAGGACCCGGCGAGGTTCGCCGGGGTCGGGGCCGGACCGGCCCGGGAGAGGAGCCCGATCGTCCCCGTCCCCCCGAGCGGGTCGGGGTAGAGGACGGTCGCCCCCGCGGCGACCTGGAGGTCGAGCTCGAGCCCGGCCCCGCCCCCGGCGGCGATCGACACCACCGCGCGGGCGCCGTCCGTGGCGTAGGTCCCGGTCCCGGGCGGGAGCGGGGTCGTCCCGAGCGAGAAGCCGAGCGGCTCCCCCGCGTCCGGAGTGAGGGCCAGCGTGTCGAGGGCGGCCGCGACGCCGCCCGACCCGTCGAAGGTGAGCTTGCCGGAGAGGAGGGCCCCCGCCGGGAACGCCGTCGAGGGGGAGACCGCGAGCCACGCGTCGTAGGTCCCCGCGAGCGCCCCGGGGTCGAGCCTCACGCGCCGGTCCTGGCTCGGCCCGCGGAGGAACCGGAGCGCGATGGAGCCGGTGTAGGCCCCGGTCGTGGACCCGTCGCCGCCGAGCGTGGCGAGGCAGCCGCCGCCCTCGTCGAGCGGGACCTTCTTCCAGAGGTCGGAGACGGGCGTGGGCTTCGTGGCCGCGGCGGCCGCGGGTCCCGAGGGGCCGTCCACCGCGATCACCCGCGGCACGAGGTCCCCCGCGCCGTCCCGGCGGACCCGGACCGTGGCGAGCGCGTTCGGCGCCGTGAAGAACCCCGCGAGCCCGGTCTCTCCCGGGCCCCCGATGGTCCCGCTCACCGGGAACGGCCGCGGGGCCTTGAGCCGGGTGCGCAGGCGGTAGTCCCCGGGCGTGCCGCCGGGGGAGGAGATGCGCAGCACGACCTCGCCGTCCTGCGCGAAGGCGATCTTCATCCGGGGCCGGACCTCGATGGGGTCGATCCCCTCGACCTCGAGCAGGACTCCGCTTCCCCGCGCCGCCCGGAAGTCCACGCCGAGGACGGAACCCGCCGGCGCGGTCACGCGCCAGTTCTCCACCTCGTCGCCCGGGAAGACGCTCGACTGGAGCGTGCCGCCGGGCAGGAGCGGCTCGTCGGAGGCCCGGGCCGTGGCCGCCGCCGCGGCGAGGACTCCCATCGAAGCGAGGACGACAAGGGTGCGCATGGGCTCGATCCTAACCTGCCCTGGCCCAGGGCTCAGGGCGTCTCTAGCCCTTGAACCTGTCCAGGAACTCCGCGTTCGTCTTCGTCTGCATGAGCTTCTGGATGAGGAGCTCCATGGCCTCGACGGGCTTCATCTTCGTCAGCACCCGGCGGAGGATCCAAGTGCGCTGGAGGATGTCCGCCGGGAGGAGCTTCTCCTCCTTGCGAGTGCCCGAGAGCGAGATGTCGATGGCCGGGAAGATGCGGCGGTCCGCCAGCTCGCGCGAGAGGACGATCTCGGAGTTCCCCGTCCCCTTGAACTCCTCGAAGATCACCTGGTCCATGCGGCTCCCGGTGTCCACGAGCGCCGTGGCGACGACCGTCATCGACCCGCCGCCCTCGACCTTGCGGGCCGCGCCGAAGTGGGTCTTCGGCTTCTCCAGGGCGCGGGAGTCCACGCCCCCGGAGAGGGTCCGGCCGCTGTGCTCGATCTCCATGTTGTAGGCCCGCGCCATGCGGGTCAGCGAGTCGGCCAGGACGACCACGTCCTGGCCCATCTCGACGCATCGCTTGGCCCGCGCGAACGCCATCTCGGCGACGCCGACGTGCTGCGTGGCCAGCTCGTCCAGCGAGGAGGCGATCACCTCGCCCTCGAGGGAGCGGCGGAACTCCGTCACCTCCTCGGGCCGCTCGTTGATGAGCAGGACGAAGACCTTCATGTCCGGGTAGTTGCGGTTGATGGCCTGCCCGATGCGCTGCATCATGATCGTCTTGCCCGTGCGCGGCGGGGAGACGATGAGGCAGCGCTGCCCTCGCCCGATGGGGATGAGCAGGTCGATGACCCGGAGCAGCGGGTCGTTCGTCCCCGGCCCCTCCAGGCGGAGCCACTCGGTGGGGTCGATCGTGACGAGGTTCTTGAAGGGGGTGCGCGTCATGTACTTCTCGGGCGGGCTCCCCTCGATGCTCTCGATGGTGACGAGGGAGGGCCGCTGCCCGGGCCGCCGCGGCGGCGACATCCCGCCCGTCAGCCGCGTCCCCTGCTCCACGGAGAAGCGCCGCAGGAGGTTGGCGGGGACGTAGATGTCGCTCGGGTGCTGGAGGTAGTTGTACTTGAGCATCCGGAGGAACCCGTAGCCCTCGGGCATCAGGTCCACGACCCCCTCGGACGTCCCTTCGACCACGAGGGGCTCCCCGGGGTGGGGCGCCACGGCGACGTCCGTGCGAGGTCCCCCGTTCGGCCCGTTGCGCGGGCCGCCCTGCGGGTGGAAGCCGCCCCCGCCGGTGCGGCCGCTGCGACCGCGGCGCCGGCGGTGGCGCCGGCCGCGGTTCAAGTTCCCTCCCTGTCCCTGGGGGACGCCGGGAGGGGCGCCCGGCGGGGCGCCCGCGGGCCCGGGGGCGCCGGGACCGTTCCCCCCTCCGCCGCCGGTGGCCTGGGGGGAAGGCTGGGGAGAGGGAGGCGGGGCACCCTGCCCCGACCCCCCGGAAGGGACGTCCTGCGTCATGGAAACGACCTCGGCGCCGATGGCGCGTGTCGCGCGGGAGGTGGCGGCGGCCCTCCACGAGCGTGGAGGACACGATCCGGGCACCGAACCCGGCGCGGGAAGCGAGACGGAGCGAACTTGGAATCCCTCTCCCAAGCTTTGCTGCGGGAGATCCGCCGGGGGGGTCGATCCCGAGCGTCGGAACAACCCCCGGGCGGCGACTGCGAGTCTTCCCTTCAGGGGAACGGAATCAGTCTACGCGGGTCCTGCGGTGTTGCAACAAGAAACCCGCGGGAAGAGGCGGCCTGGTTGCAGGGGAGGGCCGTAAGCCGGGTTCTGTGCGCCGGTTTACGACCCCTTGCGGGGTCTTCATCCCGGCCGGCGGCCATTCCTCTAGGACGGCGGTTGCCCGCCGCCTCGAACGGCCTACCCGGAGGTCATGGCGGCGCGGGCCACGCCGCGCACGGGTCTTGCGGCCCGTGCTCCCTCCCTATGCGGCCTTTCTCCGGGTGGGGCTTGCCGTGCCGGGCGCGTCGCCGCGCCCGCGGTGGGCTCTTACCCCACCGTTTCACCCTTGCCGCGCCCCTCGCGGGACGTGGCGGTCTGTTCTCTGTGGCGCTGTCCCTGGCCTTGCGGCCGGTGGGCGTTACCCACCACCCTGCCCTGGGGAGCCCGGACTTTCCTCGAGGAGAGCGCTTGAGCGCTTCTCCCCGCGGCCGCCTGGCCCTCCCCTGCGCGAGGCATTGTACACGAGAGGCGCCCCCATCCCGCCCGGGGATCGCCCCGTCCGCGTAGGATGCCCCGGTGCCCACCCCCGCGGACGCCGCCCGCGCCCTGCTGCCCGCGGCGCTGGCGGTGGTGGAGGGGATCGAGTTCCGCACCTTCCTCTGCGGGGCGACCTCCCCGGCCGGCCTCGCCCCGGGGGACGCGGACGCCTGGAGAAAGGAGTTCAACCGGGCGCTCGGGAAGGCCCTCGAGGCCCTGTGGGGCGGGGAGCGCACGGTCGAGTTCCGCCGCCCGGAACTCACCCTCGTCCACCGGGGCGGGGAGGCCTTCGAGGCGGAACCGGCCCCGCTCTTCGTCCTCGGGCGCTACCGGAAGCACTCCCGCGCCCTCCCGCAGACCCCCTTCCACTGCCGCACCTGCCGGGGCCGCGGGTGCGCGGCCTGCGCGGGGAGCGGGCGCCTCGTCCCGGGGTCGGTGGCGGAGCTGATCGTCCCGGTCCTCGTCGAGGCGGCCGCCGCGGCGGGGGGGTCCTTCCACGGCTGCGGCCGGGAGGACGTGGACGTGCGGATGCTGGGGGAGGGGAGGCCCTTCGTCGTCGCGCTGGAGCGTCCGCGGCGGCGGACGCTCGACCTCGGGGCCGTGGCCGCGCGGGCGGACGCCGCGGCGCGGGGAGCGGCGGAGTTCCTCGGGCTCGTGCCCGCGACGCGCGAGGACCTCCGGCGCGTGACGACCACCCACCCGCCCAAGCGCTACCGCGCGCGGGTCGAGGTGGAGGGGGGGGCGCGCGAGGAGGACGCCGCGGCGATCTCCCGGGGGCTCGCCGGGACGGTCCTCGAACAGCGCACGCCGGAGCGGGTGTCCGCCCGGCGGGCCGACCTCGTGCGCCCCCGGAGGGTCCTCGAGGCCGCGGCCCGGCTCCTCCCCGACGGGGCCCTGGAGCTGGAGGTCCTCGCCGAGGGTGGCACCTACGTCAAGGAGCTGGTCTCGGGCGACGAGGGCCGGACGCGCCCCTCCGTCGCCTCCCTCCTCGGCCGGCCGGCCCGGTGCGCCACCCTCGACGTCCTGGGGTTCCAGACGTCACATCCCCTTCGCGAACCCCCCGCGGCGGGGGCCGTTGGAGTGGGATAGGGCGGACGGGGTCCGCCCTCGGTTCCCGGGAGGGGGCGACCCATGCGCACCGCGGTGGCGTTCGCGCTGGCGGCGGCCCTCGCCGTCGCCCCCTCGCCCTCCGCCCGCGCGGGTCCCGTCCCGGGCCGGATGCACGAGTGGGCCCGCGAGGCGTCCCACGTGGTCGCGGCCCGGGCGGCCTCGGTGGAGGTGTCCCAGGCCTGGCTTCGGATCACCGAGGTCCTGAAGGGGAACCCCGATCGGCGCGAGATCCTGGTCGATCCGGTCGTGGCGCACGACGGCGTGGGGCCGCAGCCCCCCTTCGGCCCGGGCGACGAGGTCGTCCTGTTCCTCGGCCGCGGCCGGGGCACGGTGTTCCCGGTGCTGGGGCAGGGGGTGGCGTGGCTCCCCCTCCACGAGGAGCGCCGGTACGAGGTGCTCCAGGCCGTCTCCCGCGTCGTGGCCTACGAGGGGCTCCCCTCGCCCGAGGACAGGATGACGGCGTACCTCGACGCGGTGGAGGGCTCCAACGCCGCGCTCCGCGGCTTCGCCGCGGCGGCCGTCGCCGACGCGGTGCGCCTGCCGGGGGCCGTCGCGCGCTTCGAGGACAGGCTCGTTCTCCTGGCCGGCTCGCGGATCCGGGAGGCGAGGCTGGCGGCGCTCCGGGCGCTCCGGTTCGCGAAGTCGGAGAAGGCGCTCCCCGTCCTCCTCGCGACCGTGGACGGCGAGGACCTGGCCCTCGCCGAGGCGGCCTCCATGGCGCTCGCCTCCTACGACTCGGAGGTCACGGTCCGCAGGCTCGTCGCGCTGACCCGGCGCCCGGGCATGGAGGTCCGCGCGATCCTGGACCTCCGCGGCAGCGCGCGGCCGGAGGCGAGGGAGGCGGCGCAGTGGCTCCTCGGGTCCCCGTCTCCCGAGGTCCGCGCCGCCGCGGCCGCGAGCTTCGGCGAGTGGCTCCGGGCCGATGAGGGGAAGGATGCCCTCCCCGCGCTCACCGCGCTGCTCCGCGACCCGGCCCCGCGTGTCCGCGCCGCGGCGATCGAGGCCCTCGCGACGAGCCGTTCCGAGGAGACCGCGCGGTGCCTCCTCGACGCCCTCGGCGGCACCGCTCCGGCCCCCGACCCCGTGACGGAGAAGGCCCTGATGCGCTCCCTCGCCTCGGTCTGCGGGCCCCTCTTCGGCGGGAAGGCCGCCCAGCGGGTGGTGGCCGAGCGCCTGGCCGTCGTGATCGCGCCCCTCGACGCGGCGCGACCGGCCTCGCCCTTCTGCGTGGGGCTGCTGGAGACGGTCGCCACGACCGATGCCCGCGAGGCGCTGGCGCGCGCGGCGGAGGGCCACCCGGACAAGTCCGTCCGCGAACTCGCGAAGGCCGCGCTGCTGTACCTCATGAGGCCGCGGAGGCGCTGACTACTTGAACGCGCTGATGCCCGTCACCTTCTCGCCCAGGACGAGCGCGTGGATGTCGTGGGTCCCCTCGTAGGTGGAGACCGACTCGAGGTTGAGCATGTGGCGCATGCACTGGTACTCCTCGGTGATCCCGCTGGCCCCGAGGATGTCCCGCGTGGTGCGCGCGGCGCGCAGGGCCAGCGCCACGTTGCCGCGCTTGGCGAGGGAGACCTGCGCCGCGTCCGCCTTCCCCTCGTCCTTCAGGCGCCCGAGCCGCCAGGCCACGAGCTGCCCCGCCGTGAGGTCGGTGAGCATCTCCGCGAGCTTGTTCTGGACCAGCTGGAAGCCCGCGATGGGGCGGTCGAACTGCACGCGGTGGAGGGAGTACTGGACGGCCTCGTCGAAGCAGGCCTGCGCGGCCCCGAGCGCCCCCCAGGCGATCCCGTAGCGGGCGGAGTCGAGGCAGGAGAGCGGGCCCTTGAGGCCCTCGGCCCCGGGGAGGATCGCGTCGGCCGGGACGCGGCAGTCCTCCAGGAAGAGCTCGCTCGTCGCCGAGGCCCGGAGCGAGTACTTCCCCTCGATGTCCTTGGCGGTGAACCCCTTCGTCCCGCGCTCCACGAGGAACCCGTGGACCTTCCCGCCGTCGAGCCGGGCCCACACGACGGCGACGTCGGCCAGCGACCCGTTGGTGATCCAGCGCTTGGTCCCGTTGAGGACGAAGCCCCCCTTCCCGCTCTTCGCGGTGGTGAGCATCCCCGCGGGGTTGCTCCCGAAGTCGGGCTCCGTGAGGCCGAAGCACCCGATCGCCTTCCCCGCCGCGAGCGCCGGCAGCCAGCGCGCCTTCTGCGCCTCCGAGCCGAAGCGGTGGATCGGGTACATCACGAGCGACCCCTGCACGGAGCAGAAGGAGCGCACGCCGGAGTCCCCGCGCTCGAGCTCCCGGCAGATGACCCCGTAGGCGACGCTGCTCATCCCGGCGCAGCCGTGGCCCTCGAGGTCCGCGCCGAGGATCCCCATCTCGCCGAACCGCGGGACCAGGTCCCGCGGGAAGGTCCCCTCGCGGAAGTGGCGGGCGATGTGGGGGAGGATCTCCTCGTCCACGAAGGACCGCACGGTGTCGCGGACGATCCGCTCCTCGTCGGTGAGGAGGTCGTCCACCCCGTAGAAGTCCATGGCCCGGTAGGGCACGGTCACCTCCCCGTCGCGGCCGCCGCGGGCGCCGGGCCCTCCTGCGCCGCGAACTGGAGCGCGTAGAGTCTCGCGTAGAGCCCCCCCCGCCCCAGCAATTCGCGGTGCGTGCCCTCCTCCCGGATCTCGCCGTGGTGGAAGACGAGGATCCGGTCGCAGGAGCGGATCGTGGAGAGCCTGTGCGCGACCACGATCGCGGTCCGGCCGCGCATGAGGCGCTCCAGCGCGTCCTGGATGAGGGCCTCGGTGGCGGAGTCCACGCTGGAGGTGGCCTCGTCCAGGACCAGGATCGCGGGCTCGCGCGCCAGCGCCCGCGCGAAGGCGAGGAGCTGCTTCTGCCCCACCGACAGCGTGGCCCCCCGCTCGCGCACGGGGGCGTCGTAGCCCCCCGGCAGCGCCCGGATGAAGGGGTCGGCGTGGACGGCCCGGCAGGCGGCCTCCACGGCCCCGTCGGCGATGGAGCGGTCCCCGAGCGTGACGTTCCCGCGGATCGTCCCGGCGAACAGGAACACGTCCTGGAGGACCACGGCCACGCGCCTGCGGAGTTCCGCCGGGTCCGCCTCGCGCACGTCCACGCCGTCCACGCGGATCGTCCCCTCGTCCACGTCGTACTGGCGCGTGAGCAGCGCGGTGACCGTGGTCTTCCCCGCCCCCGTGGCCCCCACGATCGCCACCCGCTCCCCGGGCCGCACGCGGAAGGACACGCCCTTCAGGACGGGCTCTCCGGGGAGGTAGGAGAAGCGGACCCCCTCGAAGGCGACCTCCCCCCGGGGCGGCGCGGGGAGGGGGACCGGCCGGGCCGGCGGGACGAGGTCGGCCCGGGTGTCCAGGACGCGGAAGATCCGCTCCGAGGAAGCCATCGCGGACTGGAGGAGGTTGTACTTCTCGGAGACTTCGCGGATCGGCTCGAAGAAGGAGTCGAGGAGGAAGAAGAAGGCGATGAACTCCCCCGGGGTGAGCTCCGACCGGAAGATCTGCCCCCCCCCGTACCAGAGGAGGAGCGCCTTGGAGCACGCGCCCAGGATCTCGACGGCGGGGAAGAAGTACGCGTAGTTGAACACCGTGCGGAGGTGCGCGTCCCGCAGCGCCTCGTTGACGCCGCGGAACCCCCGCGCCGCCCGGCGCTCCTGGGTGAACAGCTGGATGACGCGGATCCCCTGGACCGCCTCCTGGAGGTAGGCGTTGAGGGCGGCCACGCGGGCGCGGATGTCGCGGAAGGCGGCCCGGTTGCTCGTGCGGAACACGTGGGCCACCCAGAAGAGCGGCGGGAGGACGAGGAAGGTGACCGCCGCGAGCCGGGCGTTCACCGCCACGAGCAGGGCCATGATCATCGCCAGCTTCAGGAGGTCGTGGAAGATCGCGTCCACGCCCGAGGTGAGGACCTCGTTCAGGGACTCCACGTCGTAGACCACCCGGGTCACCAGCCGGCCCACGGGGTTGCGGTCGTAGTAGGAGAGGGGGAGGGACTGGACGTGGCGGAAGATCGCCACGCGGAGGTCGAGCATCGTCCGCTGCCCCGCGACGTTGAGCGCGATCATCTGCGCCGCGCGGAGCGCGAAGGCGGCCCCGAGCAGGGTCCCGTAGAGGGCCGCCGCCCGGGCCATGGCGACCGCGAAGGCACCCCCGCCCATCCGCCCGGCCAGGCGCTCGGCGATGGGCCCGTCCACGGCGTCCCGGATGAGGAACGCCGGGTAGAGGTCGAGCCAGGAGACCGCCGCGAGCGTGACGGTGGAGAAGGCGAGCCAGCCCGCGTGGGGGCGGAGGAACGTCCACAGGCGCCCGAGGAGGCGGAGGTCCACCGCCTTCCCGACGACGTCGTCCTCGTGGTAGGAGTCGCCCGCGTTCACGAGACCTTCTCCAGCTCCCCCTCGAGGCTCTGGAGGCGCGCGAGCGCGGCGTACCGGCCGCCGCGCGCGAGGAGCTCCTCAGGGGTCCCGCGCTCGACGACCCGCCCCCCGTCGAGGAACAGGACCTCGTCCGCGTGGCGGACCGCGGCGATCCGGTGGCTCACGAGGACCGTGGTCCGCCCGCGGCCGGCCTCGCGGAGGTTGCGGAGGATCTCCTCCTCGGTGGAGGCGTCCACGGCGCTGAGGCAGTCGTCGAGCAGGAGCACCCTCGGGTCGAGAGCCAGGGCGCGGGCGATGGCGGCGCGCTGCTTCTGCCCGCCCGAGAGGTTCACCCCCCGCTCCCCGAGGAGCGTGTCGTAGCCGCGGGGGAACCGCGCCACGTCCGGGGAGAACCGGGCCATGTCCGCGGCCCGCTCCACCACCCCCTCGGCCGGGGCCTCGTCGTGGCCGTAGGCGATGTTCTCCCGGATGCTGGTGGAGAACAGGAACGTCTCCTGCGGGACCGAGGCGATGGCCCGCCGGAGCGAGCGCAGGCGGAGCCGGTTCACGTCCACGCCGTCGAGGAAGACCGTCCCGTCCGGCACGCGGAACAGGCGCGGGGGGAGCGCCAGCAGCGTGCTCTTCCCGCTGCCCGTGGGGCCGATCACGCCGAGGCAGCGCCCGGCCGGGACCCGGAGGGAGACCCCCTGGAGGACGGGCGGGCCCGCCCCGTAGGCGAAGGTGAGGTCCCGGACCTCCAGCTCGCCCCGCGGCGCCGGGAGTTCGAGCGCGTCCGGCGCGTCCTCGATCTCCGGCCGCGCGTCCAGGACCTCGTTGATGCGGTCCATGGAGGCGGCGCCGCGCTGGAAGAGCGAGATGACCCAGCCGAGCGCGATCATCGGCCAGGCGAGCATGAAGTTGTAGGCGACGAAGGCGACGAACTCCCCGTGGGTCAGCGTGCCCTCCGCGACCATCCCCCCGCCCACCCAGAGGATGAAGACCACGCCCCCGCCCTCCATCACGAAGAAGGTCGGGCCGAGGAGCGAGCGCACCCGGACGTGGCGCATCACGGCCGCCGCGTAGCGCTCCCCGGCCGCGCGGAAGTCGCGGACCTCGTCCTCCTCCCGGGCGTAGGACTTGACGACGCGCACGCCGGCGAAGGACTCCTGCGCGCGGTTGGCCAGGTCCGCCTGGCCCTCCTGCATCCGGAGGCTCGCCGCGTGGAGGAGGGGGACGAGGAACTTCGTGGCGACGGCCGTGAGGAGGAGGGGGAGGAGGACCAGCCCGGTGAGCGCCGGGCTCATCTGGAACATGAACCAGAGGGCCACCGGGGCGGCGACGGCGGTGTTGGCGAGGTACATGAGGCCCGGCCCGACGGCCATGCGGACCGCCTCGACGTCCGCGGTCACGCGGCTGAGGACGTCCCCGGTCCTGGAGGCGTCGTGCCAGCCGAAGTGCAGCGTCTCGAGCTTCGCGAAGATCCGTTCCCGCAGCTCGAAGTCGAGGCGCCGGCTCGTCCCGACGATGAGCCAGCGCATCCAGTACTGGGAGGTCGCGCGGACGAGCGCGAAGGCCACGACGAGGAGCGCGGCCGTCCGGACCAGGTCGAGGTCGGGGCCCTCGGCGGCCTGGAGGGCGTCCAGGGCGGCGCGGAGGAGCTGCGGGACCGCCATGTTGGCGGCCTGCGTGACGACGACGCACGCGAAGCCCGCCGCCAGGGCCCGGCGGTGGCGGCGGAGGATCTCGAGGACGGGGGTGAAGCGGGTCACGGGAGGAAGCCCTGAGCCCTGGGCCCAGGGCTCAGGGCCCGAGGCTCAGGGCTGCCCCGGCCTCCCGCCTCGAGGGGATCCCCTTGAAGGTCCGGATCGCGGGGCCGCACTCCTTCACGTCGATCCCGCAGTGGTTGCACTTCTCGAGCATGCAGAAGCCGGTCGTGAGGCCCGCCTCGGCCCTCGCCTTCTCGGCGACGTGGTAGGCGCGGCGCACGCCCCCCTTGACGTGGTCCCAGGGGAGGAAGTCCTCCAGGTCGCGCTCGCGGTGGTTGATCCACTCCGGGTCCACCTCCGCGCGGCGGAAGGCCCCGGCCCAGAGCGGCGGCCGGAACCCCTCGTCCCAGGCGTCGAAGCGGGCCCCCGCGCGGTAGGCCTCCAGCACCGCGCGGCCCACCCGGCGGTCCCCGCGCGAGAGGACCCCCTCGAGGAGGCTCCGCTCCACGTCGTGGACCCGGACGCGGAGGTGGCGGTTCCCCGCTGCCAGGGAGCGGACGAGCGCGCCACGGCGCTCCAGCTCCTCCCGCCGGGGCATCGGGTGCCACTGGAAGGGGGTGTGGGGCTTGGGGACGAAGTTCGCCACGGCGACCGTCACGTTGCCGGGCCCCACCCCCGCGGCCCGGCCGCGCTCGCTGCACGCGCGGCCCATCTCGACGATCCCCCGGACGTCCTCGTCGGTCTCCGTCGGGAGGCCGACCATGACGTAGATCTTCACGCTCTTCCAGCCGCGCCGGTAGGCCTCCTCCACGCCCGCGAAGAGGTGGTCGTTGCGGATGTCCTTGTTGATGACGCGGCGGAGGCGGTCGGTCGCGACCTCGGGGGCGATGGTGAGCGAGGTGCGGCGCACCCCGTCCACGAGGGAGGGGATGAGCCGGAGCGTCTCGTTCACGCGCAGGCTCGGGATCGAGATCCCCACCCGGCGGTCCTTGAACTCCCGGTGCAGGAGGGCGGTGAGGTCGGGGAGCCCGGGGTAGTCCGCCGTGGAGAGGGAGACCAGCGAGACCTCGTCGTAACCGGTGTTCGCGTAGGTCTCCCGGGCGAGGCGGAGCAGCGTCTCCGGGGAGCGCAGCCGCTGGGGCCGCTTGATCATCCCCGCCTGGCAGAAGCGGCACCCCTGGGTGCAGCCCCGCATCACCTCGAGGGAGATCCGGTCGTGCACGACCTCGGCGTAGGGGACCACCGGGCGCGTCGGGTAGTAGGCGGTCTCCAGCTCCTTGACGTGGACCTCGAGGACCTTCTCCGGCGCCCCGGGGTCCGTCACCTCGATCCCGGCGAGCGTCCCGTCGCCGTGATGGATGGGGCGGTAGAACTCGGGCGCGTACCACCCGGGGACCCTCCGGACGCACTCGAGGAGCGTCTCCCGCCGCGGGAGCCGGGCGCGCCGGCACTCGAGGAGGACCCGGACGAGCGCGGGCACCGCGTCCTCCCCGTCCCCCACGAGGAAGAGGTCCACGAAGTCCGCCATGGGCTCCGGCGAGTTCGCCCCGTCGCCGCCGGCCAGGACGATCGGATCCCCTTCCCCGCGCTCCGACCGGAGCAGCGGGATCCCGCCGAGGTCGAGCATCTGGAGGAGGTTGGTGTTGCTGAGCTCGTAGGAGAGTGAGAAGCCGACCGCGTCGAACTCCCGGAGCGGGGTGTGGGTCTCGAGCGTCGCGAGGGGGACGCCCGCCGCGCGCATCTCCCGCTCCATGTCGAACCACGGGGCGAAGGCCCGCTCGGCGTAGACCTCGGGCATCTCGTTGAGGAGCCCGTAGAGGATCTTCAGCCCGAGGTGGCTCATCCCGACGGCGTAGGTGTCCGGGAAGGCCAGGGCCACGCGCAGCGATACGGAGCGCGGGTCCTTCAGGACCTGGTTCCTCTCGCCCCCCACGTACTGGATCGGCTTCTCCACGCGGTCGAGGAGCGGCTCCAGGCGGGACCAGGTGGACATGGGGGAGGGATTGTAGAGGTCGGGGGCCGCGGAGCGCCAGAGCGGCGCGGGGCAACGGCGGGGACAGTCCCCGCGGACGGGGACAGTCCCCTGAGAAGGCAACGGCGGGGACAGTCCCCGCAGACGGGGACAGTCCCCGAAAACGAAGAGAGCCCCGTGCGGGGCGGGGCTCTCCTTTCGGCTCAGGGACCCGGTTGCAAACGGGTTTTGGGGCTTGTTTCAGGGAAATCGGGTCGTCGTCTTCGCGACCAAGTCTCCGGGGCCCTGTAGGTGTGCCGGGAACACCCCGGCTGTCTCACCTACCCCGGGAAGAACAAAGGCCGTGCCCGCGCCTTGGCTGCGCCAATGCGATACAAGACCATTGTTCATAGTATTTTATGTCGTCAAGCCCGGAACGGTGCCCGCGCGGATTCGGTCGTTCGAGCGGTTGTGATACTGGGAATCGTGCGATCTTGCTACGAGGAGCCTGCCGGGGGGCCCGGGGCGGCGGCCGGCGCTACTTCCGCTTGTCGGGAGCCCCGCCCGTGAGCCAGGGCCTGTCCGGCGGGCCCGGTTCGAAATCGGCCAGCGCTAGCTTCACGGTCACGGCGAACCCTTCCTGCGTCTCCCGCTTCCCCTCCATGGGGATGAAGACTTTCAGGTCGATGGTCCCCGCGACCGGGTCCAGCGCCGCCGTAGACGGGAAGGGCTTCGGGCTCCGCGCGACCTCCATCGAGTTCTTGGGGAGCAGGAAGACCGGGAAGTCGAGGAGGCCGTTCCCGCCCGCGGCGGTCCCCCCCTTCGTCCCCGTCCCGAGGGCCCAGAGCGCCGCGCGCTTCTCCCCCTTGTAGTCGTAGAGGCCGAGGAGGAGGCCACCGCGCCGATCGACGTGGTCGAGGCCGCGGAGCGTCCCCGGGACGAACTCCGTGATCGTCTCCCGCTTGACCGCGGGGGCCACCGGCTCTGCCGGCTTGCCGCCCTCCTTCCCGCCGTCCTTTCCACCCGCGCCCCCGTCGGCCGGGGGATCCCCGTCCGGCGGCGGGTCGGCGGGGGGGGTGTCCTCCGGGGGCTTGTCGGCGGGCTTGTCACCCGGCTTCTCCGGGGGCTTGTCGGCCGGCTTGTCCGGGGGCTTGTCCGCCGGCTTGTCCTTGGGTTTGCCCTTGGGCTTGTCCGCGGGCTTGTCCCCGGACTTCCCGCCCGGCTTGTCCGCGGGCTTCTTGCCGCCTTCCTTCTTCTTGCCGCCCTTCCCGTCGTCCTTCCCGGCCTCCTTCGGTCCCGGCGGTCCCGGCGCGGCCACCGGGGTGAGGAGGGTCTCCTCGACCCGGACCTGCTTCACATCGCCCTTGAGGGCCATCGTGTCCGAGAGGTGGAGGAGGCCGACGAGGGGGACCTTCCTGGGGTCCTTCCAGTCGCCGGGGTTCTCCGCGGCGCCCCGGAACTGGTCCGCGCTGCCGTGGAAGGTCCCGGAGATCGGGACGAGGCAGAGCCCCCGGGCCGGCCCGAGGACGAAGACCTTCCCCGGCGGCTCGCTCCCCGCGGGGGACTCGTGGAGCTGCTCCACCCCGGCGGCCCCGCCGAGGACGAGGTCGAGGAACTCCGGGCGGAAGTCCTTCCCGGCCCAGCCCGGGAGGTAGCGGTTCTCGCGGGCGAGGAGGACCGCCGGGACCGAGGCGCTCGCGCCGGGCGCGTCGTAGCGCGCGGTCCGGAAACCCAGGGACTCGTAGCGGCTGTGGGGGAGGAAGAGGTTCCCCATGTAGTCCATGAACTTGCGGAACTTCGCCTGGAGGACGATGTCCATGTCGATGGTGTTCCCGCCCCGCGTCACGCAGGCCTCGGAGCCGAGCCAGGGGCACTCCGACTTCGTCCCGGGGTAGCCCGTGAGCCGCGACGAGGTCAACTCGTCCAGGTTCCCCACCATGTCCATCGCCCCGCAGGCGCTGGCCCCCCTCGGGAAGGAGCCCACGGGCTGGGAGAGGAAGCCGTCGGGGAGGGGCACGAGTTTGCGGATCTTCTGGAGGCCGTCCACCCTCGACTGGGCCTTCTCCACGGCGGCCTTCGCGGCCTCCACCGCCTCGGCCTTGCCCGAGGCCTCGGCCTTCGCGAGGGCGGCCTTCTCCTTCGCGAGGTTCGCGTTCGCCCTGTCCAGCTCCTTCGTCGCGGCGTCCTGCGCCTTCGCGAGGGCGGCGTTGAACCCTCCCCAGGCGTGGGCCAGTGGATCGAACTGCTTCCCCTCCGGGAACATCTCCCCCCCCGGGCCCCGGGCGCCCGCCTCCCACTCCTCCTCCGTGGGGAGGTGGTATCCCGCCCATCGGCAGAAGGCCTCGGCGTCGAGGCGCGAGACGCTGGCCACCGGGTGGTCCTCGAGCCCCGGCGGGCAGCGGTCGAGGCGCTTCCCCTTCACGGTCCAGGCCTTCGGGATGGAGTAGCGATAGGTGACGACCTGCGTCCCCGCCGGGAGGGGACGGCGCGCCCACTGCTCCTTCGGGACGCGCCCCTCCGGGTTGAGGGTCTTCTCGTTCAGGTCGTAGAGGGTGTCCACGTCCACGGCCGGCACCGCCTCCCGCTTCCCGCCGGCCAGCACCACCCAGGCGCAGTGCCCGGGGAGCCGGGAGACCTCCTCCAGCGTGCGGGGGCCGGGGGCGTCCGAGGGGGGGATCGTGACCACCACCCTCCCGGCCAGCTGGAGGAAGAGGTCCCACTGGGCGTTCGTGACCTCGTACTTCCCGAGCCAGAGGGCCGCGAGGACCACCTCGTGAGCGGGGATGGCGGCGGAGATCTCCCCTGACCAGGCCCTCTCCCGCCACTCCTTCGTCCCCTTGCGGGCGTAGACCGTGTCCTGCAGGAACTCCCTGTAGTCCTTCTCGTCGATCCCGATGGTCACCCTCCCGCCGGGGACCCGGACCATCCCCGCGGGGGAGCGGGCGGCGGGGGACCCGTCGTCCTGCGGAAGGCGCGCTGCGGGTCCGGGCGCCGCGGGGGCGGGCAACGCGGGGGGTGGCGCCGCCGGGACCTTGCCCTCGGGGAGGGGTGCCGCCGGGGCAGCCGCGGGGGTGGGGCAGGCCAGGAACAGCACCGCTCCCAGGATGCGCCCCCTGCCTCGCGCGGGGCGGGCGGGCAGGCCGCAGGATGCCATCGGTGGTCCTCGGGGCCGGAAGGCCGGGTCGGCGACGACGCTCCGACCGCAGGCCCGAGACCATCCTACCCCGTCCCGCGCGCCGATCCGCCCTCCTTGAGGGGGTCCCCCCCCGGCGATCTCCGGCCTTCGGGGGACTCCCGGCCCGTCCCGCTCAGGGATCTGCGCCCGCGATCCGATATGCGGGGTAGGCCGGTCGTGTCGCCTCGCACCGACCTGTCCGGGGCGACTTGCCTTTCCGGGGGCGCGGTCGAGGCCCCCGGGATCGAAGGAGCGCCGCGGGTCCGGTGCCGGACCCCCCGCGGGGCGTGGTATCCCGGCGGGACGCGGCACCCCGGAGGGCCGCAGCAGAGGGAGAGGTCGATGAGCACGCTCGAGAAGTTCGGGATCCTGGTCATCCTCATCCTGGTGGTGGTCATCGGGGTGGTGGCGGTCTGGGGAGTGGGGGGGGACGCCGCGACGGACCCCTTCGGGGCCAGGGACGTGGCCACCGGCCCCTCCGCGGACCCGGGCAGCCAGATCCCGGACTGGTCCACGCCGCCCCGGCCGGCCGGCACGAACCCGGCCGCCTCACCGGTCCCGCCCCCCGCGGTGGCAGCGACCCGGACGCCTCCCAACCCCGATCCGGTCCCCGTCCCCGCCTCGAAGACCTACACGGTGAAGAAGGGTGAGACCCTCTCCGGGATCTCGGAAGCCATGGGCCTCGGCAAGTCGAACTGGCAGCGGATCGTGGATGCGAACCCCGGGCTCGACCCCCGCAGGCTCAAGGTGGGCCAGGTGATCGCGATCCCCGACCTCACGGGGACCCTCACGGCGGGTGAAGCCCCCTCGAGGCCGCCGGTCACGGGCCTGAGGGCGGGCAACCCCGACGACGGCCCCACGGGCGGGGCCCCCGAGAAGGGGTCCGTCGAGGCCCCGAAGGGCACGGCGGAGAAGGCCGGGAAGACGGACGAGAAGACCACCGAGTACGTGGTCCAGGACGGCGACACGCTGATCGGGATCTCGAAGGCGCTCCTGAAGGACGGGAACAAGTACCACGAGATCGAGAGGCTCAACCCCGGTCTGGACCCGCGGAAGCTCCGGCGGGGGATGCGGATCAGGGTCCCGGTCGCCGAGTAGCCCCTTACACGGCTCTGAGGGCCCGGGGGTCGCGCGCGAGCGCGGCCCCTGGTTGCCTTGCGGGACCCGCGGGTCCCCCCGCCCGTACCCGCGCCTGACTGCTGCAACGTGCCTCCCCCCTGTGCTAGGATCCCGCCGTCCGCTGGCCGACAGGGAGGACCATTCATGCTGTGGAGAACGAACGCCCTCGCCGCGATCCTCGCCCTCGGGGTCGCCGCGCCCGCGCTGGCGCAGGACGGCGGAGCGCGGGAGACTCCCACCCCCGCCCCGAAGCCCGAGGACACGCCGAAGCCCGTGGAGACGCCGAAGCCCGAGGAGGGGACGGCCAAGCCCGCGGTGGACAAGGTCGTCGTGGTGAAGGGGAACCGGTTCGAGCTCGAGCTCAAGACCGGTCGCACGCTGCGGGGCCTCCTCCCCAAGGGCGTGAAGTGGGTGAAGCGCGACGACGAGGCGGACTACTCCCCCTGCGAGAGGAGCGAGACCGGGGCGGGCCTCCTCCTCCAGTACGTCATGAACATGGACGGGGAGATCTTCGTGCCGGCCCGGGACATCGTGGGGGAGCCCAAGGACCTGGGCGCCCCGACGCCGGAGGAGGTCCGGGCCCTCCAGGACAAGGTGCTGGAGGACCGCCGCCGCGTCCTCGAGGAGCAGGCGCGGCGCTTCCAGGAGGCGGTGGAGCGGATGCGCGCCCGCGAGAAGACGGCGGAGGGCGAGCCCGAGAAGGAGATGTCCGAGGAGGAGAAGAAGCGGCTGGAGGAGGAGAAGAAGGGGGACGCGCTCCTCCAGAAGTTCCCGCCGCCCGGGTGGAGCGAGGAGAAGCTCAAGGAGTTCGAGCATCGGGCTGTCGTCTTCGGGCTCTTCCCGGACGCCGACGAGAAGGAGTTCATCAACGGGATCCAGGCCTGGAAGGCCGCGCTCGAGCGGAAGAACGCGCGCGAGGCGAAGGAGAAGGCCGACAAGGAGGCGAAGGAGGCCGGCGAGAAGCCCGCCGTGAAGCCGGCCGGGGGCCCTGCTGGAGGTACGGAGAAGACCGGCGAGGCGGAGAAGCCGAAGTAGGTCCCGCCGCCCCGCCGGGGGCGAGGCCCCTGGCCCGCGCGGGCGTCGCCGTCGTCTCCGCGGCCTGGGGCGCCGCCACCGCGCTCCACCGCGCGCTCCGCCGCGCCGGGATCCTGCCCGTGGCCGCCCTCCCGGCCCCCGTCGTCTCCGTCGGGAACCTCGCCGCCGGCGGCACCGGCAAGACCCCCCTCGTCGAGCATCTCGCCCGGGTGCTCCGGGAGCTCGGCGCCCATCCCGTGGTCCTCTCGCGGGGCTACGGCCCCCGCGTGGCGGGATCCCCCCTCAACGACGAGGGCCTGGTGCTGGCCGAGAACGTCCCGGACCTCCGCCAGCGCCAGGGCCCGGACCGGGCGGCCGAGGGCCGCCGCGCGCTGGCCGCGGGGGAGGGGGACTGCCTCCTCCTCGACGACGGGTTCCAGCACCTGGCGCTGGCGCGGGACCTGGACGTGGTGGCGCTGGACGCCGCGGACCCCTTCGCGAGGCGGGTCCCCCGGCGCGAGGGCCCGGGGGCGCTCCGTCGCGCCGGGGCCGTGGTCC
>CAZKTF010000019.1:0-27904 GCA_964555565.1 uncultured Planctomycetota bacterium | reverse complement strand
CTCCGGCCCCCGGGTCCGCCCGCGCGCGGTCACGCTCACCTCCGCGCGCTCCGTCGCACGCGCCGTGCCGCGCGGGGAACGGGCCGTCGCGGCCGGGGGCCGGCAGCCCTCCTCACCCCCACAGGCCGGGGATCTTCGTCCCGCAGCGGCCGCAGGCCCCGTCCTTGAGGTCGGAGGAGAGGAGCTTGAACCCCAGGCGGTCGATCACGACCTGCCTGCAGGAGGGGCACAGGGTCCGGTTCCCCTCGTGGGGGGCGACGTTGGAGAGGTAGACGAACCGCAGCCCCTCGTCCAGCGCCACCTTCCGCGCGTCCTCGAGCGTGGAGACCGGGGTGCGGGGCAGCTCCTTCAGCCGGTGCTCCGGGATGAAGCGGGCGAAGTGGAGCGGGACGTCGGGGCCCAGGGACCTCCGGATCCAGCGGCACTGGGCGCGCACCTTCTCCAGGTCGTCGTTCAGCGTCGGGACCAGCAGCGTCGTGATCTCCAGCCACGCCCCCTCCGCGCGGACCGTCTCGAGCGCTCGCAGGACGGGGGCCATCCGCTGCCCGCACACCTTGAGGTAGTAGGCGTCGTCGAAGCCCTTCAGCGCGATGGCGAAGGCGGAGACGGTCCGGCACATCTCGCGGAGCGGCTTCACCTCCACGAAGCCCGCCGTGGCCATGACGGTCCGCACGCCGCGCTCCTTCGCCAGCGCCGCGATGTCGCGGACGTACTCCAGGAAGGAGACCGGCTCCGTGTAGGTGAAGCAGATCGTGCGGATGTCCTGCTCCCGGGCGCCCCTCACCGCCGCCCCGGGGTCGAGGTCGAAGTTGCGCAGGTCCTTCGGCTCGCTCTGCGCCTCCCGCCAGTTCTGGCAGTAGAGGCACCGGAGGTTGCACCCGCCCGTCGCCACGGAGAGGACCTTCGAGCCGGGGAGGAAGTGGTTGAGCGGGGTCTTCTCGATCGGGTCCGTGCGGAGGATGCAGGGGTTCCCGTAGGCGTTGGTCACGCAGCGCCCGCCGACGTTCTCCCGCGTGCGGCAGAAGCAGACCTGGCCGTCCTCGAGAATGCAGTGGAGCGGGCAGACGAAGCACTGGACCCGCTTGCCCGGGAGCGGGGTCCAGTCCATGACCTCGACGCGGCGGTCCCCCCCGTCGGCGCGCGCCTGCTCGAAGTCCAGCAGGAGGCGGAGCGCCGGGGGGATCGCCGCGGCCGCGAGCCCGGCCCGCGCGACCCCCCCGAGGAGATCCCTCCGCCTCACCCGCGTCCCCCTCTCCTCACCGGATCGCGCAGTGGCCGCCCTCGCAGTTCTCGGCGGCCTTGACGGCCTCGAGGGACACCGGGTCCCGGACCTGCCTCCGCAGCAGGTCGAGCCGCTTCTGGAGGATCGGGATCACGCGCGGCTCCAGCAGGATCCGCGCGAGCTTGCCCGGCCGGCCGGAGGAGACGACGAGCCCCTCGATCTCGTGGTGCAGGTCCTGCGCCCGGTCCACGGGCCGGACCCGCTCCGCGAGGCCCTCCTTCCGCATCTCGTAATCGGTCCGCGCGAGTTCGCGCGCCTCCTCGAAGGCCTCGCGGAGGACGCCCCGCCGCGCCGCGGCGTCCCCCGGGCCGTACTTCCCGACGTGCTCCTGCTCCTTCTCGATCACCTTCTCGATGAGGACCGCCGAGGCCGACTCCCACCTCTCCGCGGGGATCGAGACGGCCTGGTCGAGCAGGCGCATCATCGGCCCCGCGTCGTCCGCCTGGCCCACCCGCACGGGGTCGCGCAGGTCCTTCGGGGGCACGAGGCAGGGCTTGTAGGTGCGCAGGACCTCCTTCTGGGAATCCAGCATCTCGGCCTCGACCCGGTCCTCCAGCGCGGCGATCCCCTTCGAGACCTCCGCGAAGCCGCGCTTCGCCGCGGCGCCGCGCGCGGGGAGGGTCTCCGCGGCGCGCAGCGCGCCCTCCGGCGGCTCCTTCCCGGCCAGCAGGGCGTCGCGGACCTCCTCGAGCCTGCGCGCCGCCTCGGCCAGGTCCTTCGCGTCCGGTCCCGGCGGGCGGGCCTCGTCGAGGAGGGTCTTCGCCTCGCGGGCCGCCCGCAGGACGTGGACGATCTGGTGGGGAGTGAGGTGGAGCCCGTTCACGAGGTTGAGGACGTTGATGTCGGCGCGGAGCTCCCGCACCTCGCGCTCGAGCGCCCGGACGTCCCGGACGCCGGGGACGGTGACGGGACCGGACGCCGCCGCGGGCGCCGTCGGGGTCGGGGGCGGCGCCTTCTCGTCGTCGGTGGCCGCGGCGGAGGCCGCGGCGAGCAGCAGCAGAGCGGGCAGGATGCGGACGGCCCTCATCGGTTCCTCCTCCCCCTGCGGGGGGTGTCGTTCCCGTCCCCTTCCCCGGGGGCGGCGGGGCCGGGGCTTTCCCGGGGCGGGGCGGCCTCCGGGGGCGGTTCCTTCCCCAGGAGCCTCTTCACGTGGGCCTCGAGCGCGATCACGGCGACCCGCCCGTCGAGGAACCTCCCGAGGCGGCCGACCGCGGGCACGACGCGCAACGCGGCCAGGCTGCGGGAGAGCTCCTCGGCGCGCACGCCGGGGAAGCAGGTCTCGACGATCGACTTCCGGAGGTCCGGCAGCTCCTCCTCCTTCGCCGCCCGGAACCGGCGCATCGCCGCGAGGAGCTCCTCGCGATCGAGGCCGGGGCGGGCCCCGGGGCCCCGGAGCGCCGTCTCGGCCATGAGCCCCTCCCGGCGGCGGTAGTCCGCCTCGGGGAGGCCGCGGGAGCGGGCGAGGAGGGACTGGACCCGCTCGCCGGCGGAAGGCGGGCGCGGGGCGGCGCGGCGGAGGGACTCGGCGCCGTCCTCGATCCGCTTCCGTTGCGCCGGCGAGAGGAAGTCCCGCACCGAGGCCTCGAGGCGGGAGACCCGGGCCTCGTGGGCGTCCTCCAGCTCCTTCATCCGGTGGCTGAGGACGGCCGCGACGCGCTCGACCTCGGGGCTGAACCCGCGGTCCTGCTCGTCCTCGGCCCGGAAGCGGGAGAAGGCCTCCTTCTGCTCCGACAGGAGCGCCGCCCGCTGCGTCTCGAACTCCGCGCGGGCCTTCGCGAGGAGCCGGGCCGAGTGGAGCATCCACTCCGCCTGCTCCAGCGTGGGGTCGAGCCGCTCCAGGAACCGGACCTGCCGGACGTCCTCCTGGAGCTCGCGGACCCGCGCGGCGAGGTCCTCGGTCCCGGCCACCCCGTCCGCGGCCACGAAGAAGAGGGGGAGCGCCAGGATGGGGTGCATGGGCGAGGCCTCCGAGTCTCCCGATCGAACCGCGCGCGACGTCGGCGGGTTGCCTGCAATCCGGAGGTTCCCACCTCCCGGGGTGCGGAATCCGTGACCGGCGTCACGGCGGGCGCGGGGAGAGGGCGGGGAGGGCGGACTCCCCCGGCCGACACCCCCGGCGGGTATGTTGTCCCCCGTGCCCCTGCACGGGTTCCACCCGGCCGTCGCCTCCTGGTTCGCCGAGAGGCTGGGGGAGCCCACGCGCCCGCAGCGCGAGGCCTGGCCGCTCATCCGCGCGGGGCGCCACGTCCTCATCGCGGCCCCCACGGGCTCGGGGAAGACGCTGGCGGCGTTCCTCGCGGCCATCGACGGGCTGCTGCGCGCCGGCCCCTACCTGCCCGACGAGACGCGCGTCCTCTACGTCTCGCCGCTGAAGGCCCTCTCCAACGACGTCCAGAAGAACCTCGAGGGGCCGCTCGCGGAGATCCGGGCGCGGGAGGTCTTCCTCCCCTCGGTCCGGGCGCTCGTCCGCACGGGGGACACGCCGGCCTCCGAGCGGGCGGCGATGGTGCGCCGCCCCCCGCACATCCTCGTCACGACGCCGGAGTCGCTCTACATCCTCCTCACGAGCGAGGGGGGGCGGAGGATGCTCCGGACGGTCCGGACGGTGATCGTGGACGAGATCCACGCGCTCGCCCGGGACAAGCGGGGGAGCCACCTCGCGCTCTCGCTGGAGCGGCTGGAAGCGCTGGCGGGGCCCTTCCAGCGCATCGGGTGCAGCGCCACGCAGAAGCCGCTCGAGGACACGGCGCGGTTCCTCGGCGGGGCGGGCCGCGAGGTGGCGATCGTCGATGCGGGACACCTCCGCGACCTCGACGTCCAGGTGGAGGTCCCCCCGTCCCCGCTGGAGGCGGTCTGCTCCCACGAGGTCTGGGAGGAGATCTACGCGCGGATGGCGGACCTCGTGCGCGGGCACCGCACGACGCTCGTCTTCGTCAACACCCGGAAGATGGCCGAGCGGGTCGCCGCGCGCCTCACCCGGATCCTCGGGGAGGACCTGGTCGCCACGCACCACGGGAGCCTCAGCCGCGCCCGGCGGCTCGACGCCGAGCGGCGCCTCAAGTCGGGGGCGCTCCGGGCGCTCGTCGCCACCGCCTCGCTGGAACTGGGGATCGACATCGGGGACGTGGACCTGGTCCTCCAGGTGGGGGCCACGCGGTCCATCGCCACCCTCATCCAGCGGGTGGGCCGCGCGGGCCACGGCGTCGGGCGGACCCCCAAGGGGCGCCTGTTCCCCCTCACGACGGACGAGCTGGTGGAGGCGGCGGCGCTGCTCCGCGCCGTGCGCCGCGGCGTGCTCGACCGCACCCCGCAGCCCCGCGCCCCCCTCGACATCCTCGGCCAGCAGGTGGTCGCGGAGTGCGCGGCGGGCCCCTGGGAGGAGGACGCGCTGTACGAGCGGTTCCGGAGGGCCTGGCCCTACCGGGACCTCCCGCGGGAGGACTTCGACGCGGTGGTGGGGCTCCACGCGCAGGGGCGCCGGGCGCTTCTGCACCGCGACGGCGTGAACCGCCGCCTGCTCGGGACCCGCCGCGCGCGGATCACCGCCATCACCTGCGGCGGGGCCATCCCGGACACCGCGGACTACGCGGTCCTCGAGGAGCCCGGGGGGACGCTCGTCGGCTCGGTGAACGAGGACTTCGCCGTCGAGTCGAACGCCGGGGACGTCTTCCAGCTCGGGAACACCTCCTGGCGCATCCTCCGGATCGAGCCCGCGGTCGTGCGCGTGGCGGACGCCAGGGGGCAGCCGCCCAACGTCCCCTTCTGGCTGGGCGAGGCCCCGTCGCGCACGGAGGAGCTCTCCGCGGAGATCGCGCGCCTCCGGGAGGAGTGCACGGACGCCGCCTGGCTCGTCCGCGAGACCGGCGTGCCGGAGGCCGCGGCGCGCCAGATCGCCGAGTACGTGGAGTCGGGCCGGAAGTCGCTGGGGGCGGTCCCCACGCAGGAGTGCGTCGTCCTCGAGCGCTTCTTCGACGAGAGCGGCGGGATGCAGCTCGTGCTCCACGCGCCCTTCGGGGGGCGCATCAACCGGGCCTGGGGCCTCGCGCTGCGCAAGCGCTTCTGCCGCGGGTTCGGGTTCGAGCTCCAGGCGGCCGCCAACGAGGAGGCCATCGTCCTCTCGCTCGGGACGCAGCACTCCTTCGCGCTGGAGGAGGTCTTCGACTACCTCCACCCGGACACCGCGCGTGACCTCCTCGTCCAGGCCATGCTCCCGGCCCCGCTGTTCACGGCGCGCTGGCGCTGGAACGCGTCCCGCTTCCTCCTCCTCGAGCGGATGAAGGGCGGGAAGAGGGTCCCGGCACCGCTCGTCCGGATGCGCGCGCAGGACCTCATGGCCGCGGCCTTCCCGCAGGCCATCGCCTGCCCCGAGACGCTCCCCCCCGGCGACGTCGAGGTCCCCATGGACCACCCGCTCGTCCGGCAGACCGTGGAGGACGGGCTCACGGAGGCCATGGACGCCGAGGGGCTCCTGGAGGTCCTGCGGCGGCTCCGCGACGGGCGGATCCGGCGCGTGGCGGTGGACACCCCGGAGCCCTCGGCCTTCGCGCGCGGGATCCTCGCCGGCGGCGCCTACACCTTCCTCGACGACGCCCCGCTGGAGGAGCGGCGCACGCGCGCGGTCCTCACGCGCCGGAGCCTGGACGTGCGCTCCGCCGACGCGATCGGCGCCCTCGACCCGGACGCGGTCCGCCGCGTGCGCGGGGAGGCCTGGCCGGAGCCGCGCTCCGCCGAGGAGGTCCACGAGGCGCTCCTCTGGATGGGCTGGGCGGGGGCGGAGGAGGCGCGGGGCTGGGCCCCCTGGCTCGAGGTTCTGCGCGCCGCGGGGCGGGCCGTCCTCGAGGGGGAGCGCTGGTGGGCCCGGGAGTCCACGCGGGACCCCGTGGCGGCCTGGCGGGGGAGGCTCGAGGCCCTGGGGCCGGTGTTCGCCGACGACCCGGCGCTCCTCGCGCTGGAGCGGGAGGGCACGGCGCTGCGCGTGCGCCTGGAGGGGCGCGAGGCCTGGTGCGACCGGCGGCTGCTGGCGCGCATCCACCGGTACACCGTGGAGCGGCTCCGCAGGGAGATCGAGCCCGCCACGGCCGCGGACTTCCTCCGGTTCCTCGCCTGCTGGCAGCACGCCGACGAGGAGCACCGGCTCGAGGGGCCGCGGGGGGTGGCCGAGGTCGTCCGGCAACTCGCGGGGTTCGAGGTCCCGGCGGCCTCCTGGGAGGGGAGCGTCCTCCCGGCCCGGGTGCGCGGCTACAAGCGGGAGTGGCTCGACGGGCTCACCCTCACGGGCGAGACCGCCTGGGGGCGGCTCTGGGGCGCGGGCGCCGGCGCGATCCGGAGCACGCCGGTGGCCATCGTCCCGCGGGAGGACATGGACCTCTGGCTCGGGCTCGCGGGGCCCCCCGGCCTGGACGGCCTCTCCGCCGCGGCCCGCGAGGTCCACGAGGCCCTGGCCGCCCGCGGCGCGCTCTTCCCCCAGGAGCTGGCCCGCGCCACGCGCCTCCTCCCCGCGCACGTGGAGATGGGGCTGGGCGAGCTCATCGCGCGCGGCGCGCTCACCTGCGATTCCTACGGGGCGCTGCGCTGGCTCGTCGTCCCCCCCTCGCGCCGCAGGACCAGCGGCACCACCGTGGGGCGGTGGAGCCTCTTCAGGGGTCTGTCCCCGGAGCGCGCGCCTCTCCGCGCGAAGGGGACTGTCCCCGCCGTTGTCGGGGGACTGTCCCCGGAGCGCGCGCCTCTCCGCGCGAAGGGGACTGTCCCCGCCGCTGTCGTGTCCGAGGCCTTCGTCTCCAGGGTCGCCCTCACCCTCCTCCGCCGCACGGGCGTCGTCTTCCGCAAGACCCTCGCCCGCGAGCGGATCCCGGTCCCCTGGCGCGACCTCGTCCGCTGCCTAAGGACCATGGAGCTCCGCGGCGAGGTCCGCGGCGGCCGGTTCGTCGCCGGCTTCGACGGGGAGCAGTTCGCCCTCGAGGGGGCGGTCTCGCTCCTGCGCGCCATCCGCCGCCGGGGGGCCCTCGCCCCCCTCTCCGTCTCCGCCGCCGACCCGCTCAACTTCGCCGGGATCCTCACCCCCGAGGAGCGCGTCCCTTCCGCCGCCCGGAGGCGGGTGCTGGTCGCCTGACCGCCGGCTGCGACCCAAGGCGGGCCCGCCAACGGCCGAGAACTGAGAAGGTCTCACGGCGGCAGCGCGCTACCCTCGAAGGGGTACGAGCGGTTCTCCGGGAGGCATGCCATGAAGAAGAACGTCTCCGTCCGGGTCGATGCCGAGGCACTCCGCCGGGCCCGCGCCCGGGCTCGCCTCGAGGGCCTTTCCCTGAGCACCGTCGTCGAACGGTTCTTCAAGGACTACGGCGAGCGGGAGGGGATCGGCCACCTGACGCTGCGCGAGCAGATCTACCGCTAGCAGACCGGCAAGGCGGGCCTACGGTCCTGCCAGCCGCCGGTGACGATAGGGGGCCTCGAGCATCAGGACCGCCATGGCGGTGGCGAAGACGCGCCCGCCGGTGAGGCGCTCGTACATCCCCTCGGGGTCCCAGGAGCCGCGGGCGCAGCGCTCCTCCCGGGGCGGCCCGGCCGCGGCAGCGGCCCGCGCGGCTCCCCGGGCCTCCGGGGGTTGCGGGAACACGGGACCCGTGCTACACTTATCCGGTCCGAGGAGCGACCATGCGCAACCTCACGCTGGCCATCCCCGAGGACGTCCTCCGGAAGGCCCGGATCCGGGCCGTGAAGGACGGCACCTCGGTCAACGAGGTCGTCCGCAGGCACCTGGAGGAGTACGGCTCGCAGGAGGAGCGGATCCGCGAGGCGGTGGCACGGATCCTCGAGGCTTCGGCGAAGTACCACGGGAGGGCCGTGCGGGGGCCCGGGGGAAGGCGCTGGACCCGCGAGGAGCTCTACGACCGCAAGGGCCCCGGTGAGCCGTAGCGCCTTCCTGGACACGAACGTCCTCGTCTACGCGTTCGACGAGACGGAGCCGACGAAGCGGGCGATCGCGCGGGGGATTCTCCGCGATGGCGCGGCCGGAGGACTCGTCCTCAGCACCCAGGTGCTCGGGGAGTTCTGCTCCTGCGCGATGCGGAAGTTCCGCCCCGTCATGAGGGCGGAGGAGATCGCCCGCCTCGTCAGGGAGTTCGCGGCCCTCCCCCTGGTGGAGGTCGATGTCCCGGTGATCCTCGAGGCCGTGTCCCGCGCCGCGGCGGACCGCATCTCGTTCTGGGACGCGATTCACGTGGAGGCCGCCCGCCGCGCGGGCTGCGAGCGCCTCCTGACCGAAGACCTCCAGCACGGCCGTGTCCACGGCGGCGTCCGGATCGAGAACCCCTTCCTCGGGGCCACCGGCGGCGTCGCGGAGAAGGCCCGGCGCTACGGCCCCGCCAGGCGGCGGTGACGGTAGGGGGCCTCGAGCATCAGGACCGCCATGGCGGTGGCGAAGACGCGCCCGCCGGTGAGGCGCTCGTACATCCCCTCGGGGTCCCAGGAGCCGCGAACGCAGCCCTCCTTCCGCTGGTGGCCGACCAGCGCGGTCCTGAGGCTCGACCACCACGCGGGCCAGGCCGTCCCGCCCGACTGGAAGGAGGCGAGCGTCCCGTAGTACCACTGGTAGAGGCTGAGGTTGCCGACCTGGACCTTCAGGGTCCCGCGGCCTTTCACGGCGACGTCCCGGAAGGAGATCGACCAGGCGGGGAGCGTGTCCGCCACGAGCGACATGTGGAGCCGGTGCCGGGGCCCCGCGCGGTTCACCTCGAGCAGTTCCCGCAGGGCCGCGGCGAGGTGCCCGTTGTTCGTGGTCGGGGTGTAGCCGTACTTCCGCCCGTCCAGGAGGTAGGCGAGCCGCCCGCCCTTCTCCTCCTCGAGCGAGCCGAGGAACCGGTCCACGCCGGCCGCAAGGTCCGCGGGGAGTTCGACGCCCGCGTCCCGCGCGGCGACGAGGGCCGGGACGACGGCGGCGGTGTAGGGGGTGTCGGAGCCGGGCCGGATGTCGGCGATGTAGGCCCAGCCCCCGTCCTTCTGCCTCCCCTCGAGGAGGGTCCGCGCGCCGCGCAGCGCCGCCTCGCGCCAGCGCCCCTTCCTCTCCATGGCCTCCGCCTCGGCGAAGGCCTCGGTCGCGAAGGCGAGCCCCCAGGGGTCCGACGCCCGCTCGAGCCGCCGGAGCGCCCGCTCGACCGCCTGGGCGCGCGCGTCTCCCCCGCGGTCGGGGGCGTGCCCGTGCCCGAGGAAGGCGAGCGCGGCCAGCCCCGTGAGCGGGTCGTCGTAGGGGCAGGCGTTCCCCTCCCCCAGGTGGCCCTTCCCGGGCCCGTCGCACCGCTTCCCGCCCTCCGCGCACCGCTCCGGGAACCCGTCCCCGTCCCAGGAGCCGTCCCGCTCCTGGTGGCGCAGCAGCCAGTCGAGGCCCGCCTCGACCGCCTTCTCCGTCGAGGCGTCGCCGCCGTAGCGCGAGAGCGCGGCGTCCTTCGCCTTCCCGGACCGGGGGCCCAGGAGGCGCGGCTCCGGGAGGGGCTTCTCCCCCTCGGCCGCGCGTCCCGGGGCCGTCCCCGCCGTCGCGAGGAACACGCCGAGCGCGGCCCATCGCACGGTCGCCCGCATCCCGGCATCCTACCGGGGTTCGCGTAGACTGGGCCGGATGAGAGCCGGCCGGCGCCCTCTCGCGCTCCTCCTCGCGGCCGCGGCCTTCCTCGCGTCCGGCGGCGCCGCGGGGGCCGTCGCCCGCCGCAGCGCGACGGGCGGAAGGCCCTCCGCTTCGGGACGCGGCGCTGCCGACCCCCGACCCGCGACGGCGGGCCGTCCGCTCCTCTTCGTCGAGAACCGCGGCCAGTCCGACCCGCGGGTCGCGTTCCTGCTGCCCGCGCGCGGGGCCACCGCGTTCTTCCATGCGGGCGGGCTCACCTGGGCCTTCACGCGGGGGGCCCGGCGCTGGGCCGTGAAGGCGGAGTTCCCCGGCGCCGACCCGTCCGCGTGGCCGGTGCCCCTGGACCCGGCCCCCACGGTCTTCCACCGTTTCCACGGACCGAGGGAGCGCTGGGTCACGGGGGCGCGCTCCTGGCGCGGCCTCGCCTACCGGGGCCTCTGGCCGGGGATCGACCTCGTCTTCGAGGCCCGCGGCCGCACGCTCAAGTACGAGTTCCGCGTGGCCCCTGGGGCCGACCCGGCGCTGGCGCGGATCCGCTTCCGCGGCGCGTCCGCGGTGCGGGTCGGCGCCGACGGGCGGCTCCGCGTCGAGACCCCGGCGGGCGGGATCGAGGACGCCGCCCCCGTGGCCTGGCAGGAGGAGCCAGGGGGCCGGCGGCGGCCCGTGGAGGCGGCCTGGGACCTCGCCGCGGACGGCGCTACGGCGGGCTTCCGCCTCGCGCGCGTGGACCCGTCCCTCCCCCTCGTCCTCGACCCGGCCATCGCGCTCTCCTCCGGGTTCCTCGGCGGGGCGGACGCCGACTACGCCCACGCGGTCGCGGTGGACGCCGCGGGGAACTCCTACCTCACGGGGGAGGCGGTCTCCCCCGAGACCTCCTTCCCGGTGACGGGGGGGCCGGACCCCGCCTACAACGGCGGGGACACGGACGCCTTCGTGGCGAAGGTGGACCCCTCCGGCACGACCCTCCTCTACTGCGGCTTCGTCGGGGGGGACGCCCACGACCACGGGTACGGGGTCGCGGTGGACGCGGCCGGCGCCGCCTACCTCGCCCTCCAGACCTCCTCGCGCGAGGACACCTTCCCGGTCCTCGGGGGCCCGGACCTCACCTACAACGGGGGCATATTCGACGGCGCCGTGGCGAAGGTCGCGCCGGGCGGGGGCGCCCTGGAGTGGTGCGGGTACCTCGGGGGCGCGGACTTCGACCAGGTCTACGGGATCGCGGTGGACGGGAACGGCGACGTGGTCGTGGACGGCACCACCGGCTCGAGCGACGCCTCCTTCCCCGTGACGGTCGGGCCCGACCTCTCCTACGGCGGGGGCCAGGACGCCTTCGTGGCGAAGGTCCGCGGGGACGGGAGCGGGCTCGCGTGGTGCGGGTACGTCGGCGGCGACGACTACGAGAGGGCGACGGGCCTCGCGCTCGACCCGCAGGGGAACGCCGTGCTCGTGGGCACCACCTCCTCGACCGAGGCCACCTTCCCGGTGCTCGTCGGGCCGGACCTCACCTTCAACGGCGGGGGGACCGACGCCTTCGTCGCCCGGGTGCGGGCCGACGGGGCCGGCCTCCTCCACTGCGGCTACCTCGGCGGGGCGGGCGGCGACAGCGGGATCGGCGCGGCGATCGACACCGCGGGGGACATCCTCCTCTCGGGCTTCACGAACTCCGGGCCCGACACGCTCCCGGTGAAGGTCGGGCCGCGCCTCGCCTACGGGGGAGGCTTCGACGCGCTCGTGGCGAAGGTGCGGGGGGACGGGACCGACGTGGTGTGGTGCGGCTACGTCGGCGGCGCGGCGCTGGACCGCGGGAACAACGTGGCGGTGGACGCCGCCGGGAACGTCTGGGTGGCCGGGCAGACGGCCTCGGACGAGACGACCTTCCCGGTGCGGGCGGGCCCGGGGCTGCTGTTCGGCGGCGTCACGGACGCCTTCGTCGCGCGGGTGCGCGGCGACGGCACGAGGCTCGACGCCTGCGGGTACCTCGGCGGCGACCTGGCCGAGAGCGCCATCGGGCTGGCCGTGGACGGGCAGGGGGACGCGCACGTCGCGGGCTCGGTCGCCTCCTCCGAGGCCACCTTCCCGGTGATCGGGGGGCCGGAGGTCTCCTACGGCGGCAACGGGGACGCCTTCCTCGTGCGCGTCTCGGCCCCCGCGGGTGAGGTCGTCCCGACGGCGGGGACCATCACGGACTCCCGGTGCGCGCGGAGGGACCGTGTCACCGTCCGCGGCACGCATCCCTTCGGGGAGGCGGACGGCGGGGCCGGCTTCGACCCGGCGGTGGACGCGCTCACCGTCGCCGCGGGGGGACTGGAGGACCCGGTCGTGGTCGCGGTCCCCGCCGGGGATCTCCGATGGAAGGCGCACGGGACCCGGTGGCGGTGGAAGGCCCCGCGCGGGGCGGTCCCCAGGGCGACGGTGGACCTCGACCCGGAGCGGGGGACCTTCTCCCTGGCGATCGCGGGATTCGACTTCGCCTCCCCGCCGGGCTCCCCCGTGCAGGTCCTCCTCGAGGCGGGAGGCGTGAGGGCCTGCTCCCTCGCCCCCTGGGACGAGGTTCGCCCCGGGGTCCTGCGGGTCCCCTAGGCGTGACTACCGCCCCCGCTCCGCCCCCTCGATCAGCATCGCCTGGGCCTCCGCCAGGAGCTGGATGAGGAGGATGGCCCGGTCCCGCTCGGTCCGGATCTCCGCGGGGAAGGGGCCCTCCATGTCGTCGGCCTCCACGGCGTGCGCGGTCCCGAGCGCGACGCGTCCGGCGGCCAGCGCGGAGAGCCAGGCCTGGAGGTGGCGCGCGGGGATCTCGAGCCGCCAGTTCCGGCCGGGGAACCGCTCGCGGCGCAGCGTGCCGAGGTCCCGCTCCACGATCTCGCGCGCCGAGGCGAAGAGGTGGAGGAGGTCCGGGAGGGCGTGGCGGCGCCACTCCTCCGTGCGGCGTGGGTCCTTCGGGTAGGGGGTGGGGAAGAGGCGCTCGCGGACCCCCGGGGCGTCCTCCGCCAGCACCAGGGGGAGCTGGCGGAGCGCGAGGACGAGGATGAAAGGCATCTCCCGGAAGATCGTGGCCCCGCCCCTGGCGCGCTCGACGCGGGGCCCTCTCACGCGTCCACCTGCTCGAGCGTGGCCTGGAGCGCGGCCGCGTGGAGCTTCATCACGTGGACCTCGGCCTGCTCGCGCCCCCCGGTCCAGAGGACGGACCGCCCCTGGCGGTGCACCTCCAGCATGTGCCGCTCGGCCCTCTCCCGGGGGTAGCCGAACACCCGCATGAAGACGTGGGTCACGTAGACCATCAGGTTGATCGGGTCGTCGTGCACCACGACGTTCCAGGGCCGCGCGAGCCGCGCGTCGGTCTCCTCCCGGGTCTTCGTGATCGTGATCGGCGCCATCCCCGGATTCTCCCCCGGGCGACCCCCGGGAGGAAGCGACCGGCGCCGGGCCCCGTATCCTTCCCCCGTGCGGATCGAGGAGCTGGACTACGCGCTGCCGGGGGACCTGATCGCGCAGGAGCCGGCGGCGGAGCGGGACGGGTCGCGGCTGCTGGTCCTCGGGCGCGGGACCGGCGCGGTCGAGCACCGGGGGTTCCGGGACCTCCCCGGTCTCCTTTCCCCCGGGGACCTCCTCGTCCTGAACGACGCGCGGGTGCTCCCCGCGCGCCTCGACCTCCGCCGCGCGACGGGGGGGAGGTTCGACGCGCTCCTCCTCGAGCCCGCGCCCGGGGCGGACCCGCGCAGGTGGGTGGCCATGGTCAACGCCCACAACAAGCTCCGGCCGGGGGAGCGGCTCTCGGTGGACCGGGCCCCGGGCGCCGCGGCGGTTCTGGAGGGGCGGCACGGCGGCGGGGAGTGGGTGCTGCGCTTCGAGGGGACGCCGGACGTCCGGGCGATGGCCGCGGCGGCGGGGCGCGTCCCGCTCCCCCCCTACGTCCGGCGCGCCCGCGACGGGGACCCGCGGGACGCCGCGGACCGGGAGCGCTACCAGACCGTCTACGCGCGGGACCCGGTGGCCGTGGCGGCCCCGACGGCGGGGCTCCACTTCACCCCGGCGCTCCTCGAGGCCTGCCGGGCCCGGGGTCTCGTCACCGCCTCCGTCACGCTCGCCGTCGGACCCGGGACCTTCCGCCCGGTGAAGACGGCGCGGGTCGAGGAGCACCGGATGCACGAGGAGCGCTGGCGCGTCCCCCCGGAGGCGGCGGAGGCGGTCCGGCGGACGCGCGCCGCGGGAGGCCGCGTCGTCGCCGTGGGCACGACCGCCGTCCGCACGCTCGAGGCCGCGGCCGCCGCCTCCGCGGACGGGCTCCCCGTCCCCGGCGAGGGCTCGACCGCGCTCTTCGTCCTCCCGGGGTACCGGTTCCTCGCCGTGGACGCCCTGCTCACGAACTTCCACCTCCCGCGCTCGACGCTGCTCGCCCTCGTCATGGCCTTCGCGGGGGTGGAGGCGACGCGGGCCGCCTACGCCGAGGCGGTCCGGGAGCGCTACCGCTTCTTCTCCTACGGCGACGCGATGCTGGTTCTCTAGGATCGGCCCCGTGCCCGAGGACCTCCGCCCCCGCGACCCCGTCCCGGAGGAGGTCCGCCTCCGCGCCACCGCGCTGCGCCGTGAGATCCGGGGCCACGACTACCGGTACCACGTCCTCAACGCCCCGACCATCGCCGACGCCGAGTACGACGTGCGCTTCCGGGAGCTGGCGGACCTCGAGGCGCGCTGGCCGGCGCTCGTCACGCCGGAGTCCCCGACGCAGCGCCCGGGGAGCGACCTCTCGAAGGCCTTCGCCACGCGCCCGCACCGCGTCCCGATGGTGTCCCTCGACAACGTCTTCGGGGAGGAGGAGCTGCGCGAGTGGGACAAGCGGGTCCGCGAGTCGTACCTCGGGGAGCCGGGGCGCACCCTCGCCTGCCACGCGGAGCCCAAGATGGACGGCGTGGCCGTCGAGGTGATCTTCCGCGACGGGACCTGCGAGCTCGGGCTCACCCGCGGGGACGGCTTCCAGGGGGAGGACGTCACGCAGAACCTCCTCACGATCGAGGCCGTGCGCCGCCCGCTGGACGGCTCCCGGCGCCCCGTGCCCCGGCTGCTCGAGGCCCGCGGCGAGGCCTACATGGAGAAGGGCGACTTCGAGCGCCTCAACCGGGACCTCCAGGAGCGCGGGGAGGAGGGGAAGGCCAACCCGCGGAACTTCACCGCGGGCTCCCTCAAGCAGAAGGACCCCGCGGTCACGGCCACGCGCCCGCTGCGCATCGTGTTCTACGGCGCGGGGCAGATCGAGGCGGAGGGCGCGCCCCGCTCGCAGGCGGAACTCCTCGCGGCGTTCCGGGACTGGGGCCTCCCGGTGCCCCCGGGGACCCGCCGCTGCGAGGGGGTGGACGCCGCGGCGGCCTTCGCGCGGGAGGCGGAGGCGGCCCGCGACTCGCTCCCCTTCGAGGTGGACGGGGTCGTGTTCAAGGTGGACGACCTCGCCCTCCAGGAGCGGCTCGGGAGCAGGACGCGCTCCCCGCGCTGGGCCGTCGCCTACAAGTTCCCCCCGCGGCAGGCCACGACGGTCGTGCGCAACATCCGGGTCCAGGTCGGGCGCACGGGGGCCCTCACGCCGGTGGCCGAGCTGGAGCCCGTCCGCATCGGCGGGGTGACCGTCGCCAACGCCTCGCTCCACAACCAGGAGGAGGTCCGCCGGCTCGACGTCCGCGCGGGGGACGCGGTGGTCGTGGAGCGGGCCGGCGACGTCATCCCGAAGGTCGTCCAGGTGATCCGGGAGCGCCGGCCCGGGGACGCCCGCCCCTTCGAGTGGCCTGAGGCCTGTCCCGTCTGCGGCGCCGCCGTGGAGCTCACCCACGACGAGCCGCTCTCCTACTGCACGAACATCGCCTGCCCGGCGCAGGTGAAGGGGCGCATCGGCCTGTTCGCGTCCCGGCTGGCGATGGACATCGAGGGCCTGGGGGACAGGCTCATCGACCAGCTCGTGGACCGGGGCCTCGTGAAGGACCCGGCCGACCTCTACCTCCTCACCCGGGAGACCCTCGCCGGCCTGGAGCGGATGGCCGAGAAGAGCGCCGACAACCTCCTCGCGGCCCTCGAGAGGAGCCGGCGGGGCGTGACGCTGCCCCGCTTCCTCCTGGCCCTCGGGATCCGCCACGTGGGGGAGGCCACCGCGCGCGACCTGGCCCGCCACTTCCGCACGCTGGACGCCGTCGCGGAGGCCGCGCCCGAGGCGCTCCTCGGCGTCCCCGACGTGGGTGAGGTCGTGGCCGCCTCCGTCCACGGGTTCTTCCGGGAGGAGCGGAACCGCCGCGTCCTCGCGCGCCTGCGGGGGGAGGCGGGGATCGAGCCGCCCCCCGAGAAGCCGCCGCCTCCCGCGGGCCCCTTCGCGGGGAAGACCGTGGTGTTCACGGGGACCCTCTCCCGGCTCCCCCGGGAGGAGGCCGAGGCCCTCGTGCGGCGGCTCGGGGGGAAGGCCATCGGCTCGATCTCCCGGAAGACCGGGTTCGTGGTGGCCGGGGAGGACGCCGGGAGCAAGCTCGAGAAGGCCCGGAGGCTGGGCCTCCCGGTGCTCTCGGAGGAGGAGTTCCTCCGGCTGGCGGGGGAGGGAGGAGGCGCCCCCGGGGGAGGGGCCCCCGCGGGCGGGTAACCCGCGACCGCGCGAGGCCCGGCGCGGTATGCTTCCGGAAGTCCTTGGAGGAGGGTCCCTTCCATGCACGCCCGTCGCCTCGTCCTCGCCGCGACCGCGGCCGTCGCGCTCGCGGGCTGCACCTCCCTGGGGCTCGACCCGCGCCCGGAGGCGATGCACCCGGAGGGGAGCAGCTCGGTCGGGCTGAACCCGTTCCCGCATGCCATCAACCCCGGGAAGAGCTCCTCCCTCGGCCTCGACCCCTTCGCCACGGCACCGCACCGGTACGGGACCTCCTCCGTGGGCCTCAACCCCTTCCCGAAGGCGATGAACCCGAAGGGCAACTCCGACCTGGGGCTCAATCCCTTCCCGAAGCCGCGCAGGGCGAAGGGCACCGCGTCCCTGGGCCTCAACCCCTGGCCGAAGGGGCTCTCGATCTTCGGGAACGCGCGGGAGCCCGACGAGGGAGCCGAGGAGGAGCGCCTCGCGAAGGAGGCCGCCGCCATCGACGCGGCCCGCGCGGCGAAGGAATCCGCGGCGGCCGCGAAGGCCCCCGCACCTCCTCCCCCCCCGCCCCCCGACCGGCTCGAGCGGAAGTTCCGCCTCGGGGAGAGCGCGGCCCGGCGCAGCACGATCACGACCTCCATCGTCATCCCGACGATGAGCCCGGACTCCCCCTACATGACCACCACCGCCACGGTGACCGGCAGGCAGAAGGTGGTGGAGGCGAACGCGGACGGGAGCGGGGTGATCGAGATCGCGGTCGAGGCCGTGGACGGCAAGGTCGAGATGCCCGCCATGGGGATGGAGACGGCCTTCGACACGCGCAAGCCGGAGACGCTCGATTCCCTCCAGGGCAACCCGGGGGCGTCGGAGGTCCTGGCGCTCACCCGCCTCGCGGGGAAGTCCTTCCGTCTCGGCCTCTCCCGGGACGGGAAGATCGTGGCGGTCAAGGCGCCCGAGGGGAAGGACGGCGGCGAGGCCCCCCAGGTCGCCGCGCTCCTCGAGGGGGTCTTCGGCGGCTTCCCCTCGGACCCGGTGCGCGCGGGGCTCTCCTGGGACGCGACCGGCGGCCTCGCCTCGCCGCTGGGGCAGCTCGCCTTCAAGGGGAAGAACACCGTCTCGTCCTGGGACGAGGCGACGAAGACCGCCGTGCTGAAGATGGAGGGCACGGCGACCGCTTCTGCGGCCCCCGCGGGCGCCGCGGCGGCGGACCCCGACGACCCGCAGGCCGCGATGGCGGCCGAGATGGCGAAGCAGGTCAAGGTGAAGAAGGGCGTCGTGACGGGCGAGAGCACGTTCGACGTGCGCGCGGGGAGCCCTTCGAAGTCGAAGGTCACGATGGCCCTGGACCTCGAGATCCCGAACCCGATGGGCGGCGACGAGCCGATGGAGATCCAGGTCACCGTGGCGGCCACCTCGGAGCTCGTGAAGTAGACGCGCCTCCCCTGGGCCCGGTGATCGCCCCCCCGTCCCCCGCCGCGGCGGTCCTGGTCCTCCTCGCCCCCCTGCTCGCGGCCTGCGGCGGCGGGACCGACCTCTCCTACCGGTGGAAGGAGGGCGAGGCCCGCGCCTACCGCTACGTCCTCGAGGGGAAGGGCGCCCGGTGGTCCGGCGAGCCGGTCGAGTTCAGCACGGAGATGACGACGCGGGAGGCGACCGAGTCCGAGCTCCCGGGGGTCTCCCAGAACCGCGTGCGGATCGAGGGGATCCGCTGCGCCCTCTCCCTCCCGGGGATGCCGGCCGGGGAGGCGCTGCGCTTCGACACCTCGGACCCGAAGGCCTCCGAGGAGGCGATGCGGAACCCGGACTACGGGCCCATGGTCGAGGTCTTCAAGCAGATGGTGGGGGGCGAGGTCTACCCGCGGATGCAGCCCTCGGGGCACTGCTCGCGCCTGGACGGTCTCGATCGGCTCCAGGAGCGGATGTTCGAGGGGCTGCCCGCGGACTCCCCGCTGCGCGGGCGGTTCGCGGCCTACAGCGACGAGCCGAACCTCCGCAGCCAGTTCGAGGCGCTCCTGCTCGTGCCCGCGCACCCGGTCGCCGCGGGGGAGACATGGCCCTACAAGCGCATCGGCCCGCTTCCCCAGACCCTGGCGCTCCCGGGCTTCCTCTACTACGTGGGGACCTCGCGCGTGGCAGAGGTGAAGGACGGCGTGGCGCGGGTGGACATGGAGGGGGAGGTCTCCCTCGATCCCCCGGAGGGGGCGCCCCGGCCCGCCAGGAGCCAGGCCCTGGACCAGACCCGCGCGATGCTCCGGCTCGGGAAGGGGACCTGCCGGGGGTTCGCGAAGATCCGGCTGGAGGACGGGCGGCTCGAGGACTCGGAACTCGTCACGGACCTCGACCTCTACTGGGTCAAGCTCGGGGGCGCCGGCGAGGTGCCCATCGGCTCCCACGTGGTCCAGAGGACGACGCGGATCCCCTAGTAGGGGCGGGGGTCCCCGGGGTTTCGAGGCCCGCCAGTGGCGGGCCGAGGCCGGGGAGGTCTACCCCGCCCGCCGTTCGTGGATTCCAAGGCGGGGGGGCTAAAGCCCCCCCGTACACGGAAGCGGCTTCCGGGCCGTTGTAGGGGCGGGGTTTACCCCGCCCGCCGTTGCCGTTGTCACGCGCCGCCTCTCCCGAGGGCCTCGAGGATCTCCCGCGCCGCGGCCTCCGGGTCCTGCGCGGCCAGCACGGCCGCGCACACGGCCACGCGCCGGCAGCCCGCCCGGGCCACGGCGGAGGCGTTCGCGGGGGAGATCCCCCCGATGGCGAAGGCGGGGACCCGGAGGGCGCGGGCGACCTCCCCGGCCGCCGCGGGCCCGATGGGCTCGACCGGGACCCCCTTCGTCGCGGTCGGGTACACGGGCCCGATCCCCACGTAGTCCGCCCCCGCCGCCTCGGCCGCGCGGGCCCCGGCGAGCGAACGGGTCGAAGCCCCGAGGAGCCGCTCCGGACCGAGCCGGCGCCTCGCCTCCGCCAGCGGCATGTCCCCGGGCCCCAGGTGGACGCCGTCGGCCCCCGCCGCGAGCGCCACCTCGACCCGGTCGTCCACGAGGAGGAGCGCCCCCGCGGCCCGCACGAGGGGGGCGAGCGCGCGGAGGAGGGCCAGGACCTCGGCGTCCGGGGCGTCCTTCTCGCGCACCTGCACGACCGAGGCCCCGCCGCGCAGTGCCGCCGCCACCGCCTCCTCGAGGGGGAGGCGTGCGACCGCCCTCGTGGCGAGGAGATGGAGCCGCGCCCGCGCGAGGCGCGCGCGCGCGCCGGGGATTGGGGCCTCCATGGGAGAGGGCGATCCTACAATCCGATCGGCGAGCGCCCCCAGCGGGGGCTTCCGGGACACGGCGGGACCGGGGCGGGGGCCCCTCCCGGGACGCCCCGGGCGCGGGAGGAGCGGCGCGTGGCGGCGGAGTCGAGGCCCTCGGCGGGGAGGCGCGTGCAGGCCCTCCTCCTGGGGGCGGTGCCGGGGCTCGCGCACGTCCTCGTGCTCGAGCGCGCCGGGACGGGCACGGTCCTGTTCGTCCTGTTCATCCTGGGGGCGGACGCCGTGGTGACCGGGCGGTTCCTCCTCCTCACGGACTACGCCGGGGACCTCATCACCTGGGGGGCGCGCGGGGCGACCGCCGTCTGGGTCCTTGCCTTCGCGGACGTCCTCAGGCTCGTCCTGTTCCGCGACTACGAGGCGCGCGCGCGCCTGCGGGCCGCGCTCTGCGCCGAGGGGATCCGGCTCTACGTCCGGGACGACCTCGGCGGGGCGCGCAAGGCCTTCCGGCGCTGCCTCTCGCTCGACGAACGCGACGCGGACGCGCTCTTCTGGTACGGCTGCGTGGAGGCGCGCCGGGGGAAGGCGCGGCGCGCGCGGCGGGCCTTCCGGCGCTGCCTCAAGCACGACGTCGAGGGGAAGTGGGCCTGGGAGTGCGAGGAGCAGCTCCGGCGGCTGGCGGGGGGCCCGGGCGTTCCCCCCTTGACGGGCGGCCCCGGGGGCTAAGATCGGTTCCGCGACCGAGTCCCCGGAGGCACCTCCCATGCGCCTCGTCCCCCTCGCCGCCGCCGTCCTCCTCGCAGCCGCGACCGCCGCGCCCGCCGACGAGGTCCTCCTGAAGAACGGGCGGACCCTCCGGGGGAAGGTGACGGACGGGACGGACTCGCTCACCCTGGAGTGCCCGGGCATACGGATGACCCTCCTCAAGTCGGAGGTCGCCGAGGTCCGGCGCGGGCCCACGCCGGAGGAGGAGGTGGCGAAGCGGCGCGAGGGGCTCAAGCCCGGGGACGCCGAGGCGCACTTCCGGCTCGGGCTCTTCGCTGCCTCGCGGGGGCTCAAGGACGAGGCGCGCAGGCTGCACGAGGCGGCGGTGAAGGCGGACCCCGACCACGCGGGGGCCCGGCGGGAGCTGGGGTTCGTCAGGTGGGAGGGGAAGTGGCGCCCCGAGGACGAGGTCATGCGCGAGCGCGGGTTCGTCCGCGTGCGCGGGGAGTGGCTGCCGAAGGAGCAGGCGGAGGAGGCGGCGAAGGCGGCGCCCGCGGGGCCGAGGACCGAGGAGGGGAAGCGGCGCGAGGAGGAGCGGGCCCGGAAGAAGAGGCTCAACGCCGCGCTGCGGCTCCTGGCGAGCCCGGACGCGAAGACGCGCGTGAAGGGGGAGGATTCCCTCACCGCCTACGCGAAGGAGGTCGGGGACCCCGCGCTCGAGGGCCGGGCCCCGGAGTTCCGCGCGTACTACGACCGCCTCTTCGAGGTGCTGGAGGAGCAGGCGCGCGCCACGATCCAGGTCCGCGCCCAGCTCGTCACCCTCAAGCGCCCCATCCCCACCTTCGAGACCAGCCTCGGCGGTTTCGGCACCCCCGTGCGCCTCCAGCTCCCCGAGGTCTCCGTCATCTCGATCGGGACGACCGTCGTCGTGCCCCTGAGCGTGGACGACGACTAGGCGCCATTCTGGCAGCCCCTCTGCCAGAGTGGCACGGAGGGTCTCGCCCGGCGATGTCTTAAGTTGTTTTCTGTGAGTGGGTTACGACATCCGCCCCGAGGCACGAAGGTTGCGCTCTCCACCGCAGGCCAAAACTCTCTCCACGAGGATATGGTTGCCACGCAGCGCCGTTCGGTGCTCATCGCCGACGACGACACCGGCGTCCGCGACTCCCTCGTGGAGGCGCTCACGCGCGCGGGGTGGGAGACGTACCCCGCGGAGGGAGGTCGCGAGGCCATCGAGGTCGTGCGGGTCCGGGTCGTCAGCGTCGCGATCGTCGATCTGGGGATGCCCGATCTCTCCGGCTTCGACACGGTCCGGGAGCTCCACCGCCTGGTGCGGCTCCTGCCGGTCATCGCGATGACCGGGGACCGGGACGAGTCGCTGCGCGCGCGGGCCGCGGAGGCCGGCGCGCGGGAACTGCTGTGGAAGCCGATCGAGCGGGCCCGGGTGCTCCGGGCGCTCGAGGAGGCCCTGCGGGCGTGGGGTGCCCCGCCCGCGGGCGCGTGACGGGGTCGGTCGGGGAGCGGCCCGAGTCGCGACAGGGTCCGCGGACGGAGGAGGGCGAGGGATGGCGACGAAGGGGGTTCTGACGGGGAGTTCGGTCCGGCCGCTGGGCGACAAGGTCATGCTCCGGCGGGTCCAGGCCCAGGAGAGGACGAAGGGCGGCATCGTGCTGCCCGACACGGCCAAGGAGAAGCCGCGCGAGGGTCGCGTGATCTCGGTCGGCGCGGGCCGCATCCTCGACGACGGCCGCAGCGTCGAGTTCCAGGTCAAGAAGGGGGACCGGGTCCTCTTCTCCTCCTACGCCGGGACCGAGCTCAAGCTCGACGGCGAGGAGTTCGTCATCATGGGCGAGGACGACATCCTCGCGGTGCTCGAGTAGCGCACGGCGCGCGCCGGGCCACGGAACAGGAGAGGGAGGACCCAACATGGGTGCCAAGAAGATCGCCTATTCGCAGGACGCCCGCGAGGCCATCCGCCGCGGCGTGCGGCAGCTCGCTCGGGCCGTCAAGGTCACGCTCGGTCCCCGCGGACGCAACGTGGTCATCGAGAAGTCCTACGGGGCCCCCACGGTCACCAAGGACGGCGTGACCGTCGCCAAGGAGATCGTGCTCGAGGACGCCTACGAGAACATGGGGGCCCAGATGGTCCGCGAGGTCGCGTCCAAGACGTCGGACGTGGCCGGCGACGGCACCACTACGGCCACCATCCTCGCCGAGGCGATCTTCGAGGAGGGCCTCCGCAACGTCGCCGCCGGGGCCTCGCCCATCGGCATCAAGCGCGGCATCGAGGCGGCCGTGGAGGCGGTCTCCAGGAACCTGGAGAAGCAGGCCACCCCGGTCCGCGACAAGAAGAACCTCATCGCCCACGTGGCCTCCATCGCGGCCAACAACGACCGCGAGATCGGCGAGAAGATCGCCGAGGCCATGGACCGCGTCGGCAACGACGGGGTCATCACGGTCGAGGAGGGCAAGGGCCTCGAGACCGTGGTGGACTGGGTGGAGGGGATGCAGTTCGACAAGGGCTGGCTCTCGCCCCACTTCGTGAACCGCCCCGAGGAGATGGAGTGCGTCCTCGAGGACTGCCTCGTCCTCATCCACGAGAAGAAGGTCTCCGCGGTCAAGGACATCCTCCCGCTGCTCGAGAAGGTCGTGAAGGCCGGGAAGAAGCTCCTCGTCATCGCGGAGGAGGTCGAGGGGGAGGCGCTGGCCACCCTGGTCGTGAACAAGCTCCGCGGCGTGCTCGACGTCTGCGCCGTGAAGGCCCCGGGCTTCGGCGACCGCCGCAAGGCCATGCTCGAGGACATCGCCACCCTCACCGGCGGCCGGGCCATCTTCGAGGACCTGGGCGAGCAGCTCGAGAACCTGGGCCTGGAGGACCTCGGCCGCGCGAAGAAGGTGGTCATCGACAAGGACAACACCACGATCGTCCAGGGCGCCGGCAACAAGGACGCCATCAAGGGGCGCATCGCCTCCATCAAGAAGGAGCTCGAGACCACGACCTCCGACTACGACCGCGAGAAGCTCGAGGAGCGCCTGGCCAAGCTGGCGGGCGGCGTCGCGGAGATCCAGGTCGGCGCGGCCACCGAGGTGGAGCTGAAGGAGAAGAAGGCCCGGGTCGAGGACGCGGTGCACGCGACGCGCGCGGCGGTCGAGGAGGGCATCCTCCCCGGCGGCGGCGTGGCGCTGCTCCGCTCGCAGAAGGTCCTGGACGGGCTCAAGCTGGACGAGGACTCCCGCGTGGGCGCGGACATCGTGCGCCGCGCGCTCGAGGCGCCCATCCGCCAGATCGCCGCGAACACCGGCGTCGATCCCTCCATCGTCGTGGAGAAGGTCCGGGCGAGCAGCGACCCGAACTACGGCTTCAACGCCCTCACCGAGGAGTTCGGGGACATGATCAAGGCCGGCGTCATCGACCCGTGCAAGGTCGTCCGCACGGCGCTCCAGAACGCCGCCTCCGTCGCCAACCTCCTCCTCACGACCGAGGCCATCATCTCCGAGATCCCGGACGAGAAGAGGGGTGCCGGGGCCGGCGCCGGCGGCGGCATGGGCGGGATGGGCGGCATGGGCGGGATGGACTTCTAGCGCCGGGGGACTGTCCCCGCAGGGAGGGCTCCCGGGGACTCGTCGGGCTCCCGGCGGGAGCCCGACCCCGGGAGTCCCCGCCGTTGTCGTGCCTCCGCCGTCGTCGTGTCTCTGCAGGGGCGGCGCTCGCCCCGCCGCCGTTCGAACGATGCGCCTCGATCCCGGGCCGGCTCCGCGGCACCCGCGCCCCCGGTGCGCTATCCTGAAGGCATCGCGGGGGTCGGGCTCCCCCGCCGGACACGGGAGGGAGAGCATGGCAATCCTGCGGGCGGTGCGCGCGCGTTTCCCGGGGTCGATCCTCGTCGCGGGCCTCGCCCTCGCCTCGACCGGGCGGGCGGCCGGGCCTGTCGGGCCGGAGCGGGCCTCCGTCGCGACCGGCGGGGCGCAGGCGACCGGCGGCAGCTACGAGTGCGCCGTGTCGGCGAAGGGGACCTTCGTCGCGTTCGGCTCCGAGGCGACCGACCTGGTGGCGGGGACCGTGTTCGGGGGCGTGTTCGTGCGGGACCTGAAGACGGGAGAGACGACGCTCGCCTCCGTCGCCACCGACGGGACCGGGGGCGACGGGGGGGGCCGCGTTGTCGGCCTCTCGGCGAACGGGCGCACCGTGGCCTTCGGCTCCTTCTCCACGAACCTGGTCCCCGGGGACACCAACGGCTTCAACGACATCTTCGTCCACGACCGCAAGACCGGCGGGACGCGACGGGTCTCGGTCGCCTCCGACGGCACGCAGGGGGACGCCGGGAGCTTCCTCTACAACGGCTGCCTCTCCGCCAACGGGCGGTTCGTGGCCTTCCACTCCTCCGCCACGAACCTGGTCCCCGGGGACGTGAACGGGCAGGAGGACGTCTTCGTCCACGACCTGAAGACGGGGACCACGACGCTCGTCGGAGGCGACGACGGCAGCCTCCCCGACGGCCGCAGCTTCGCCGCCACGATGTCGGCCAGCGGCCGTTTCGTGGCCTTCTCCTCGAGCGCCTCGAACCTCGTGCCCGGGGACGCGAACGGGCGGGACGACGCGTTCGTGCACGACCTCCGCACCGGCGCGACGAGGCGGGCCTCGGTGGACTCCCAGGGGAACCAGGCGAACGGGTTCGTCAACCCGGATCCTTGCGTCTCCGCCAACGGGCAGGTCGTCGCTTTCTACTCCGACGCCACGAACCTCGTCGCGAACGACTCCAACGGTGCCGACGACGTCTTCGTCCACGACTTCCGGACGGGGGAGACCCGGCGGGTCTCGGTCGCCTCCGACGGCACGGAGGCGACGGGCGGCGGCAGCTACAGCCCCGCGATCTCCTCCAACGGGCGGACCGTGGTCTTCTACTCGAACGCGACGAACCTGGCCGCGGGAGACGGCAACGCCCGGTCGGACGTGTTCCTCCACGACCTCCGGACGGGGACGACCCGGCGGGTCTCCGTGGACGCCCAGGGCCAGGAGGGGAACGCCAGGAGCTTCTCCGGCGCCGCCTCGCTCTCCTCGAACGGGAAGTTCCTCGCCTTCTGGTCCGACGCCGGCAACCTCGTCGCGGGGGACACCAACGGGCAGTCCGACGTCTTCGTCGTCGGCGCGCGCTGACGCGGTCCCGGCCTCCGGGCCGGTCGTCTCCCCCCGACAGGATCGCCGCCTTCGTCCGTTGATCCGGTAGGCGGCACGGGAACGGACCGGGGGGCGGACCGCGGTAGGCCACGCCCCTCCGGCGGGGGGGGGCGCGTGGCCCCCCCCTCTTCACCCTCCGGGCCCGCCCGGGGGGCTGACCACACCGCCTGCATGCGGTGATTGGTAGGATCCGCCTCGGGCGATGGGCCCAGAGGAACCCCGTCGTTGCCACGGTGTCCGTCGCGCTCCTGCTCACGCTGTCCTCGGGTTTCGCGACCACCATGCACCTCCTGGGAGAGACCCGCGACACGCTCGGGAGGGCGCTGGACGCGGAGGCTCTCTCGAAGGCACGGGCGAGGGACGCGATCGACTCACGGAACCGCGCGTTGACCTCCCTCCGGCGGGCACGATGCCTCGTCCTCACGAACGCCGCGACTGTTGCACCGAAGGCCGATCCCATGCGCAGGATGCCCCTCGCGCGCGAGGCGCTGCGGCTCGAGGACCTCCCCGAAGCCGTCTCGAAGGTACACGAGACCCTCATGACAACCTTGGAGTGGAGGGCGTTCCGCGGGCACGAGGACGGGGTCGGGTCCGCGGTCTCCTCGCCTTCCGGAGACCGGCTACTGACGACGTCGAATGACAAGACAGCGGGTTCTCGGATCCGCCCCGTGGAGGGGCTGCCGAAGGAGTACAATCAGCACGCCGGGATTGGGAACCGCGCATCCCGCGCGCCGTCGCTCACGGTCCGACTCGGCGGCGACGGCCCCGCTTGAGGAGGAGATCGGTCATGAACCGCAGCAGGATGTTGGTCCGCATCTCGGCGCTAGCACTGGGGGGAGTGATGTCTCTCGTGGCGGGGCGCTCGCCCGCCTTGGGAGAGACCCCCCCGACCTACGACGTCGCCGCGGATTTCTCCGCCACCAACGATCCGAACGGCGTCTGGAGCTACGGGTGGTCCGCGAGCCGTGGATCGGTATTCAACCTCGCGACCAACCCCTTCTCCCTCGTCGGCCTGCAGGGATGGGACACCGGCGTTGGCAACGGCTTCCCTGGAGTGTTCTACAACGGCACGGGGGACTCGATCACCTACGCCACGGCGACCGTCCCCGCGGGGAAGCTGGCGCTGCATCCCGGGCCCGTCGGTGAGAACGCCGTCGTCCGCTGGACTGCACCAGCCTCGGGGACGTATCAGATCAACAGCGCGTTCACCGGCATCGACTCCAGTTACCCTACGACGACCGACGTGGCCGTCCTCCACGGCTCGACCGAGCTCTTCGCCGGGACCGTCAGCAGCTACGACGTCCCCCTGCCCTTCTCGACCGAGCGATCCATCTCCGCCGGGGAATCGATCGACTTCACGGTCGGCGACGGGGGGAACGGCTATCTGGGCGACTCGACGTCCCTGGACGCGACGATCGTGCTGACCGCGGCCCCGCCCGCGCCTGCACTTGACCTCGCGGTGTCGCGGATTGCGATCAACCTCGACTTCGCGCGGCCGGGACGCGACTCCGCCCAGGTCCGCGGGACGATCGCCTTCCCCGACGGCGTGCCGGCCCTGGAGGGGAAGACGCTCGACCTCGACGTCGGCGGGTTCCTCGTCTCGTACGACCTCCACACCGTGCGGCGCGGGGTCGTGGCCACGAACCGGCTGGACCCGCTCGACCGCTGTTGCGTCCTCGGACTCGTCTCGACGGTGCGCCGTCCGGTGGCGGGAGGGGCGACGGTCGGCGAGCTCCGCTTCCTGCTCAAGCTGCGCTCGATCGACCTCTCTGCGGTCCTCGCAGGGGCGCGGTTCCTCCGCGGGGGCGCCGAGGCGTCCGGGACGCGCGACGTGACGGTAGGCGTCGCGTTCGACGACCGCACCGGGCGGCAGACCGTCACCCTCGACGGCCGGACCAGGACGTCGGTCCTGAGCGGTGCGAGCCGAACGCAGGCGCGTCACGTCGCGGGAGCGATCCTCTCCGCCCCCGCCGCGCGGGCGCTGCTGGCGCTCGCCGGGGACGTCACGGTGCACCCAACGGGCCCCATCAACGACGTCGTCGCCGACCTCCGGCGGCTCCTCGATCCCGCGGAGCCCATCAACGACCTCGCGGGCGACGCTGACCTCGCGAACCGCGTCGTCCTCGTGCAGGACCGCACCAGCGGGGCCCTCCGCGTGCTCCGCGTCGGCGCCCTTGACCCTGCGCAGGTGGGAGGCCTCCGCGTCGGCGACCTCGTAGACGAGGACTCCGGGATGGTGCGGCTGCCCGAGCCGGACGCAGCCGACCCATGCTGCACTATCGTCGGCATCCTGAGCG
>CAZKTF010000018.1:8139-28567 GCA_964555565.1 uncultured Planctomycetota bacterium | reverse complement strand
CCCCGACCCCTCGCGCCGCCTCGGGCCGCCCCCCGAGACCGCGGGCCCGGCCCGGCCGGGGGCCCGCGTCGCCGACCTCCGCGCCTCCGTCGAGGGGGAGCAGGGCCGGCTCCGCGTCCGGTGGACCCCCGCCGCCGGCTCGCGGGGGACGCGGATCCGCGCGGAGGGCCTCGGGACCCCCGCGGCGGTCTCCATCGACAGGATGGCCCCGGAGGACGGCGCCTGCGACATCCCCGTCCCCGCCGCCTCGGGCACCGCCCGCGTCGTCGCCACCCCGATCCTCGACGGAGGGACCGGGGAGCCCGTCGCGACGGAGTGCCGGATCGCGATCCCGATCGAGGTGAACGTCCTCCAGGCCGACCTGGAGACTGCCACCGCGGTGTTCCGCCTCCGCCGGCCCTACGACGGCCGGTCCGAGGCGGCGGAGTTCCCGGCGGGCCACCACGGCCCCGTGGGCGGGACCGCCCCGGCGTCGGGGGACGGCCCCCTCCTCGACTTCGTCACCGGCCTCCGGCTCGAGGCCGTGGAGGCCAGCGACGTGGACCGCCACGAGGCGGTGCGCGTGCCGATCTTCGCGCCGGAGGGCACGGTCCTCAGGGACCCCGACGGGAACCCCCTCTTCGAGTCCCGGCTCGAGCGGAACCGGGTGCGCCGCCTCCAGGTCGTCCTCCGCGCCCCCTCCGGGGAGACGCGTGTCTTCGAGGTGCCGCGGTGAGCGGCCATCCGTTCCCCGCGGATGCCCTACTTGACTTTTCAGTTAACACAGGGTATGCTCCCTTCGCGCTTGGCTTGTTCCCGGAAGGAGCGTCGCGATGGATCGCCCCGGGGACACGGTGAGCCGAAAGATGTTGGCCTCCCTCCCGCGCCCGCTAGACTCGCCACGATTCGTCCCCGCGGCGCCCGGGCCGGGTGTAGGGCGCGCGGGCAGGAGCGGACCGCGCGGAGTGGGCACGGCGGCCGCCCGTGGACCCTGGGCTTCGCCGCAACCGAGGTGCAGGATGGGCCGATCCTTCCTGGCCGGCACGATCCTCTCCGCCTCCGCCGCCCTCCTCCTCGCCTCCCCGGCCCTCGCGCAGCAGGCGCAGAGCCGCGACGACGACGTGGAGTTCGCCATCGGGCTCGCCGACCGGGGCTACTTCGAGCTGGCGCAGGCCGAGGTGGACCGGATGCTCGCCGGCAGCCCGACCGCGGAGCGGCGCCGGACGGGCGAGTACATCCGCTGCGAGCTCCTCCGCCGCGCCCTCCGCGCGGCGATGAACGACCCGAAGCAGAGCGTCGAGGACGTCCGGAAGAAGTTCCCCGAGACGCGGAAGGGGTTCGAGGAGTACATCGCCGCCGGCGGCCCGAAGGCCGCGGACGCCGAGTTCGCGCTCGCCCAGCTTTTCCAGGACCTCGCCAACTTCCTCGGGGGCGAGCGGACCTCGGAGCTGCCCGTCGCCGAGCAGGCCGCCTACCGGAAGGAGGCCGAGGGCCTCTACGACCAGGCCATCCGGCTCCTCGCCTCGGTGCGCAAGCGCGAGGAGGGGAAGGCGGACCGGGTCGATGTCCGGAACAAGGCCTGGTACTTCTCCGCCGTGGCGACCCACGAGAAGGCCCTCCTCTACCCGGTCGGGGACCCCCTGCGCCTCAGCCAGCTCACGGAGGCCGAGAAGGAGATCTTCGACTTCTTCGAGGAGGCGGAGGGGACCCTCCCCGGCTACTACGCCGCGATGTACCTCGCCAAGACCTACTGGAAGCGCGCCCAGGGCACCTCGGGCTGGAAGGAGGAGGACCTCCGCCAGGCGAACGAGTACTTCCACATCGCCATCGGCGCGGTGGACGCCTACGCGGAGCCCCGGGACGCGGCGACCCTGGAGAGCATCCTGACCTCGGCCCTGCTGTACGGGCGGATGTGCAACGAGGTGCGCAAGCAGGGGGACGTCTCCTTCCCTTCGATCTTCGTGAGGAAGATGGAGGAGCTGGAGGGGAAGCTCCCCGCCACGCGGACGCAGAAGTTCGGCCTGGCCGCGCTGGTGGAGAAGGCGCGGGCCCTGTCCTCGCTGGGCCAGCACCAGGCGGCCATCGACGAGCTGGCGAAGGTGAGCGACGCCGCCTCCGCCGCCGACCCGCGCTGGGGGCGCTCCGTGGACCTGCTGGCGAAGCGGGCGCTGAACGACATCCTGGCCGCGCTGCCGCCGGACGCCCCGGTCGCGCTCTCCCCCGAGATCCTCATGAAGGCCGGGCAGGGGTGCATGGCGGAGCGCAAGTGGGGCCTCGCGATCCGCGCCTTCCAGCGGGCCATCCTCGCCTGCGAGGGCGCGCCCACGCCGGAACTGCGCCGGGCCCTGCTGCGCCAGAACGCGGCGAAGGCCTGGATCCAGATCAACACCTGCTACGGCTACCTGGAGCGCTACCAGGAGGCGTTCCTCGCCGCCGACTTCCCGGTCCAGCAGTACCTGGCCGAGGGGCGCAGGGACGAGGACCAGGAGATCGCGTCCTGCGCCAACTTCCGCATCCTCGCCAAGCAGGCCCTGATGCAGCAGGCGGTCCGCGAGAAGGACCCCGCCCGCGCCAAGGGGATGGAGAAGGACGTCACGGACGCGCGGAGGCTCTACGTCGAGAGGTTCCCCTGGTCCGAGGCGAGCGGCGACCAGGTCTACCTGGACGCGGTCCAGGCCCTCAACAACGGGGACTGCGAGGCCGCGATCGGGAAGTTCAAGGCGGTCAAGACGGACAGCCTGAACTACAACACCGCCCAGGTCCGCATCGCCGAGGCCTACCTCAAATGGGGCAAGCCCGACGAGGCCCTGGCCCACCTGGCCGCCCAGGAGAAGCGGCTCCGCCCGCTCTTCGAGGACGCCAGCGTCCCGGCGGGGAAGAAGCAGCCCTACGCGATCGCGGTCTTCTGGACCGCGGTGGCCCACGACGAGAGGAAGGCCTACGAGAAGGTCATCGAGACCCTCGCCGAGTTCGAGAGGCGCTTCTCCGGCGCCCAGGTGGAGAACTTCTTCCCCCGCGTCCGCTACTTGCGCGGCCTGGCCTTCCTCCAGGGGGGGAAGCGGGACGACGCAAACCGGATCGCGCTGCAGCTGATCGCGGAGAGCCCCGATTCCACGTGGACCCCCATCCTCTGCCTGGCGGTCGCCGACTCCTTCCGGCTCGAGTCGGTGAAGGAGAAGGGGATCGGGAACAAGACCGGGGCGCTGGACCTCATCCGGCACGCCGATCCCCTCTACGAGTTCTGGCTCTCGAGGCTCCCGAACCCCGGTCCCGAGAACCTGCGGTTCCTCGGCGGCGTGAAGCGGGCCCTCGGCAAACTGCCGGCCGCCACGGACCTCTACCAGAGGGCGCGCGACAGGTACCGCGAGCAGAACAAGGCCGAGGACGTGGAGGCCCTGACCGTGGACCTGGCCCAGGTCCTCACCGACCAGCAGCGCTACGCCGAGGCCCTCCACGACTTCCAGGCCCTCCTCGCGCGCCCCCAGCCCGACCTGAAGGACCTCAAGGAGTGCTTCGCGGCCCTCGTCCTCGTCCCGCAGGGGGCCCCTCCCGACTACGAGAAGCGCCTCAAGGAGCAGATGGGCCGCATCCTCGATCGGGCGGCGAAGGACCCGGACGCGGCGGGCTGCGAGGACCCCGGTCGCAAGGCCCTGGCCCTCTCGACGATCGCCCAGCAGGGGGAGAACCTCGTGCGGGCCTTCGACCGCACCCCGGAGTCGCGGCGGGCCCTGGCGGGCGCCACGGCCATCACCGTCCTCGAGGAGAACGCCCAGATGCACCGCCTCCTCAGGCCGACGGTGCTGGGGCTCGTGAAGCGCACCCCGGAGCTCCTCGAGGGCCTCGGCCGCTGCTACGACGCGCTCAGCGTCTCCAGGCTGGAGTACTGCATCGGGGCGGTGAACCTCTACCAGGCCCTGGTGGACGGGGCCCAGACGAGCCCGAACCTCCCCCCGGAACCACGGACCCGCTACTCGGCGGACTGGTTCGAGTGGAAGCTGCGGATCCCCGCCGTCTACCTCCGGGCCGGCACGGCCAAGGGGGTGGCCGAGTGGCTCACCATGGTCTGCGACATCGTCAGGTCCATGGAGGTCCTCGAGGAGATCAAGCGCGCCGAGGAGGTGCGGCCGGGCCTGGGGAAGGCCTTCCAGGACCTCCGGGCCGAGGCCGACGCCGCGCTCCGCAAGATCGGGAAGGGAGGTTGCAGGTAGCCGTGCGCGCCCCCACCGCTCCGCTCCTCGCCCCCGCCGCCCTCCTCCTCCTCGCGGCCGTGGCCGCCGCCCAGGACAGGAAGCCCGCGGCGGAGAAGCCCGCGCCGGAGCAGTTCCGCGACGAGGTCCTGGTCGTCAACCCGAAGGGGCCGCCCTCGAGGGTCACCGGCGTCGAGATCCTCTCCGAGACCTACGAGAAGGTGGAGTTCAAGTCGAAGGCCGGGTCCGTGGCCTCGAAGTCCGCCTCGGAGGTCGTCGGGGTGAAGTACGGGGACGTCCCCGACTTCTACCGGGCCGGAGTGGAGGCCTGGAAGGCGGGGCGCTTCGCGGACGCCGAGCAGGAGTTCCTCGGGGCCAAGTCGGCCGTGCTGGCGGGGAAGGCCCGGAAGTGGGTCGATCACCGGGCGGACGCCTACATCGCCGACTGCCGGCGGAGGCTCGCGGCCGACTCGAAGTCCCCCGCCGCCCAGTACGCCGAGGCCGCGATCCTCTACTCGAAGGCCCTGGAGGCGGAGCCGAAGAGCCCGCTGGCGGACCTGCTCCTCCTCGGCCGGGCCGAGGCCCTGTCGCTCTCGGGGAAGCCCGACGACGCCCTCCAGGCCCTGGACGCCCTCGCGAAGGCGGCCCGCGAGGCGCGCATCCCCCTCTGGGAGGCGCGGGCCCGGCAGTCCCGCGGGCGGCTGATGGAGCGGCGCGGGGAGAGCCTCTCCGCAGCCAACGAGTACGGCGACCTGGCCGAGTTCCTCGCGAAGGAGGCGGTCGGCGCCGCCGACGCGGAGACGAAGAGGGCCCTGGAGGCGCTCCGGGTGGACGCGCTCGTCCGCCGCGGCTGGGCGCTCATGGCGCGGGCGGAGCAGACGAAGAACGCCGCGGACCTGGACGCGGCCCGCGGCTGGTTCGACCGGGTGACGGCGCAGACCGGCGGGGCGGCGGCCGCGAAGGCCGCGGCCGCGAACGGGGCCGGCGTCGCGGCCCTGCTCGGCGGCGACCCGCGGGCGGCGATCCCGAAGTTCCTGGAGGTCGAGGTCACGAGGTTCGAGGTTCCGGAGGAGGTCGCCCGGGCCCTGTGGTATAAGGCAAAGTCCTATGAGGCGCTCGGCGACGCGCGGCGTCGCGAGGAGGCCCTGAAGGACCTCGTCGAGTTCTATCCCTGGTCGGAATGGGCGAACCGCGCACGTTGACCCCTGCGGGGGGGCCCGTGGCGCGCGGACCCGGGTCGAGGTCCCCGTCACCTGGAGGAGGAGAGGCTCAGGCCATGGACAAGCGCAAGGCGTGGTTCCGATGGGGCGTGGCGATCGCCGCCGTCCTCGTGGTGGCATGCGTCGCCCGCGCCCAGGACAGCGGCACGGCGGAGGACGACCCGGAAGAGTCGAAGCTCACCATCTCGAACATCCTCTCCTGGGGCGGCTGGTGCGGGTGGATCATCATCGCGCACTCGGTGGCGGCGCTCGCCCTCATCATCGAGCACACCATCAACATCAAGCGCGAGAAGCTCGTCCCCAACGAGGTCGTGGACGAGATCGAGGCGCTCTTCGAGGAGGAGGAGTACCAGGAGGCCCTGGAGCTCTGCGAGTCGGAGCCCAACTTCCTGACGAACATCCTCGCCGCCGGCCTCCCGAAGCTCAACGCCGGTTTCGAGACCATGAAGCAGGTCATGGGGGAGCAGGCCGGCATCGAGTCCACGAAGCTCCAGACGAAGATCTCCTACCTCGCCCTCATCGGGAACCTGGCGCCGATGTGGGGCCTGTTCGGCACGGTCCAGGGCATGATCGTGGCCTTCTCCAACATCGTGAAACTCGGCCCCAGGGTCACCCCCAAGGACCTGGCCTTCGGCGTGCAGCAGGCCCTCATCACGACCTTCGAGGGGCTGCTCGTGGCCATCCCCGCGATGATGATGTACTTCATCTTCCGCAACCGCGTGATCCGGATCTGCAACGAGCTCATCGCGGTGTCGGACGACCTCGTCGAGCGGTTCCGGCCGCAGAAGCAGTAGGAGCAAGGCAGGGGACGCAGGAGGAGGCCCGCATGGCCCAGAAGGCGCAGATAGACGTCAGCGACCTCGACATCAACATGACGCCGATGATCGACGTCGTCTTCCAGCTGATCATCTTCCTCATGCTGGCCAGCGACCTCAGCCGGAAGGAGATCGAGGACCTCACCCTCCCCTCGGCGGAGAACAGCGAGGAGGACAAGGGGATCCTGGAGAAGCGCCGGATCATCGTGAACCTCCTCCGCGGGAAGAACGCGGGGGACCCCCCCATCCTCAAGGTGAAGGCCATCGAGATGAACGTCGATGAGTTCAAGAGGTGGATCGCGCCCTGGGCCGACTTCGCCCGGGAGAAGGAGTCCCCCAACGCGGCCGAGCTCTTCGTCCTCATCCGCGCGGACAAGGGCGCCCGGTGGCAGGACGTCCAGTGGGTCATGCAGGTCTGCGCCGACCCGAAGATCAGGATCTACAAGCTCCAGTTCGCGGTGGCGCGCCCGAAGCAGGAACGCGCAGGGCAGTAGGAGACCACCATGGCCAGGAAAGAGCAGGAGGACCCCGCCAAGGCGGCGAAGTCGACGATGAACATGACGCCGATGATCGACGTCACGTTCCAGCTCATCGTCGTGTTCCTCTGCACGATGAAGTTCCGGAGCCTCGACCAGAAGATCGAGGCCTTCCTCCCCAAGGACGTCGGGCTCGCGACCTACAACCCGCAGCAGACCGTCGAGACGAAGCTGACCGTCACCCTCAAGCGCCGCCTGGGCCAGACGGAGACCGAGGTGCGCGTGCTCGGGACCAAGATCGGGATGGCCTCGGACGCGGGCATCTGGAACAATCTCTCCAGGCAGATCCTCGACATGCACAAGAAGGAAGAGAAGATGAAGGGGGAGATCGAGGCCTTCCCCGAGGTGCCGCACGGGGAAGTCATGAAGGCGCTCGACGCCTTCCTCGGCGCCAAGCTCAACAGCGTGGTGTTCAAGGGCACGCAGTTCAACAAGTCGGGCGAGTTCGGCGCCGCGCCGCCGCCGAAGTAGCGCCATCCGCGCCGGGCGCCCGCACGCCCGGCGGCGCGCTCTCGATTGCGGGTCCCCGCCGGGTAGGAGGCTCTCCCCGGCGCGCGGCGGCCCCGCGGGGTAGAATCCCTCCGGTCGGTTCCCGGTGCGCGGCGAGGAGAACGCCATGACCCGCCGGGAACGCGAAGACCCCGCGAAGGCCGCGAGATCCACGATGAACATGACGCCGATGATCGACGTCACCTTCCAGCTCATCGTCGTGTTCCTCTGTTGCATGAAGTTCCGCACGCTCGACCAGAAGCTCGAGGCGTTCCTGCCGCAGGGAGGCCCGGACCCCCGGCTGGTTCCGGTGCTCCCGGAGACCCACCTCACGGTCGAGCTCCACCGCCGCCCGGGCGAGGGGGCCACCGAGGTGCGCGTGCTGGGCACCCGGCTCGGGATGGCCACGGACGCGGCGACCTGGCGATCGCTCTCCCGCCGGATCGACGCCATCCACCGGAGGGACGAGGGGATGAAGGGCAGGATCGAGGCCTCCCCCGAGGTGCCCCACGGGGAGGTCATGGCGGCGCTGGACGCCTTCCTGGGGGCGAACCTCACGAAGGTGGTGTTCCGGGGGACCCCGATCAACCGGACCGGCCTGTTCGGCCCCCGGGAGCCACGCTAGGCGGATGCCGGAAGTCCGGGGCCCGCGTATCATCACGCCCCCATGGCACCGGTTCGCGTCCGCAGCGTCCTCGTCGCCGCCGTCGTCGTCGCGGCGGCCGCCCTGGCCTGGACGCGGCTCGGCCGGGACTCCGGCCCGCCCTCCGTCCTCCTGGTGACGCTCGACACGACGCGGGCCGATCGCCTCGGCTGCTACGGGCGGGCGGACGCGGGGACCCCGACGCTCGACGGCCTCGCGGCGGAGGGCGCGCTGTTCGAGGACGCCGCCAGCTCGAGTCCCGTGACGCTCCCTTCCCACGCGACGATCCTCACGGGCCTCCACCCGCCGCGCCACGGCCTCCGGGACAACGACCCGCCGCGGCCCCTCGCGCCGGCCGCCGCCCGGGCCTTCCGGACCGCCGCCGAGGAGTTCGCCGCGGCGGGCTACGAGACCCACGCCGTGGTCTCCTGCTCCGCGCTCTCGCCGCGCTGGGGGCTCGACGCGGGGTTCGGCGGGTACGAGGCGCCCGAGGACCCGGAGCCGGGCGAGTCCCTCGAGTCCGAGCGGAAGGCCGAGGAGACGGTGGACCGCGCGCTCTCCTTCCTCCGCGGCCGGGGGCGGGGCAGGCCGTTCTTCCTCTGGGTCCACCTCTTCGACCCGCACTACCCCTACCGGCCCCCGGGCGGGACCGGCGCGGCGCCCGACTCGGAGGAGGCCTACCAGTCGGAGATCGCCTACGCGGACCGCGAGCTCCGGCGGCTCCTCGAGGCCCTGCGCGCGGAGGGGACGCTGGACCGGACCGTGGTCGCCGTCGCGGCGGACCACGGCGAGGGCCTCGGCGAGCACGGCGAGCGGACCCACGGCTTCTTCCTGCACCGCTCCACGATCCGCGTGCCGCTCCTCCTCCGCTACCCGCCCGGGGTCCCCGCCGGGACCCGCGTCCGGTCCTCCGTCTCGCTCGTGGACCTCTACCCGACCCTCCTCGACCTCGCGCGACGTCCGCTCCCGGACTACCCCCTGGACGGGCGCCCGCTCGCGCCGCTGCTCCGGGGGGAGGCGCCCGCCCCGGGCGCGGAGGGGCTCGTGCAGTACTCCGAGACCCTGTACGGGTGGCGGTCCTTCCGCTGGGCCCAGTCCGTCGCCTGCCGGGTCGGGGACCTCCGGGCCATCGACCACGGGGGAGGCCGCCGGGTGGTCTACGACCTGGCGTCCGACCCGGGCGAGACCCGCGACCTGGCCGCCGCGCGGGGCGCGGAGGCGGAGGCCGCCGTGGAGATCGCCCGCGGGCTCCTGGGGAAGCCCGAGATGCTCCTCCCGGGGACCGGGTCGGGGCCCGAGCGAGGCGGAAGCACCGCCGTCGGCTACCTCGGTGCCGGCCCGATCACCGTCCTGCCGAAGGGGACGAATGCGCTCCAGCCCGTCCCCTCCGCCCCGTTCCTCGCGTCCTTCCTGGCGGCCCAGCGGAACCTCGCCCTGGCGCGGACGCTGCGCGAGGACGACCCGGGGCGGGCGTTGGAGGCGCTGGCCGCGGCGCGCGAGGCCTTCGAGGACCTGGGGAGGCAGCAGCCCCTCAACCCCGCGGTCCCCTTCTGGATCGGCCGATCCTGGGCCGAGGAGGCGAAGGCCTCCGAGGCGGGTTCCCGCGATCGGTGGATGAACGCGTGGAGGTCCTTCATCAAGGCCGGAGAACTCGGCTACAGGGACGGCCGCAACGCATCCCTCATCATGGAGGCCCTCTTCAAGGCGCAGGAGCCGGCGGCCCTGAGGCTCTACGGGGAGAACTGCCTCAAGGCGTCCCTCGACGGGGACTCGTCCTACTGGTGCTGGATCGCGCTCGCGCACCTCGCCGGCACGGAGCCCCCCTCGGCCAAGGACAGGGCGGTCGTGGAGGACGCCATCGACAGGGCGCGCGGGCGCGCGAGGAACGAGCGGGAGCGGAAGCACGTCGATGAGATCCGGGCCCTCCTCGGGGCCCGCTGAGGGGCGTTCCCGCGGGCGCGCCGCCGGGCCCCCCGCGACCGTCGTAACCCCTTGCGGGCGCGACCCGTCACGCCTCTGTCACGGCGCTGCCGGATCCCCCCCAAAGACTCGTTGACCCCCCTCTCGGCGCCCCGGTAGACTCTCCCCCCGGCGTTGGTGATACGGGCGAATCGGCGTTCCCCTGGGCAGGGGTTCCACCGGGCATGGGAGCCCCGCGCGCCGTCCGGCGCGGACAAGGAGGCAGGAGGCGATGCTGAATTCCCGACGCACCCGACTCGCCGGGTTCGTGACCCTCGGCGTGATCGTCTCGGTGGCCCTCGTCGCGAAGGGCTGCTCGAGCGAGCCTAAGAAGCCGGAGCCGCCGCCGAAGAGCAGCGGCCCCGCGCTGGCCAAGGGCGACACCACGACGGCCAAGCCGGGCGAACCCCGGAAGCCCGTCGAGACGGCGAAGGCGATGCCCCCGGTGAAGGCGCCGGAGCCGGCCAAGCCCGCGCCCACGCCCGCCAAGCCCGCCCCGGAGGCCGAGCCGGCCCCGGTGGCGCCCGTGGCGGCGAGGGGCGAGGAGCCGAAGCCGGTCCCCGGCGAGCCGACGCCGCCGCCGAAGCCCGGGAAGGTGAACATCCCGCCGCCGCCGCCCGCCCCGCCGGACCCCTCGGAGGGGCCCGCCGGCGCGCGGCCCCCGGTCGAGCCGACGAAGCCGCCGGTGGAGCCGACGAAGCCGCCCGTCACCCCCGCGAAGCCCCCCGTCGAGCCCACGAGGCCGCCGGTGGAGCCGACCAGGCCGCCCGTCACCCCCGCGAAGCCCCCGGTCGAGCCCGGCAGGGCTCCCGAGGTCGTTCCCCCGATGGTCCCGAAGATCAAGTCCCCCGACGACATGGCCCACGACGACGCGATGAAGAAGCTCGGCGCGCTCTCCGAGGAGAAGCGGATCGCGCTCGAGAAGCAGCGCTTCCTCGTCGAGGACTACCTGGACAAGGGCGATGGGGCCTTCAAGGCGCTCAAGTTCGAGGACGCGAAGCAGTGGGCCCAGAAGGCCCTGGACGAGCAGTCCGACAACGCCGCCGCCCGCAACCTCCTCAACCGCGCCCGCGCGGCGCTGGGCGAGCGCACCGGCGAGGTCGCGGACATGGCCAGGTCGCTGGCGGACGAGGCCCGCGTGAAGCGCGAGATGGTCGAGACCCAGGCGCGCACGATGTACGACCAGGGCAAGGCCGCCATGGCCGCCGGGGACTACGACGGCGCCGCGAAGGCCTTCGACGGCGTCCTGGCCACCATCGGCAGCTCCCCCTACGAGATCTCTTGGGGACGGCTCCCCGAGGACGCCCGGGCCCGCCTGGCCGACGCCAGGTCCGCCCTCTCGAAGCAGACGGAGCAGGCCCGCCGCAAGCAGGCCGAGGAGGCCTACCGGCGCGTGAAGCAGGAGGAGCTCGACCGGCGCCTGGCCGAGTCGAAGAAGCGCCGCGCCCTCCTGACCGAGGCCATCGACGCCTACGACCACGAGGACTTCGCCCGGGCCGAGGAGCTCGGCCGGCAGGCCCTCGAGATCGACCCCCGCGACGTCCAGGCGAAGGACGTCGTGCAGGCCGCCAACAAGGCCCGCCACGGGCAGACCATGGAGCAGACCCGGCAGACGGAGAAGGAGAAGTTCCGCCGCTGGAAGGACGACATGCTCGAGACGGCGATCCCCTACTCCGGGATCGTCCGCGGCCCCTCGGCCGAGTACTGGGATCGGATCACCCGCCTCCGCAAGGACCTCGGCCAGATCTCCGGGAGCGCCGAGGAGGCCCCGGAAACGACCGCCCTGAAGAACCGCCTCAAGGAGACCCGCACCACCTTCAACTTCGAGGCCACCCCCCTCTCGCGCTGCATCGAGTACCTCGCCTCCTACCACAGCATGAACATCGTCGTGCACGAGCAGGTCCGGGCCGACGCCGACGCCCAGAACATCACCCTGCGGCTGACCGACATCGACCTCGAGAGCGCCCTCAAGCTCCTGCTCAAGAGCGCCACGGGCCTCACCTACCGCGTGCAGGGCAGCTTCGTCGTGATCACGAAGCCCGAGCTGGCCCGCGAGGAGGCGGTCGTCAAGATCCACCCGGTCGGCGACCTCACGATGAAGCTCAACAACTTCATCCCGCCGAACCTGATCCTGAAGCCGGCGGGGGCGGAGGCCGACGAGGCGAACCCCGTGTTCGGCGGGCAGACCGAGGGCCAGGCCGCCTACGGCGCCCCCGAGGACCTCATCGCCCTCATCAAGGAGAACGTCGGCGACAGCGCCGAGGCGTGGACCGCCGAGGGCATCGGGATCGACGCGCACGGCGACAACATCCTGGTCGTGGCCCCGCCGGAGATGCAGGCGGGCGTGGACCGGTTCCTCAACGACCTCCGGAAGTTCTCCGGGCTGGTCGTGAACATCGAGGCCCGGTTCCTGTCGGTCACCGACAACTTCCTCCGCGACGTCGGGGTCGATATCCGCGGCCTCGGCGGGGAGAAGGGCGTGAACTCCCCGCTCGACGACGTGACCAACGGCCTCGACGACGGGGCGAGCGGCGGTCTCGACAACGGTGGGCCGGGCAACCCGGCGGCCGCCTCCGGGAAGCCCTCCTCCGGCGCCTTCTTCAACGACCTCTCCGACGGCGACTACAAGGGCCGGACCGAGCACATCTTCGACCGGTCGCTGGGGACGACGCTCAGCAACACCGCGGGCGCCATCCTCCAGTGGACCCTCATCGACGACACGCAACTCAGCGTGATCTGGCGCGCCGTCCAGAAGAAGCAGGAGGCCCGGGTCCTCCAGGCCCCGAACCTCACGGTCTACAACACCCAGCGGGCCAACATCACGCTCATCAACCAGCTCGCCTTCATCCAGGACTTCGACGTCGAGGTCGCCCAGACGGCGTTCATCGCGGACCCGATCGTCAGCATCATCCAGGACGGCCTGGCCCTGGACGTGCGCCCGGTGGTGAGCAACGACCGCCGGTACGTCACCCTCCAGCTCCAGCCGACCATCGCGACGCTCAAGCGCCCCATCCCGACCTTCACCACCTCGCTCGGCGCCTTCACGACGCCCGTGACGCTCCAGCTCCCCGAGCTGACCATCCAGAAGGCGCAGACGACGGTGCGCGTGCCCAACGGCGGGACGCTGCTCATCGGGGGCCTGAAGAACATCAGCCTCGTGGACCTGAAGAGCGAGACGCCCTGGCTCTCCAAGATCCCGATCATCTCGTTCTTCTTCAGCCGCCGCGGCTCCTCGCAGGAGTTCAGCAACCTCCTCATCCTCATCCGGGCCCGCATCGCCGACCTCTCGATCGACGAGGCCCGTGTAGCCCGGTAGACGCTCCGGACAACGACGGAACGGGGCCGGCGTCCCGCGATGGGCGCCGGCCCCGGTGATTCCCGCCGGCCCGGGCCGCCGCTTACAATCCCCCCCATGCCCCCCGCCCTCCGGGCCGTGTTCTTCGACGTGGACGACACCCTCTACTCGACGAGCGAGTTCGCCCGGGCGGCCCGCCACGACGCCATGGAGGCGATGGTGGCCCTCGGGGGGATGCGGGTGACCGCCGAGGACCTCCTCCGCGAGCTCCAGGAGGTCATCCGGGAGTTCGGGCCGAACTACGACGCCCACTACGACCGGATGCTCCGGCGCTTCCCGGTCGAGGACCTGGGAGGCCACAACCGGGCGGTCCTCGTGGCCGCCGGGGTCGTGGCGTACCACAACACCAAGGTGGACCGCCTCCAGGCCTTCCCGGGGGTCCGGGAGGGGCTGGCCGCGCTCAGGGCCTCCGGGGCGCTCATCCTCGGGGTGATCACCGAGGGCCTCGAGGTCAAGCAGGCCGAGAAGCTGGTGCGCCTGGACGTCTACCGGTACCTCGACCCCCGCGCCGTCTTCATCAGCGACCAGATCGGGATCTCGAAGCCGAACCCCAAGCTCTGGGCCCGGGCCTGCTCCTCGGTCGGGGTCTCCCCCGCCGAGGCGCTCTACGTGGGGGACAACCCGGTCTCCGACATCGAGCCCGCCCACCGGACCGGGCTCCGGACGGTGCGGCTCCGCCACCCCGGCGGGAAGCACGCGGCCACCGAGGACACGGTCCCCCCCGACCACGAGGTGGCGGACTTCGACGGCCTCCGCCTCGTCCTACGGGAGCGCTATGGGGTCTGACCTCGGGCGCCCATAGGGCGGCGCAGCACCTCACGCGAGGCGCCCGGGGTCTGACCCCCTGCGCGGCTCCCCGGAACGTCTAGAGGTCCGGAACCAGTCCGTGCGGTAGGATGGACCGATGGCCGCCGAGGGCACCGCGCTCAAGACGACGATCCTGCTCGCCGACGACGACGACAACTTCCGGTCGCTCTGCGCCCTCATGCTCAAGAACACGGGCTACTCGGTCGTCCCCGTCCCCAACGGGACCGCGGCCGTGGCCGCCCTGAAGAAGCGGGTCTTCGACCTGATGCTCCTCGACGTCCACATGCCGGGGAAGACCGGCTGGGAGGTCCTCAAGGCCGCCGTGGAGTCCACGCCCAAGGGGGCGACGATGCCCGTGGCCCTCATGATGACCGGGCTCACCACCGAGCTCGACCTGGACCACCTGAAGCGCCAGGGGGCCGCCGGGATGCTCATCAAGCCCTTCTCCAGCGACGCCCTCGTCGTGGAGGTCGAGAGGGTCCTCGCGGCGCCCCGGGAGATCAAGCGTTAGCGACGGCGGCCCCGGGCTCAGGGCTCAGTGCCCGGGGGCGCCTCTCTTGAAGCCCCGCCCCTCGACGAAGGCCGGGGGGCCGTCGCCCGCCAGGCGCGCCACCAGGTCCATCTCCACGAGGACGTCCTTCGGGAGCCTCCGGACCTCCACCGTGGCCCGGGCGGGGGGCGCCTCGGCCGGGAAGTAGCGGGCGTAGACCTCGTTCACCGCGGGGAAGGCGTCCATGTCGGCGAGGTAGACGGTCACCTTCACGGCGTCGGCCATCCGGCCGCCCGCCGCCTCGACCACGGCCTTCAGGTTCTCGAGGACCCGCGTCGCCTGGGCCGCGGCGTCCCCCCCCACCGGCGTCCCCGAGGCCGGGTCCAGCGGGATCTGGCCCGAGCAGAAGAGCCACCCGTCGGCCAGCACGGCCTGCGAGTAGGGCCCGATGGCCTTCGGCGCGGCGTCGGTCTTCACGGCGCGGCGCATCGGGGGACCTCCCTCACACCTTCATCTTCGGGTCGAAGGCGTCCCGGAGCCCGTCGCCGAAGAAGTTGAGCCCGAGGACGGTGAGCACGATCGCGGCCCCGGGGTAGACCATCAGCCAGGGAGATTCCGACATGTACTTCTGGGCGTCGATCAGCATCCGTCCCCAGGACGGCTCCGGCGGCTGCACGCCGATGCCCAGGAAGGACATCCCGGCCTCGGCGAGGATGTTGCTCGCCACCTCGAGCGTCCCGAGGACGAGGATGGGACCGACGCAATTGGGGAGGAGGTGCCGCAGGAGGATGCGCACGTCGCCGGCGCCGAGGCTCCGAGCGGCGAGCACGAAGTCGTTTTCCCGGAGCGAGAGCACCTGGCCACGGACCACGCGCGCGACAGGCGGCCAGGACACGATTCCCAGGACCACGAAGAGGATGGTCTCCGAGGGGTTCTCGGCGATCGCGGTGATCCCAACGGCGAGAAGGAACGTCGGGAAGGCCATGAAGGTGTCCACGATCCTCTGGAGGATCGCGTCCACCGGGCCGCCGAGGAGGCCGGAGACTGCCCCGACGGCGGTCCCGAAGACGAGCGCCATGAGCGTCGCCCCGACCCCGATCACCAGCGAGATCCGCGCCCCCTGCATCAGGCGGGAGAGGACGTCCCGGCCGAGCTCGTCGGTCCCGAGCAGATGGCCCGGGGAGCCCGGGGGCTGGCGGATCGCCTCGAAGGAGATCCCGCGGTAGTCGTGGGGAGCGACGAAGGACCCGAACGCTCCCACCAGGACCAGGGCGAGGGTGATCCCGAGGCCCGCCACCGCCGTCTTGCTGCGCAGGAGCCGGCGGACCGCCAGCTGGAAGGGCGACCGGGACGCGATCGGGGCGGGGGCCACGATCACTCGTAGCGGATCCGGGGGTCGAAGAACGCGTAGGTGAGGTCCACGAGGAGGTTCACGAGGAGGAAGATCACCGCCATGAACAGGACCCCGCCCGCGACGAGCTCCCGGTCCCGGCTGGAGATCGCCTGGACGATCTCCCGGCCCAGGCCGGGGAGGCTGAAGACGGTCTCGGTCAGCACGGCGCCCGTCAGGAGGTAGCCGAAGTTGTTCCCGATCACCGTGACGATGGGGATCGCGGCGTTCTTGAGGGCGTGCTTGACGATGACGGTGCGCTCGCGGAGCCCCTTGGCCCGCGCCGTCCGCACGTAGTCCTGGGAGAGGACGTCGAGCATCGCGGAGCGGGTGAGCCGCGCCACGACGGCGGAGGAGAGGGCGCCCAGGGCGAGGGAGGGCAGGGCCAGGGAGCGGAGCTGCGCGAGGAGGCCGGTGGCGTCGTAGCCCGAGACGGGGAGCCCGATGTTCCGCGCGACGAAGACGATCAGCAGGAACCCCAGGTAGAAGACGGGGAGCGACACCCCGAGGAGGGCCAGGAGCATCGCCGAGTAGTCGATCCAGGAGTAGGGCTTCACCGCCGAGAGGACCCCGGCGGCGATCCCGAGGAACGCCGACACGAGCGTGGCGAGGACCGCCAGGCGGAGGGTGACCTGGAACTTCTCCGCGATCAGCGCGTTCACCGACACCCCCTGCTTGACGTAGGAGGTCCCCAGGTCCCCCCTCACGGCGTTCCCGAGGTAGCGGAGGTACTGGACGGGGAACGAGTCGTCGAGCCCGAGCTCGTGGCGCTTGGCCTCCATGGCCCTGGGATCGGCGTTCTGCCCCATGAGGAGGCGGACCGGGTCGCCGGGCGTCAGGTAGGAGATCGTGAAGACGATGAAGGAGATGAGCAGGAGGACAGGGAGGATCTGCAGAAGGCGGCGGGCGAGGTAGCCTCCCACGCTACCGTCCCCCGCCTTCGATGCGGACCCGCGTGAGGTCCGCCTGGGCGATCTCGGGCCCCGCGTCCATCGACGTGAGGACGAGGCCCTTCACGTAGGGCTTCACGAGCAGGGCGGTGGCGTTGTGGTAGAGGAAGACCCAGGGGGCGTCCTCCACGATCCGCGCCTCCGCGTCCCGCCAGAGGCGGAGCCGCTCGGCCGGGTCGAGGCACGCCCGCGCGCGCTCCAGGCGCCGGTCGTTGCCCGGGTCCCTGTAGCGGGCGCTGTTGCCCTCCGGGCCCGCGTTCTTCGAGTGGAAGAGGACGAGGAGGAAGTTCTCGGGGTCCGGGTAGTCGGCGATCCAGGCGAGGCGGTAGAACGTGGCCTTCCCCTCATCGACGAAGTTCAGGTAGGCCCCCCAGTCGATCTGCCGCAGCTCGGTGCGGATCCCCACCTGCCGCAGCATCTCCTGCACCGCCTGGGCCACGGTCGGGTTGGGCGGCTGGTTGTTGAAGTGGTACGGGAGGACCGGCAGGCCCAGGCCCCCGGGATACCCCGCCTCGGCCAGGAGGGCGCGGGCCCTCTCCGGGTCGTACCGGTAGCCCTGGAGCTCGGGGTTGAACGCCTCCATGCCCGGGGGGAGGACTCCCTTCGCGGGGACGGCCCGCCCCTCGAGGATCACCTCGCACAGGAACTTCCGGTCGATGGCGAAGTTCATCGCCTCCCGGACCTTCCGGCGGCGGACGCTCTCCTCCTCCGTGAGCCCCTTCGGGGGGTTGCCTCCGAGCGGGGACTTCTCCATGTTGACCCCGTGGAAGCGGATGTCCAGCATCGGGTTCACGACGACCTGGTCCCCGATGTTGGACGCCCTCAGCGCTTTCACGCGGCCGAAGGGGGCCTCGATGAGATCGAAGTCCCCGTTCAGGTAGGCCTGGAACCGGGTCTCCTCCTCGGGCATCACGCGGAAGACCACGCGCTGGAGGGCGGGCTTCGGGCCGAAGTAGTCCTCGAACCGCTCCAGGGTCAGGTGGTCGTTGTCCTTCCACTCCACGAGCCGGAAGGGCCCGGTCCCGATCAGCTCGCGGCCGAACCTCTGGCCCCTCGCCTCCACCTCCTCCCTCGGCACGATGGTCGCGTTGTTCATGGCCAGGTAGAGCGTGAAGAGGTAGTCCGGCTCCTTGAGCGTGACCCGCACCGTGAGGGGGTCCGGCGTCTCGATCCCCCTCACCGGGGCCTGCGGGTCCCCCCGCTTGTTCGACTTCATCGCTTCCCGGGCCTCGTCCGAGCCCAGGATCGGGGCCACGATCATGAAGCGCTTGCTGACGGGCTCCATGAGCCGCGTGAGCGAGTAGCGCACGTCCTCGGAGGTCATCGTGCGCCCGTTGTGGAACTTCACCCCCGGGCGGAGGTGGAAGGTGTAGGTGAGCCCGTCCGCGGACATCTCCGGCATCGACTCCGCGAGGTCGGGTACGAGCACGAGGTGGGGATCGAACCGCACGAGCGTGTTCCCGAGGCGCTCGACCACGGCGTCGGACGTCGTGTCGGTCATCTCGATGGGGTCGAGGATCGGGGGGTTCGTCGGCAGGGCGATCCGGAGGACGCCGGGCTCCGGGAGCATCCTCTCGGAGAAGACCGCGGGCCCCCGGTTCTCGCCCCCCCCGCCGAGCCAGAGCGCCCCGCCCGCCAGGAGGAGGGGCAGCAGGAACGGCCCGGCGGACCCCAGCGACGGTTTCACGCCCTCGCCCCCGCGGTCGCCGGGACCTCCGCCCCGTCCAGGTGGGGCGGGCGCCGCTCGACGACCTTCCCGCCGACCTTCTCCGCGAGGATGCACTGGACCCTGTGGCCCGCCCCGACCTCGTAGACCGGGACCGGGTTCGCCCCGTCGCGGCAGCGGGCCTCGACGAAGGGGCAGCGGGGGGAGAAGTGGCACCCCTTCGGCGGGTTGATGGGCGTCGGCGGCTCGCCGGTCAGGATGTCGTGCTTGGCGGCCACCGAGGGGTCGGCGACCGGGATGGCCGAAAGGAGCGCCTTCGTGTAGGGGTGGATCGGGTTCCGGTAGAGCTCCTCGGAGGGCGCGGTCTCGACGATCTCGCCCAGGTACATGACCGCGACCCGGTGGCTGATGTGCTCGACCACCTTCAGGTCGTGGGCGATGAAGAGGTAGGAGAGGTTCTTCCGCTCCCGGAGGTCCTGGAGGAGGTTCAGGATCTGGGCCTGGATGGAGACGTCCAGCGCCGAGACCGGCTCGTCGCAGACGATGAGCTCCGGGTCCAGCGCGATGGCCCGGGCGATCCCGATGCGCTGGCGCTGCCCTCCGGAGAACTCGTGCGGGTAGCGCGTGATGTGCCGCACCGGGTCGAGGCCGACCTCCGTGAGGAGCCCCTGCACCCGCTCGCGCCGCTCCGCGCGGCCCTTCACGACCCCGTGGACCTGGAGGGCCTCCCCCACGATGGACTCCACGGTCATGCGCGGGTTGAGCGACCCGTAGGGGTCCTGGAAGATGATCTGCATGTGGCGGCGGGTCTTCCGAAGCTCCTCCCCCTGGAGCGCGAAGAGGTCCTGTCCGAGGAAGGAGGCGCTCCCCCCGGTCACGGGGTCGAGGAGGCGCAGCAGGGCGCGCCCGGCCGTGGTCTTCCCGCACCCCGACTCCCCCACGATCCCCAGCGTCTCCCCGCGGGCGAGGTCGAAGGAGACCCCGTCCACGGCCTTCACCCAGCCGCGGATCGTGCTGAAGAGCCCCTTGCGGATGGGGAAGTGCTTCCGCAGGTCCCGGACCTGGAGGATCGTCTCCGCGTTCTGGAGCTCGACCGCCATCGCTAGACCTCCTGCGCCGCGGGCCGCGCCTCGCGCGAGCGCCGCTCCCACTCCGCCGGCGTGACCTGGTCGGCGTAGTGGCAGGCGACCGTGTGCCCCGGGGCCAGCTCGCGGAGCTCCGGCTCCTCCGTGGAGCACTTCTCCGTGGCGAAGGGGCACCGGTTGTGGAACCGGCACCCCGCCGGGAACTCCAGCGCGCTCGGGACCGTGCCGGGGATGGTGTCGAGGCGCTGCACCCGGGCCCCGAGCTTCGGGATGCTCCGGAACAGGCCCACCGTGTAGGGGTGGCGCGGGTTGGCGAAGAGCTCCCTCGTCGTCGCGTACTCGGCCACCTTGCCCGCGTACATCACCGCCACGTGCTGGGCGTTCTGGGCCACCACGCCCAGGTCGTGGGTGATGAGGAGGACCGACATCCCCAGGTCCTCCTGCAGGGAGCGGATGAGGTCGAGGATCTGCGCCTGGATGGTCACGTCGAGCGCCGTCGTGGGCTCGTCCGCGATGAGGAGCTGCGGGTCGCAGGCGAGCGCCATGGCGATCATCACGCGCTGGCGCATCCCGCCCGAGAGCCGGTGGGGGTACTCGTCCACCCGCTCCTCGGGGGAGGGGATGCCGACCTTGCGCAGCATCCCGATCGCGTGCTCCCGGGCCTCCCGCGAGGAGGCCCCCCGGTGGAGGATCACCGACTCCATGATCTGGTCGCCCACGGTGAAGACCGGGTTGAGGCTCGTCATCGGCTCCTGGAAGATCATCCCGATCTGGTTCCCGCGGACCTTCCGGATCTCCTCGTCCCCGAGCGTGACCAGGTCGCGCCCGCGGAACAGGATCCGGCCGTTCACGATCTT
>CAZKTF010000018.1:0-8129 GCA_964555565.1 uncultured Planctomycetota bacterium | reverse complement strand
CCCACGAGCCCCAGGGTCTCGCCGGACCTCACCGTGTAGGAGACCCCATCGACGGCCTTCGCGATCCCCTCGTCGGTGTAGAAGTAGGTCTTGAGGTCCCGGACCTCGAGGAGGGCCTCCCCCGGGGGGACCTGCCCCTTCGCCTCCGCGGCCGCCATCCGACCTCCTCCCCCCGCCGTCATTGCCGCAGCCTCGGGTCGAGCGCGTCGCGCAGCGCCTCGCCCACGAGGTTGTAACAGGTGATGACCAGGAAGATCGCGAGTCCCGGCCAGAGGAAGATCCAGCCCGAGACCGGCTCGTACCCGTGGGCGGCGTTCAGCATCCCCCCCCAGGACGGGTTCGGGACCTTGATCCCCAGCCCCAGGAACGAGAGGGCCGACTCGGTGAGGATCGCGCCAGCCACCCCGAAGGTCGCCGTGACGAAGACGGGGGCCAGGGCGTTGGGGAGGACGTGCCCGAAGATGATCCTCGCCTGCCCGGTCCCCAGCGCCCGGGCCGCCAGGACGAAGTCCTGCCCGACGAGCCGCAGGAACTCGGCGCGGACGAGCCGGGCCACGCTCGGCCACCCCGTGACCCCGATGACGACCATGATCACGAGGAGCTGGGGCGGCTCCCAGCCGAAGACCGTCCTCTCCTGGAGGAAAGCCGAGATCACGAGGATGAGGAAGAACGTGGGGAAGCAGATCACCCACTCGATGAACCGGGAGATCAGGATGTCCGTCCACCCTCCGAAGAACCCCGCCACCGCGCCGATGACGGTGCCGAGCAGGACGTAGATCCCGACGGCCACGAACCCCACGGAGAGGGAGATCCGCGACCCCCAGAGGAGGCGGCAGAGGGTGTCCCGGCCGCTCTCGTCGGTACCCAGCGCGTGCTCGGGCGACGGGGGCTGCACGACCTGCGAGAGGTCGTTCTCGTTCAGCCCGAACGCGACCGGAGGATACGTGACGGCCTCCGCGACGATGGTCCCGGCCCGGATCCCGCCCTTGTAGTCCGTGGGGTCCTCGAACCGGTCCACGAGCAGCCCCCACCCCCCCGCGGCCAGCAGGGCCGGGACCAGCGCCACCGCGGCGGCCGCCCGCGGCCGTCGCGGCCGGCCGGGGCGGGAGCGCATCCACGGGATCGCCGCCAGCGCCGAGAGCGAGAGGGCCATGAGGCCGGCGTCCGGGGGGTGGAGCGCGCGGAACGCGGGCCAGCGCGTCTCCCGTCGGAGCCCCGCCTCGGCCGGGTTCAGTTTCGCCTTGATCTCCGCGGCCAGGTCCTTGAGCGTCGCCGCGGCCGCGGGGTCCGCCGGGGGAGCCGCGGAGGCCGGCCCGGGGAGGCTCGCGGCCCAGGCCTCGCGCGCTCGGGCGAGGCGTTCCCGGACCTGGCGCACCCGGGCCGCCGGAGCCTCGGCCAGGCCCCGCTCCAGGCGCTCCAGCTGGAAGGCGACGACCTCGAAGGACTTCTCCGTCTTCTCCCGCGGCGGCCGCTCCCTCCCGCCTAGCCCGCGCGAGAGCGAGGCGGACTCCAGGTGCGCCAGCCGCCACGCCTTCTCGGCCGGCGCCCGGTCGTACCCGCGGAAGTGGAGCGGGATGCCGCTCGCGAGGAGCGGCGCCCAGATGGCCCCGTAGAAGAAGACCGCCAGGATCGCCAGGGCGACGACCGCCCGCCTCCGCTTGACGAACATCGCGAACGCGATGTCGAACTGGGATCGTCCCTTCGGGGGGACCGGGGCGGGGGGCGCGGGGGTCATGCCGGCGCCGCCTCGTAGGAGACGCGGGGGTCCACCACCGCGTACAGGATGTCCGCCACCAGGATCGCCCCCAGCTCGAGGACCGCCGAGAGCAGCAGCGTCGCCATGATCACGTCGTACTCGCGGTTGTGGATCGCGTCGAGCGTGTACCAGCCCATCCCGGGGATGGAGAAGATGTACTCCACGATGATGCTCCCCGCGACCACGACGGGGAGGAGCGCCGCCGCCAGCGTGATGATCGGGAAGAGCGCGTTGCGGAGCGCGTGCTTGAGGACCACCTTCCGCTCGGGCAGCCCCTTCGCCCGGGCCGTCCGGACGTAGTCCTGCCGGATGACCTCCAGCATCCCGCTGCGCATGTACCGGGAGACGACGGCGAGGGTCCCGTAGGAGAGGCAGAGGATCGGGAGGAAGGCGTGGTGCGCGAGATCGACGAACCTCTCCCAGGCCGAGGCGTCCCCGAGGCGCTCCGACTGGAGGCCGGAGACGGGGAACCACAGCCCGAGCGGGGCGTGCTCCCGGTCCCCGAAGACGATGATGAGCATCGTGGCCGCCCAGAACGACGGGAGCGAGTACAGGACGAACAGGACGAAGGACGAGAGCCGGTCGAGGAGGGACTCCGGCCGCCAGGCCGAGAAGATCCCGATCGGGATCGCCACCGCGAAGATGAGGAACAGGGAGACGACCTCGAGCCCGATCGTGACCGCGAGCCGGGGCTTCATCTCCTCCCAGATGTCCTTGTCGCTCTGGAAGGTCCGGCCGAGGTCGCCGCGGGCCAGGCGGCCGAGCCAGAGCCCGTACTGGACAGGGAGCGGCTTGTCCAGGCTGTACCGCTCGCGGAACTTCTGGACGGCGTCCTCGCTCCCCCGCTCGGCGTCCGCCTTCCGCCCCTCCATCATCCCCCGTCGCTTGAGCGTCGCGGGGTCTCCCGGGGCGAGGTGGATCACGAAGAACGCGATGACCGTGATCCCGAACAGGGTGAGCGGGATGAGGAGAAGCCTCTTGAGGAGGTAGGTCTTCACCGGTCCCCCCGCGGGCCCGCCGCTACCTCCCCTCCTGGAGCTCCCTGGGGACGTACCACTCCATGAGGTCGAACCCCGGCCGGCGCGGGTAGAGCTTCACGCCGCGCCACCTCCGGGACCACCCCGCGATCTCGGGCGTCGCCCAGAGGAAGAGGAAGGGCTGCTCCGCGTCGAGGATCCGGTGGAGGGCCTTCTGGTAGCGCCAGCGCTCCTCGCGGTCCAGGCAGGGGCGGATCGCGTCGATCAGGGCGTCCGCCCGCGGGTCCGCGAAGGTGTTGGGCTGCCGCTTGTCCGGGGCCGTCCAGGAGGAGTGCCAGAGCTGGTGGGGGTCGCTCTCCGGGTCCATCGCGTAGGAGAGCGCGATCGCGTCGAACTTCTTCGTGTCGAAGCGGTCCACGAAGGCGGCCCAGTCGAGCTCGCTGACCTTCATGGAGACCCCGGCCTTCTTCAGGGCCTCCAGCCACACCGGCACGAACTCCTTCATCGTCTTGCTGCCGGACGGGATGAGGAGGTTGAACTCCAGCTTCTTCCCGTCCTTGTCCCGGATCTCGTCGCCGTCCCGGTCGTACCAGCCGGCCTCGTCGAGGATCTCCTCGGCGGCCTTCGGGTCGAACGCCATGGGCAGGACCTCGCGGTCGAAGGCCGGGCCGGCCAGGAAGTTGTCCCCCGAGGTCAGCACCGAGACCCCGTGGAGCTTCTTCTCCACGTAGGACGGGCGGTCGGCCAGGAGGCCGAGCGCCGCCCTCACGTTCGGGTCCTTCAGGCAGTCCACCGTGACGTTCCAGGAGACGAAGGAGAAGGAGGGCGTGAACCAGTATGCCCGCGCGAAGCGGTCCTGGAACCGCGGCTCGGCCATGACCGAGGTGTAGAGCTCGGCGGTGAGCCCGTGCGCGGCGAAGTCGATCTCCCCGCTCTGGAGGGCCTGGAGGGCCGCGACCGGGTCGTTGATCCACTTCCAGACGATCCGGTCGGCCGGCGTCCGCGGGCCGAAGTAGTGGGGGTTCCGCTCCAGGACCACCGAGCGCGACTGGTTGAACTCCGCCACGCGGTAGGGACCCGTGCCGAGGGGCCTCTCGTTGAGGGGCGTGTGGTTGTTGAAGAACTGGGCGAAGGCCTGGCCCGAGGGGTCGAAGGGGACGCCGGGCTTCTCCTTCTCGAACGCCGCCCGGTAGGCGTGGAGGGGGACGACCTCCAGGTTCCCCCCCACCGTCGTGTCGTCGGCGCCGAAGTACTGGCGGTCGAGGACCCAGCGCAGCGTGGTGTCGTTCAGCGCCCGGCACTCCTTCACCATCTCGAAGTAGGTCTTGAGGTTGTCCGAGTTCACGAGCGGGTTCTGGATCACCTTGACGCTGAACTCGACGTCCTGGGCGCGGAACGGCGCCCCGTCGTGCCACTTCACCCCCGGGCGGAGAAAGACGGTCACGAAGGTCCCACGGAGGACACGGTCCCCCGGGCGCTTCGGGAAGGTCTCCGGCTTGCGGGTCTCCCCCTCGACCGCCTGGACCGCGATCGGGCGGACCTCCCAGGCGTCCCCGGTGTCGGTCACCGCGCCGTAGGCGAGGGCCGTCCCGATCGCCTTCCCGCCCCCCCCGGTCGCGGCCCGCAGGAGCGTGTCCTCCTTAACGTACCGGAGCGCGAGGTCGTGGGGGTTCTCCGATTCGAACACGTGCTGCGGGTCCTCCTTCGACGGGACCCCGTAGGAGAACTTCACCTTGTGCTGGTGGATGAGGTACGCGTTGGTCAGCTCGTTGACGTAGGTGATGACCGCGGAGTTGTCGATGATGTGGTTGAGGACTTTCGGCGCCGAGTTGTACTGGACGACGAGCGTCCCCCCCTCGGCAGGCCTCGACCACGCTTCCTTGCCCGCCGGGACCGCGTTGAGCGCGTCTACCGGGGGTTCGGCTCCAAAGGGGGGAACCGGCACGGTCCCGCGGAACCGGGGCCAAGGAGCGAGGGGGGGAAGACGCCCCTCCTTCACGGCCCGGACGATCTCCGCGGGGTCGGAGGGATAGGCGGGCACGCCGGCCCCCTTGCCAACCCCGGGGCCCTCCTCCGGGAGCGCCCGAGGCGCCGCCAGGAGGATCCCCGCCGCCGCCGCGGAGAGGGACGCCGCCAGCCACGCCGCGCGCCGTGCCGCCCGGTTCATGCCTTCTTCCTCCTCTTCGCCCGCCCGCCCGCCCGAGGCGCTCCGGGCCCCCCCAGCCTCTCCCGGAGCGCCCGCTCCACCGGCCGTGGCACCCACCGCGAGACGTCCCCCCCGCCGCGCACCACCTCCCGGATGAGCGTCGAGGAGAGGTACGCGAAGCGCTCCGAGGGCATGACGAAGACCGTCTCGACGTCCCCCGCGAGCGCCCTGTTGGTCAGCGCCATCTGGTACTCGTACTCGAAGTCGCTCGTGGTCCGGAGCCCCCGGAGGAGGACCCCGAACCCGTGCGCCCGCGCCCAGTCCACCACGAGGCCGCCGACGACCTGCACGTCCACGCCGCGGAGCCTCCGCTTCCGGACCTCCCCGCGCAGGAACGCCGCCCGCTCCTCCGTGGTGAAGAGCGCCTGCTTGCGCACGTTCTCGGCCACCCCTACGGTCAGCCGGGGGAAGAGCGCCGTCCCCCGCTCGATCAGGTCCAGGTGGCCCAGCGTGACCGGGTCGAAGGTCCCGGCGTAGAGGGCGCGCCGCATCCGGCCATCTTCGCCGGATTCACTCCGCCCGGGGAGGGAAAGCGGCCGCGAAACCCGTCCGGGCGACTTCCTTCCTCGCCCGCCGCCCGCCGCGGGGCACGGGCGGAGGCGGCACCCCGTCGTGCGGCGACCTCCGCTCCCGATCGGGGCCCGGGGGCCCGGCGGCCGGGCCGGGGTCGAGCCCGTAGTCCAGCGCGAGGAACAGCGCCCGGGAGTGGCGGACGGAGGCGATGGAGAGCGCGAGGTGCGCCGCCGAGGCCGCCAGGACCGCGCCCGCGGAGAACCCGGCCAGGGCCACCAGGGGGAACAGCACGCACCCGGACAGCGCGAAGGTCCCGATCATGTGGACCTCCGAGCCCCCGACCCAGTAGCCCGCCCCGCGCTCGAACTCCCGGCCGCACCCGGAGCAGCGCCGCGCCCGCTTGAGCCCCCGGAGGAACACCGGGCCCTCCCCGCAGGCGGGGCAGCGGAGGCGAAGCGCACGGTGGAGGAGGACGCGCGCCGGTGCGGGTTGCCGGGGACCCACGGATGAATGATACCCTCGCGCGGCGGCGCCCTCAGCGGTACCACCGCTTCGCGTCGTAGTCGAGGCTCCCGACCTTCTCCAGGGAGGTGGGGGCGACCCAGAGGGAGGTGGGGATGATCGAGACGCGGAAGGACCGGTCGTGGCTCGTCCGCTCGTCCCGGAACGAGAACTCGATGACGAAGTCGTGCAGCAGGCGGCGGACCGCGATCTCGGAGAGCATCCCCTTGCCCGAGCGGAGGTCCGCCTGCTGGGTCACCCCGAGGGCCCAGCGGTCGGAGACCGACCAGTCGGCCTTGAGCGTGTAGATGTCGCTGTCCCCGCGGATCCGCCGGTCCCCGGCGTAGATGGAGGCCTTCGGGAGGACGAACCAGCGCACCCCGAGGAGGCTCGTGCGGAGCGCCCCGTCGTAGGGGTCGTATTCCCCCTCCCCCGCGAGGAAGAGGTTCTCCCGGAGCATCACGCGGAGGTCCCCCTCCCAGGGCCCCCACCGCCCCCGGAGCGGGGCCGCGCGGTACTTCTCCTCCCCGGTGAAGTCCTGGAACCGCGGGCCCTCCACGCCCTCCTCGCGGAACCCCGGGATCGGGGCCCTCCCCCGGAGCCCGTCGGGGAAGTAGAGCCCGCGGACCTCGAGGTCGATCCAATCCACGCGCCGGCCGCCGCGCACGACCTGGAGCCGGTTGCGCAGGCGGGCCCCCACGACCTCGACCCGCTCGAGGGACTCCAGGGAGTCGAGCGGGACGAGGTCCCCCGGGGCCCGGTCCACCGACCAGCGGTTGAAGTAGAGGGCGTCGAGGCCCACCACGTGGCGCATCCCGCGGAACCCGAAGAGGTCGCTCGAGGCCGCGGGGAAGTCGCGCCGCGCCTCGATCGCCGCCCGCACGCCCCCGGCGAAATCGAGCCGGTCGGCCGCGTCGCTCCCGTCGGGGAGGCTGTCCGCCTGCCAGCCGGTCCGCCCCGCCGCGAGGAAGGGGACGATGCGCACGGGGCCGAGCCCGGCGGATCCCTCCAGGCGGGCCGCGGCGTCCACCCGCCAGACCCGCTCCCCCGTCGGGCCGAGCCGCTGGTCGTAGAGCCGGTCCAGGCGCCCGCCCTCGGCGTCCACGGAGTAGGTGAGGCTGTCGAGGACCCCGCGCAGCGGCCCCAGGGGGACCCCGCCGCCCACCCGGTGGACCTCGGCCCCGGGGAGCCTCTCGGTCTGGGTGAGGAAGGGGGCCGTGCGGACCTCGCCCGTGAGGGCCGCCAGGTCGGTCCCGTGGGCCCAGCGGAGGTGGGCGTAGGTCTCCGGCTCCCGCTCCTCCAGGGCGTCCTTCCGGAAGTACTCCGGCTGGTAGTTGCGGTCGGAGAAGTCCCGGAAGGAGAGGTCGAGCCTCAGGTCCTCGCCGAGGCGCTGCCGGTGCTCGAACTTCCCCTGCCAGCGGCCGGTCCGGGGGACGGGGCTGTCGTCGAAGCCGTCGCGGTCCGCCCGGTCCCGCTGGTAATAGCCGGTCACCCGGCCCTCGTAGTCCGCGGTCCGGTAGTCCACGTCCACCCCGCCGCCGAGCCCGCGCCGGGTCCGCACGTCGGCGTGGAGGCGCCACTCCCCCCAGCGCTCCCCGCCGGCCTGGATGTCGTCCCCCCACAGGGTCTCGACGACCGTGCCGAACCGGCTCGACCGCCCCGCGTTGACCGCCCGGAGCGGGCGGGTGGAGAAGTCGGACCGCCCCGCGATAATCGGGAGGTAGAGGATCGGCACCGGGTCCCACCAGAGGACGTTCCTGTAGGCGGTGAAGGAGGTGTGGTCGTCGTACTCGTCGAGGACGAACTCCCGGCACTGGAAGTGGTAGTGGGGCTCGCCGAAGTCGCAGGTGGTGTAGGAGGCGCGGTCGAGGGTCAGCTCGTTCACGGCCGTCCGCCGGAGCCGCTCGGCGCGGACCACGAGCGGGCGTCACCTTCCCGGTGACGAGGATCGACCTGCGGAAGTCCGCGTAGAGCCGCTCGGTGCGGATCGTGCGGTCCCCGATCCGGAAGCGGACGCGCCCCTCCGCGTAGATCTCGTGGACGACCGGGCCGAGGACCTTCGAGGCCTCCTTCACCCGCTCCCCCTGGGTCCTCGGCTGGAGGCGCGGCGGCCGCGGCGCAGGCGCCTCCGCGGCGGGGGCCGGCGTCGCGCCCTCCGGCTTCCCGGCCCCGGGCT
>CAZKTF010000017.1:12736-28678 GCA_964555565.1 uncultured Planctomycetota bacterium | reverse complement strand
CTCGCCGCCGCCGGTGCCCGGGTCGGGCGGGGGCGGAGGCTGGTCCGGCGTGCCGCCGGGCCCGTCGTCCGCGCCGCCGCCGCTGCCCGGGTCGGGGGGAGGAGGCTGGTCGGGCGCGCCGCCGCCGCCGTCGTTCTCACCGCCGCCCGGAGGGGGAGGCGGGGCGGGAGGCGTGTCGCCGCCCGTCACCGGGGGATCCGTGCCGGGGTCCGGGGTCGGGTCCGGGTTCGGGTTGGTGGGGTCGTTCGTGGGGTCGTAGAGCCTGAGGACGGGCGCTGCCGAGGAGACCGTCCGGTCGCGGATGACCAGGAGGTTCGTCCCCACGCCGGTGGTGGCGTCCGTGTAGTCGTACCGGACCCACTCGGTCGCCGTGCCCGTCCCGATCTGGACGAAGCCGGTCTCGGGGCTCGTCGTCGCGTCCTTGGCGAAGGTCGGGTCGAAGTAGCCCTCCGTCTTCCCGCCCGCCACCTCGACGCTGAAGGGGATGAGGACGCTCACGAGGCCGCCCTTCTGGTCGGTATCCTCGGCGTACACCTTCTGGTTCTTCCCCAGGATCTTGCTGACGGGGTCGTTGGTGTCGCCGTAGGAGTTCCGCGGGACGAAGGGGAGCGTCCGCGCCGAGTAGTCGTAGATGGTCCCCACGAGGTGCTTCGTCGGGACCACGCCGCGGGTGATGGTGAGGGTGTTCCCGCTCCGGGCGTAGCTCACCACCTCGGCGCCGAGGATGTCCTCGGAGACGTTGGCGGGCCTGGGGAGGTGCGCCCCGTCGCTCGAGGCGAGGAGCGCGTAGCCGTTGCTCCCGAAGGCCTTGCCGGCCTCGGTCCCCGCCTGCCCGTCGCAGCCGACGGCGTCCCGGGAGAGGTCGATGACGATCTGCTTCCCCCGCCAGCCGCGGATGACCGGGGCGGCGGGAGTGCCCTCGAGGAGCGGCAGCGGGATCGTCGCCACGGGGGTCGCCGGGAGGAAGGTCGCGAGCGCCGCGACGCTCGTCCGGCCGCCGTCGTAAGCGACGGACGCGACCGGGGGGGTGGTGGGAGGCCCGCCGCCCCCGCCGCTCGGCCAGTAGTCCGGCGGGTTCTCGGCCTTGAGGACCAGGACGTTGAAGCGGGTGAGGTCCTGGGGGACCGTCCCGTTGCCGTTCGTGATGCGGCTGGCGAGCGGGAGCGAGTACCCGTAGAGGCAGACCGCCTCGCCCACGTCGTGGGAGCGCGTGACGGGCCTCGTCGTGTTCTCGACGTCCGTGCGGTTCAGGCGGGCGAAGCGCCGCGAGATCGAGAAGGTGGTCCGGGAGCGCGAGGAGTACTCCATGACCTCGGCGCCGTCCTTGCCGCGGAGCAGGAGCGCGCCGGTGGACGGGAAGGACGAGGCGTCCTCCACCGAGACCGTCGCGAGGGTGAGGTCGTCCGCGGCCACGGCCTGGGAGAGGAAGGTGAGGAGCGTGGGCTTCCCGCGCTTCTCCCCGTCCACGAGCAGCGACATCTGGCCGGGAGCGCTCCCCTGGACGGAGGCCTGGAGGTGGTACCAGCGGTCGTCCTCCCAGGTGGAGGCGTCGAAGGGGTACCGGGCCTCGGCCACGTGGGTCGTGTCCTTGGCGGTGTTGAGGGCCGTGTCGGCGACGCGGAGGACCATCTCGCTCGTCCCGCCGTCGTAGAACAGGGCGACCCGGTCCTCGTAGGTCTCCTTGCCCGTGTCGAAGACGTAGGCCGTGCCGCGCCCGCCCCAGTAGGGCTTGAACCAGAGGGAGATCGAGAAGGGCCGCATCCCGATGGCCGTGTCGCGGAGCGAGACGCGCCCGTCCGCCGTGCTCAGCCGCTCGCCGCCGTCGTCCATGTAGTTGCCGTCGCTGTTCCGGGAGTCGTCGTAGTGGAAGGGCTCCGGCCACCCGGGCCCGTACACGGGCCGCGAGGGGGCCAGGCGCACGCTGGCGTGCGAGTCCTTCGAGTCCTCCGAGGGGAACAGGTTCTGGTTGAACATCGAACGGTAGGGGGAGGGCGGGTTGTTCGCCCCGTCGTAGGGGCCCATGTTCACCGGGAAGGTGGCGACGAACTTCGAGCGCGACGCCGTCACCACCTCCTGGAACTCCCGCTGCGTCCGGAGGGTCGAGACCGCCGAGGTGCGCGGGTTCACGTCCACGACGCGGCGGAACTCGCGCCGGCCGAGCTCGCGGCCCGTCCCGTCGAGGACGACCGCGCGGGCGGTGATCGTGTAGACGTCGCCCGAGCGGAAGGCCACGGGCATCGTCCCGATCCGGAGCCGCGTGTCCGCGGCGTCGAGCGCGTTGTAGCGCAGCGCCACGCCCTGCTCGGGGGTGAGCGCCTGCTTCTGCTCGAGGTCGTCGATGAGGCGGTCCAGGTCCTGGAAGCCGCGGACCGGCCGGGCCTTCTCGATCTTCGCGGCGACCGCCGAGGCCGCCTCGGGCGCGAGGAGCTCCTGGCCGGGGCGACCGACGTTGGCGAAGAGCGCCTCGAGGACCTCGCGGGAGGCGGTGTTGACGTTGACCGGGCGGCGCAGGAGCGCCTCGACCCCGGTGGTCTTCGCGTCGTAGTCGTGCTGGAGGGCCGGGACCACGACGACGTCGGTCCCGTTGAACCCCACGACGATCGCGTAGTCGGTGTTCGTCCCGTCGGACACGCGGACCTTGGTGCCGATCCCGTAGCGGTAGGGGTTGTCGAGCCGCAGCGTGGCCCGGTGCCCCTCCTCGCGGGCCTTGACCGGGATCCGGAGCGTCTGGGAGTCGCCCCACGCCTGCCCCACGGCCCCCTTCGCGGAGACCGTCAGGACCCGCGCCACCTTCTCCCACTGGTCGGCGCGCAGGGAGACGAGCCCGAAGTCGGCGATCCGCCGCAGTTCGTAGAGGCTCGTGTAGGGGGCCCACTCGGTCTTCTGGGACGTGCGCCGCCAGAGGACCGGGTAGGCGGCGATCTGGAAGGCGACCTCGTTCACCACGAGGGCGTTCGCCCCGTGGGAGCGCGGCGGGCCGTACTGCATGCCGGGGTAGTCCGTCCCGTGGCCGCGCTGGCACTTCTGGAGGACGTTCCCGACGAGCTTCTCGTAGCGGACGACCTCGTCCCCGATGCGGACCACCCCGTTCTCGGTGGGGAGCCCGCCCGGCGTCGTGAGCTCGATCTCGCGATCGTCCTCGCCGACGCCGCGCGCGAGGGCGGAGAGCCCGAAGAACTTCGCCAGCATCGGGTAGGGGGCGGAGTCCACGTGGATCTTGCCCTGCTCGTCCTCGATCGAGACGCCCCAGACCCGCCCGCTGCCGGCCTCGACCGCGGCGGCCTTGAGGAGGGAGTCGGGGATGCGCATCTCGTCCAGGGTGTCTACGGCGGGGTCGGAGGGGAGGTCCTTCCGGTTGGCGGCCAGCGCGTCCCGCTCCATGCTCTCGCAGGTGCCGGCGAGCGCCACCCCGGCGAGCTGGAAGATGTTCTCGGCCTCCATCGACACCTGGCGCGAGGCCAGGGCCTCCTGACCGCGGAGGGCCCCGTCGCGCATGGTGATGAGGAAGGGCGTGGCCACGATGCTCAGGAGGACGAGCACCGCCACCACGGCTAGGAGGGCGATGCCCCGCTCGGTGCGACGATCGCTCCGCGCGCGACGATCGCTCCGCGCGTAGCGATCCCTCAGTCGGACCGTCGTCAGGTTGCCCCGCATGCCGAAACCCCCTTTCCAGCCCGCGCCGGGGCGGGCCGGATGGTACTCAACGGTTACAATGTTATCGGTTACCGATAACCATGTTACCAGTTTCCGGCCCCTCCCCGGGGGAGAAGGCCAGCACGGCCTCACAAGAACAAAGCGTATGCCATCCAGTGAACACCAGGGGTCTGACCTCGGGCGCCCAGTGGGTGACGGCGTCCCCGAAGTGGAGCGAGGGCGGTGCGCGAAGGGCGGAGCGCCGTGCGTGGACGGGCTCCCCGAGGGGTCAGACCCCGGGCGCCTCGCGTGACGTGCTGCGCAACCGGATGGGCGCCCGAGGTCAGACCCCATCATTTCTCCAGCACGCTCCCTTCGAGGCCGATCACGATCTCCCGCCGGCGGTCCCCGGAGACGAGCACGATGGTCTCCGCCTGCTGGTGGCGGGCCGGGTCCAGCTTGCCGGACAGGAAGCGGATCCGCCGGGAGGGTCCGAGGACCTTGACCCCGGCGGCGAAGGGGCGGGGCTCCTCCCCGATGACCCCGTCGATCCGGACGTCGTCGATCATCCCGTGGAAGGGGATCCGCCCCCCGCCGAGGAGCAGTTCGGCCCCCCTGGAGGGGACCATCGCCAGCATGGACCCCTTCTCCTCCACGCGCAGGTGCTCCACGGGCCCGAACCCCTGGTCCGCGGCGATCGTCACCGTCCCCCCCTCGGGGGTCCGCTCGTAGGCGACCACGATCCGGATCCACTGCTTCTCGCGGACCCGGAGCGCCTTCGGCTGGTAGGTGTGCGACTCCGGGACGGCGGAGGAGGGGGCCTTGCCGGGCGCCGCATCCTTCCCCTGCGTGAGCCCCAGCTCGAACAGCACCGTGAGGGCATCCCCCGCGGGGACGAGCGAGACCCCGAGGTTCGGCCCCCGCTGCACGAGGGTCCCGCCGCGGAGGCTCGAGGGGAAGACCCAGAGGCTGATGGAGATCCCGTCCGTCACGTCGTAGGCCGGGTGGTCGCCGCAGTCCACCGCACCCACGCCCCCCAGGTCGAGGCACTTCCCGATGACGCCGTTCTCGAACTTGACCCCCCCGGGGAGGGAGCCGTTGCGGTCCATGGCCCCCTGGAGGACGCCGGCGTCCTCCCCGGGCTCCGGGGGCTCGCACTGGCTGTAGAAGAGCCGGTCGAACTCCATCCCCCGGATCCCGTTGAGGCCCTTCTCCGGGTCCCCGGCCATCACCTCGAGGGCCGCGGGATGGGCGCGGGAGGCGTTGCGGACCCGGTTGATGGCGGACAGGACCCGCCCCACCTCGGCCTGCCAGACCCCCTGCCGCCCGAGGCGGAGGTACCCCCCGATCCCCAGGCCCATGAGGATCCCCACGAGGGCCAAGACGACCAGGATCTCGAGGAGAGTCATCCCGCGCGCGATCGGCGGGGCCGCGGGGGCGCGCATCACTTCCCCGAGTAGACGACGTCGTCCGAGTCCTCGTCGTCGTCGGCGTCCTGCTTCCCGTTGCGGCCGAGGGAGAAGATCTGGAAGGAGCCGGCCCCGAGGTACTGCCCCCCCTTCGCGGCGGGGAGGCGCTTCGGCTTCACCTCGACCGGGCCCTCCGGGGTCGAGACCGTGGTGAGCCCGCGGGGCTCCTTGTAGGAGGCGCTGTGGAAGTAGACGAGCGGCCGGCCCCAGCCGTCGATGAACTCGCGGGCCTGGGCGTCGGTGCCGCCGAGGCGGTTCGCGCGGAAGGAGTCCCCGTCGGTGTTCCCGATCTGCTCCGCCTCCGTGGTGCTCTGGTGCCCGGGGAGTCCCGGGTAGCTGAGGACGAAGAAGATCGTCTCGTTCCCCACGTTGACGGAGTTCGGCTCGCCGAGCTCCTCGCCGATCTTCTTCTTCCCGATGCGCAGGTCCTTCGTGTGCGTGGGCGGGTAGCGTCCGAAGGCCTCGGCGTCGGCGTTGAGGGCCTCCAGCTCGGCCGCGATGTTGTTGATCAGGTTGCGGGTCCGCTGCTTCCTTCCCTCCTCGATCGCCTTCGGGACGATCGCCGCCACGAGCGCCATGAGCCCGGCGATGATGGCGATGACGACCAGGACCTCGACGAGGGTGAACCCCCGCGGGCTCCCCCGGCGGGCCGCGGTCAGCGGATGTCCAGCCATGTCTCCACCCATTCCAGCCGGGCCTCGATCTTGGAGCCGCTCGAGGCGTCGCAGCGCATCTCGACGCGGAAGTCCCCGCGCCGGGTCTTCGCGAAGCCGAGGAACTCGTCGAAGGTCTTGAGCACGGCGCCGTTCAGGGTAACCGTGATCTCGCCCTTGTCCTCCTTGCTGTCCCGGCGGACGAAGCCGAAGGCGACCGGCCCCCCGTTCTCGGGCCACTTGAACCCGGGGATGTCCTCCCACGTGATCTCCGGCTCGTTCTGCTGCTTCCGCGAGCCGAACTTCACCCCGCCGGTCCCCTTCCAGAGGTGGAGGCTCGCGTTCTCCTTGTTCCCGGCCCCCTGGGGCGCCGCGATCAGGGAGAGGTAGACGTCGCACAGCTCGTTGGGGGCGACGGTCACGGCCAGCTCGCAGGAGAGGACCTTCTCCAGCCCCCAGGACCTCCAGACCCGCGGGGCCTCCCCGACCTTGTGCCGGCCGGAGATGAGGACGGCGCCCTCCCCCTCCTCGACGAGGGTGACCTGCGCCCCGGCCTTCTCGTCCTCCTTCCACCCGCGCCCCACCGTGTTCGAGGCGCGGCGCTTGAAGTCGTCGCGCCAGATCCGCGTCCCGAGCCAGCGGTCCACCTTGTCGCGGGCCTGGGCGATCCAGTCGGCCAGCGGCTTGTTCGCGGGGGTGACCGGGGTCAGGAGCTTCCCGGCGTCGTTCATGCGGTCGAGCGAGAGGCCGGCCTGCCCCTGGTAGTAGAGGACCTCGCTGAGGAGCGCGTAGGCCGGGGCGAAGGTGCGGCCCTCGGGCCGCTCGAGGATCGCCGCGAGGTCCCGCCGCGCCTCCTCCAGGCGCTGGGGCAGAGGCACCCCCTCGTCGGCCAGGGCCACGCGCGCCGCGAGGAAGGGCCAGAGGGGGTAGCCGGGCTCCAGCTGCGCCGCCCGCCGGAGGTATTCCGCGGCCTCGCCGGGGGGGCCGCCGCCGGCCAGGCCGACCCCGGCCAGCGCGTCGGGGAAGCCCGGCGCGATCCGGGCGGCCTCCAGGAACTGCGTGCGGGCCTCCGCGGCGAGCCCGTCGCGGAGGAGGAGGACCCCCAGGAGGTAGCGGCCGTAGGCCTCCCCGGGGAGCGCGGCCACGGCCTCCTGGAGGTTCTCGACGGCCCTGGACCTCTCCCCGGCGGCGCGGAGCGCCCAGGCCTTCGCCACGAGCGGCCAGTAGTAATTGAGCGCGTCGTCCCCGAGGGCGAGGTCCGCGGTCTCGGCGGCCTTCCTGAGCCCGTCGGCCCGCTCCTTCGCGTCGGACGCGGCGGCGGCGATCCGCGCCATCACGACGGCGAGCGCGGTGCGCGCCCGGGGCTCTCCGGGGGACTTGGAGAGGGCGCCCTCGAAGTGCCCCCGCGCCCCGGCCAGGTCCGGGCCCCGGGAGCGGGGCTGGCCGTAGAGGACGGCGCCCCGCGTGAGGAGCCACTCCGCGCCCCGGTCCGCGGGGGAGACCCGGTCCAGGGCCAGGTCCGCCTTCGCCCCCTCCCCCACGGCGAGGAGGGCCTGGGCGAGGCCGAGGGTCGCCTCCACCCGCTGCTGCGGCGAGGTGGCCTGCGACGCCGCCGCCTCGAAGGCCTTCGCGGCGTCCTCCAGGTCCTCGGCGCGGTCGGAGCGGAGGAGGAGCTGCCCGAGGCGGAGGCGGACCGCCGGGTCGGGCCGCGCGAGGAGGGATTCCTCGTACTCCCTCCGCGCGGCGTCCGCGAGCCCCAGCTCCTCCTGCACCTCGCCGCGGAGGAAGAGGAACTCCGGGTCCCGGGCGATGGTCTGCCTCTCGAGGTGCCAGCCGTAGAGGGCCAGCTCCTCGTCCAGCCGGTAGGAGCGCCTGTAGATGCGCCCGAGCAGCCGGACCGTGCCCGGGTCGGGCTTCTGGCGCAGGGCCCCGCGGTAGGCCAGCCCCGCGTGTTCCAGCCCGAGGAGGCGGTCGTACTTCGGGCCCTCCGACTTCTCCGCGATCCAGTCGGCGAGCGCCCGGAGCGTGGGCTCGGCCGCGGTGGGGAGCAGCCCCCGGGCGTCGGCGATGCCCTTCAGGAAGGCCTCGGTCCAGAACGCGTTCTCGATGAGGTCGGCGAAGCCGAGCTTGTCCGTCCTCGCGCGGGCCTGGGGCCAGACCATGGCGTCCCGGCCGGTCTTCTCGTCGATCGCCCGGAACCGGAACTCCATGGAGGGATCGATCAGCAGGAGGAACTTCGCCTGGGGGCCCTTCTCCGCGTCCCTGGGGTCGATCTCGATGTGGCCGTAGACCTTGTGGCCGAGGGCCCCGGGCGTGGCGATCCAGTCGAACTTCGCCATGTCCAGGGGCGGGGCCTCCTTCGGCTTCTCCTCGGGGGGCGGGGCGGCACCCGCGGCGGTCGCGGCGGCCGCGGCGGCCGCCTCGTCCGGCGTCACCTCGACCTCCGCCTCGGCCGCCTCCACCAGGTCGCAGCGGAGCCCCGGCGCGGCCCAGAGCGCGGGGCCCGGCCGCACGGGCGGGGAGGCCACGGGGATCGGGATCGCGGGGAAGTCGGGGAGCGTGGTCAGTTCGGGGGCCGCGAGCTCGGAGAACTCGTCCAGGAGCGAGCGCACCGGCGGCGGGCCCGGGGCGCGGAACCCGGGGACCGCGACCTCCACGAGGGGGGGCAGTTCCGACGGGGAGGACGGGCTGGGCACGGGGACGGGGTCGTACTTCCCGCCCATCCCGTAGACCCCGCCCAGGAGTCCCAGGACCACCAGCAGGAGGACCTTCTCGCGGTTCACCGGCTCTCCTCCTCCTTCGCCTCGAGGTTCACGAGCAAGAGGCGTGCCCGGAACACGAGCTCCACCGGTTCGCCGGCCCGGACCCCGGTGGTCCGGCCGAGGGAGCTCAACTCCTCGAGGACGACACGGCGGCCCTTCCCCTCGCGGTCCCGCTCGTTCAGGGAGCGGAGGACGTCCGTGAGCGCGGCGGCGTCGCCGCGCATCTTGAACTGGACCGTGTAGGAGCGCACGAAGGGCTGGCTCTGGTTCCCGCCCGCGGTGCGCACGCTGCCGCCCGGCACGATGGAGTCGATCCGGAGCACCCCGGCCTGGATCGCCCGGTCCACGACGCGGGTGATGATGGCCAGCCCGGCCAGGTTGCGGTCGAGGTCCTCGGCCTGGAAGGTCGCCCCCTGGAGGCCCAGGTTGTCCTCGGCCACCTCCACCCCGTTCTGGGCCGCGCGGGACTGGAGGACGCGGCCCACCTCGCCCACCAGGTTGCTGAGGCACACGTTGGGGAGCCGGCGCGCGAGGTCGCGGTAGTCGGCGACCTTGTCGGGGGTCGCGGCCCCGATGACGCCGAGGATGGCGGTGATGCACTCCTCCTGGAGGGCCTCGCCGACGAGCGTGTGGCCGGTCATGTTCGCCAGGGCCGCGACCTTCTCCTCGGCCGTCTTGACCAGCCCCTCGAGCGCGCGCAGCCGGTCGTCGTTGGGGACCGGCGTGGCGGTGATCGCGCGGCCCTGGGCGACGACCTCGGTCCGGCGCTGCTTCAGGTCCACCGTGTAGACGCCGCACCCCCGCACCATGAGGGCGACGAGGAACACGAACCCCCCGACGAGGACCGACAGGGCGAAGGCCCGGTGCTTCTGGAGGAGTTCGTCCACGGGCTACTTCCCCCGCGTCCCGTCGAAGAACACGAACCGGAGGCGGAAGGTGCCCGACTCCTTGCCCTTCTGGGGCTGGTAGCCGCCGGGGAAATCGAGGTAGCCCCGCGCGAGGCGTTCCTGCGCGACCTTCTCGAGCGCCTGGTTGAAGTCCCCGTAGACCTGGCCCGGATCCCGGTCCACCGCCTTCACGGTGGCCTCGAAGGTGACGGTGCCGACCTCGAGCTTGAGGGCCTCCGCCCCCTCGGCGCCCCCGCCGGCCCTGGCCGCCCCGGGCTTCCCTCCCCCGTCCGCGGCCCCGCCCTCCTTGCCGGCCCCCTCGCCCTCCCTCGCGGCCCCCTCGCCCGCCAGGGCGGCTAGGAGCCTCTTCGGCATCGCCTCCCGGTCGAACCTGGCGGAGACCCTGGTGAAGTGGATGGCCTGGTACTCCGGCTTGCGGTCGAGGTCCTCCTGGACCATGTCCAGGGCCTCGATGACCCGCGGGCCCAGGGCCGTCTCGCGGACGAGGAGGTTCTGCCGCGCCCCGGAGGCGGCCAGCCGTTCGAGGAGCTTCGCCTCCTTGCCCCGCTGCGACTCCGCCCAGGAGGCCTTCTCGGCCATCTTCCTGCGGTTGAGGTTGGCGGCGGACTCCTGGGCGGCGGCGCTCCCGTAGAGGAACACCAGCCCCCCCGCGGCCAGGACCCCCGAGGCGATGAGCCAGGCGGTCTTCTCGAGGAACACGCGGCGCTTGCGGTCGGCCTCGGGGAGGATCTCCAGGCGGAAGGCCTTGCGGTCCGCCGCCATCTGGGCGAGGCCGAGCACCGCCGCCATCCCCTGCCCGTCCACCCGCACGGCCTCGGCCGTCTCGGCCGGGAGCGCCGAGAGGTCCACGGTCTCGAAGGGGTCGAAGGGCTCCACGGGGATCCCCAGGGCCTGGGAGAGGTACTCGGGGATTTTTCGCATCCGTGCCCCGCCCCCCGAGAGCACGACGCGGTCGATGCGGAGGTCGGAGAGCTTCGTCTGCGCCTTGCAGAACATGAGGGAGGAGTGGACCGCGGAGACCACGGTCCCGGCGACCCCGAGGAGGGAGTTCGCGACCTTCTCCTCGGAGGAGTCGGCGTAGCGGGCCCGGCCCCGCGGGGTCACGTTCCCCTTCTGGATCTTCATCTTCTCGGCGGTCTCGGGGGCCACGTGGAAGGCCTGGACGAGGGCCTCCGTGAAGGGCCGCCCCCCCCCCACCAGGTTCCGGGCGAAGAGCAGGGCCCCGTCCCTCTGGATCGCGACGTCGGTGTTCTCCCCGCCGAGGTGGAGGATCATCGTCACCTCGCCGGGCGGCACCTTGGCGTTGGTCACGAAGGCGTGGTAGAGCGCCACGGAGCGCGGGCAGCCGCCGAGGGAGGAGAGACCCGCGGCGGCGAGGGCCTCCAGGCGCGGCCGGAGGTGGGCGTTGCGGGCCAGCGCCACGAGGACCGTCTGGTCCGAGCCCGCCGCCGCCGGGAGCGAGAGCAGCGCCCAGTCCGCGGCCACGTCCCCGCCGGACTGCTCCGAGACCTCCTGGATCTCGAACCGCATGAGCATCTCGAGCCGCCAGTCCGGGACCCGGGGGACGTGGGTGTAGCGGACGATGAGGTCCTTGCCGGTCAGGCCCGCCAGGGCCTCCCCGCGGAGGGAGGCGGCCGCCAGCGCGCCGCGCGCCTCGGCCACCCGCGCGGCGTCGTCGCCGGCCGCGAGCCCGCCCGCCGTCGCGGCGGTGACCTGCCAGAGGGGTCCCTTGCGCCGGACCGCCATGGCCCGGAGGCTGGAAGACCCGACCGTGACCCCGACACCCGTTCCCATGCGGCGACCTCCGCTGCGGCCTGCCTACTTCTTGGCCCCGATCTCGAACTCCGCCCTGCTGCGCGACCTGAGCTGCTGTTCGAGGAGGGGGATCTCCTTCTCGGCCATCCCCCGGACCGCGGCCCCCGGCGGGCAGATCCGGACGACCTCCCGGAGCAGGCTGAGGGCGAGCTGGAGCTGGCCCGCCTGGACGTAGTCGCGCGCCCGGTCGTGGATCCGCTCCGCTTCCTGCTCGACCTCGTGGACCGTCACCGCGCCGAGGGCGGACTCCGCGGCGGTCGCGACCGCCCCGGCGTCCTCGCCGAGCTTGTGGCCCTCGAACCGGGCGGCGAGCCTGTTCCCCAGGGCGGCCGCGGCGGCGAGGTCCCGGCCGCTGTGGAAGCGCCGGCCGGCCCTGAGGGACTGCTGGGCCCGGGCGAGTTCCGCGCCCCCCAGGTCGAGGAGCGCCTTCCCCGCCTCCTCGGCCCGCTTCCGGATGGCGTCGCGGTAGTGGAACTCGATGGCCGCCCGGCCGTAGAGGGCCGCGGCCGCGCCCAGCTTCCCGTCGGACTCCAGCGCGGCGGCCTCGCGGAGCATGCGGTCCGCCGCCGCGTCCTCGCGGCCGAGGTCCACGGCGAGCCGCACCCTCCGCGCGTCGGGGCCCGCGGCGGGGTCCGCGGGGGAGAGCGTGATCCGGAGCCCCCCCGGGGCCCGGACCGACCGGAACTCGAAGCCGGGGACCCCCTCGGGGGCGGAGAGGACGAAGGGGGCCCGGTCGCCGCCCACCGCGAGGATGAGCTTCCGCACCCCGCTCTCCTTCGCCTCGCCGCTCTCCGGGAGCACCCGGGCGGTCCGCTCGAAGATGAGGCTCGCGCCGCCGCGCTCCAGGGCCCCCGGGCACGTGAACGTGAAGCCCCCGGGCGCGGAGCCCTTCGGGGCGCAGGTGATCTCGGCCCCGCCCTCGGCGGCGGCGACGGAGACCTCGAAGCCCGCCCCGCCCTCCCCGCCCAGGGTCCCGGCGAGGGCGAGCGTGCCCCCCGCCGCGGAGACGGTCGCCGAGGCCCCGAGGAGGACGTCCTCGGGGGCGTCGGGGCCGGGGGCGAAGCCGGCGTCGAGGAACATGACCTCGCCGCTGCGCAGGGCCTCCACCCGCCCGAGCCGGTCCCCCCGGACCTGGAGGTTCCCGGCCAGCGAGATCGACTCGGCGGGCGCCGCCCCCTCCTGCTTGCGGAAGACGACGTCGTCGAAGCGGGCCGTGCCGCCGCCGAAGACCGCGAGCTCGATGCGCGCCCGGTCGGCGCCGGGGGGGGCGACGAGGACCGCCTCGGTGGTGGCCCACGCCCCCGAGACCACGGGGGTCGCCACGGTGCGCGGCGGGAAGGTGCGCGCGGGGGAGAGCCAGGTGACGAGGACCGCCCCGCGGCCCCCGTCCACGCGGGCCGAGACCTGGTGGACGCTGCCCGGGGCGACCGGGGGCTCCGCGGTGGCGCTCCCCCCCATGGAACCGCGGTAGGCCACGCGGGCGACGCCGCCCGGCGGGCCGGAGACCTCCAGCGAGTGCGTGCCGGAGGCGCCGACGGGCTTCTCGTCCGCCCCCACGACCCGGGCCGAGGCCTCCACGCCCTCCTCGGAGCTCCAGCGGGCCTCTTCCATCTCGAAGGAGGCGTCCACGATGCGGTTGTCCTTGACCTCGGCCAGTTCCTGGCGCTTCGGGGCCCTCGCCACGAGCCAGGCGCCGCCCGCGCCGGCCGCGACGACCACGGCGATCGCCACGAGGACCCCGGCGGCGCCGCCGCGCCGTCCCGCGGCGACGTCGATCTCGCCGCGCATCATCCCCCACTCCCCCTCCTCCGCGGAGGAGAGCGTGGACTCGATGTCGGCGACGGTCCTGTCTACGAAGAGGAACCGCTGGTTCCCGATCCGGATGCGGGACTGGTGGCGCAGCACCGTCTCGACCACCGGCTCCCCGTCCACCATGGTCCCGTTGGTGGACCCGAGGTCGCGCAGGACGAAGCCGCTCGACTCGCGCGTGATCTCGCAGTGCACCCCGGACACCGCCGCGTCCTGGAAGGACAGGGTGTTGGAGGACTTGCGGCCGAAGGTCGTGCGGACGGCCGTGAGGGGGATCTCCTGGCCTTCCCGCTCCCCCCCCTGGACGCGGAGGACGCAGGCGCCGGCCGTGGAGGGGGCGCCGCCCGCGGGGCCGCGGCCCGCGACGGGGGCCGCGGGGGCCGCCTCCCCCTCCAGGTCCAGCTCCTCGACCTCGATGTCCCCGCCGGGCGCGCCGCCCGCGGGACCGTCCTCGAAGCGGATCTCGGCGGCGCCGATCTGGATGACGTCCCCGCTCTTCAGGACGGCCCGCTTGACGGGGGTGCCGTTGACCTTGGTCCCGTTGCGGCTGCCGAGGTCCACGAGCTCCCAGCCCCGCGCGATCCGGATGATCTGGGCGTGCTTGCGGGAGGCCCCGATGTCGTCCACGGCGACGGCGTTCTCGGGGGTGCGCCCGACGGAGACCGAGTCCTCGCCGACCTCGACCGTGCGGGTCTTCCCGGCGCACGTCACGATCAGGCGGGGCATACGCGCTCCTCGAGCGGCGGACCTGCCGTCAGCCCCGGGCCGGACGTGCGCCGCGGAACGGCCTTGCCGCGGGGGGTCCCGGACCGGGGGCATGCCGTCGGACCCGGGCGCGCCGGCCCACTCTCCCGAGACCCCCTCGCCCCGGGCGCGCGCGGACGGCCCCGGGGCGCTTCGCCCCCCCGGAAACCGACCGACGACCTACTCTAACCCTGCACGCCGTAGCGGGCCATCTTCTTCCGGAGGCCCAGGCGCGAGAGGCCGAGCGCCGCGGCGGCCCGCGTCCGGTTGCCCCCGGTGGAGGCGAGGGCCCCCGCGACGAGCCCCCTCTCCAGCTCCTCGACCGCCTCGCGCAGGCTCCTCCCGGCCGCCGCCGGGGCTTCCGGCGAGCCCGGGGCCGCGGGGCCCGCGGGGAGGCGCCCCCCCCGCACGTGCGGGGAGAGGACCTCGCGGGAGATGGTCCCCTCGGCCAGGGTGGCGGCCCGGCGGATCTCGTTCTCCAGCTCCCGCACGTTCCCCGGCCAGTGGTAGGCGGTCAGGGCGTCGAGCGCGTCGGCCTCCAGGCGCGGGGCCGCCCCGCCGGACTCCGCGGCGATCCGGTCGAGGAAGTGGGCGGCGAGGATCGGGACGTCCTCCCGCCGCTCCCGCAGCGGCGGGATCCGGACGCGGACGACGCAGATCCTGTAGAAGAGGTCCTCCCGGAACTTCCCCTCGCGGACCATGCGGGCGAGGTCCCGGTTGGTGGCGGCGAGGACCCGCACGTCCACCCGGCGCACCGTCTTCCCCCCCACCCGGCGGACCTCCCCCTCCTGGAGGACCCGCAGCACCTTCTTCTGCATCTCCGTGCTCATGTCCCCGACCTCGTCGAGGAACACGGTCCCCCCGTCGGCCCGCTCGAAGATCCCCTCGGAGGCCTGGTCCGCCCCGGTGAAGGCGCCCCGCTCGTGGCCGAAGAGCTCGTTCTCGATGAGGGTGTCGGGCACCGCGGCGCAGTTCTCCACGACGAAGGGGCCGCCGGCGCGGGGCCCGTTGAAGTGGATCGCCCGCGCGACCAGCTCCTTGCCGGTCCCGCTCTCCCCCTCCACGAGGACGGGCACCGTCGAGGCCGTGACGCGGTCGAGGAGGGCGAGGACGGTGCGCATGACGGGGCTGCGTCCGATGATGCGGTCGTAGCGGTACTTGAGGCCGAGCGAGTCGCGGGCCCGGGCCGCCTCCTCCCGGGCGCTCTCCAGCTCCACGGTGCGCCGCCGGAGCAGGTCCTCGAGGCGGAGGTTCGCCTCCTCGAGCCGCCGCCCCGCGGCCTCCAGGTCCCCGGTCCGGGCCCGGTTCTCCCGGACGAGCCGGGCGGTCTGGAGCGCGAGCGACGCCTGGTCGGCGAAGGCCTCGAGGAGGGCCCCGGCCCGCCGCCCGAAGGGCTCCCGCCCCGCGGCCCGCTCCAGGGCGAGGACTCCCACGGGCCCCGTCTCGCCCCGCAGGGGGACCCCCAGCGCGGGGGGTCCCGAGGTCGCGGGGGCGGCCCGACCCTGGCGCAGCGCCTCCTCGGCGAGCCGCCTTCCCTCCTCCTCGCCGCCCGCCCCGCCGAGGGCCCTGCGGAGGGTGAGCCCGCCCCCCTCGACGGTGAGCCAGACCCGTGCGGCGTCCCCGCCCGTGAGGTCCACGGCGGCGTCCAGGATGCGGTCGAGGAGCCGGTCCTCGTCGGTCTCGCGCGAGAGGCGCTTGTTGATCTCGAGGATCCGGCGGAGCGCGCGGGCCTCCTCCTCCCCGTCCCCGCCCGGGGAGCGGAGGACCGCCGTGGAGAAGCCCGCGGAGACGTCGGCGGCGGGCGGCGACGGGTGCGCCGGGGCGGGCGCCGCGGCCGATGCGGTCTCGGGCTCCTTCGAGAACAGCCGGAGGACGCCGCTGCGCGAGAGGAGGTCCTTCACGAGGTTCGGCTCCCCCGGCGGCCGCAGCGCCGAGTCCGGGGGCAGGTCGGGGGCGGGGGCCCCGGCGACCGGCGGCGCGGCGGGGACCGGCGGCGCGGCGGGAGCGGGCAGCGGCAGGGAGGTCCGGGGGTGGGCGAGGATGGCGTCCAGCGTCACGTGCGTGCGTCCGATCGTGACCCGGTCTCCCACCCTGAGGTCGCAGGCCTCCTCCAGGGGCTGGCCGTTCAGCCATGTGGCGCCGCCGCGCC